>CAYPFV010000147.1:0-8009 GCA_964410015.1 uncultured Bacteroidales bacterium
CAAAATAATTCAAGCGGATAATATAAAAAATCATTCTTCAGAAAATCATTTGATATGAACCAACAACAACAGATACCTGTTTATATCTTAATATCAGATCAATGAGTCCACTCCGAAAACTTGTTTTCGGCAAATTAGTGTTCATTTTCTATTTTCAAACCCACTGATTGTCAGAATTTAACATCTGTGTGAATCTGTGTAATCTGTGGATAATTGACTTTTTAGAGTGGGCTCATCAATTCATTTTTTTCTTTGGATAACGATTCCATAATGAACCGAGCTATGATAACAATATTTACTCCAACGCGAATGGTTCTAATAAATCCAACCACCAACCAAACGAATAAATAATACTGTAAAGAATGTTGTCTGAAAACCAAATAAACAATTCCTTATGAGCAACATACCAGACCATATCGTATTTTTTGATGGCGTTTGCAACCTTTGCAATAGTTCAGTAAATTTCATCATCAGGCACGACAAGCATAAAATTTTCCACTTTGCCTCGCTGCAATGGAAGATAAGTAAAGAAATACTCGGTGAAGAATACCCTGAAAATGAATATTACGATTCGGTTATCTACTACGAAAAAGGAGAAGTTTTTCAAAGATCGGATGCTGCGCTTCGGATAGCGGCAAAATTAGATTTCCCCTATTCCTTATTATCTGCTTTCCGTATTATACCTGCATTTCTGCGGGATTCGGTTTATATGTTTATCAGTAAAAACCGTTATAAGTGGTTTGGAAAAAAAGACAGCTGCATGTTGCCCACCCCTCCCCTTAAAAAGAGATTTTTAAATTCATCGGTTTAAATCTCTATTTACCTCATATAGTAATGGGTTTAACCAATCTTTTAGTTTTCAGAAAAATATGTTTACCCTTGGGTTAGTAAATCGAAACCTTTTTCCTATATTTGCGCACATATTAACACAACCTAATTAAAACAAGAGTTTCATTTAAATATCAAAGGAGAATAATATATGAGTACAGTAATGACTGAGAAAATGAGTTCGCAACAGTTGATGGATTTGGAGGATAAGCATGGTGCACATAATTATCATCCGCTACCGGTAGTATTACACAAAGGCAAAGGAGTACATGTATGGGATGTGGAAGGAAAAAGGTATTATGATTTCCTGTCTGCCTATTCTGCTGTTAATCAAGGGCATTGCCACCCTAAAATTGTGGAAGCACTGATAGAACAATCCAAAACACTTGCACTCACATCGCGCGCTTTTCATAATGACGTGCTGGGCCGTTTCGAAAAATATGTAACAGATTATTTTGGTTTCGATAAGGTTTTACCCATGAACACAGGCGCCGAAGCTGTTGAAACTGCAATTAAACTAACCCGTAAATGGGCCTATAATAAAAAAGGAATTACCGAAAACAAAGCCAAAATCATTGTCTGCGACAACAATTTCCATGGAAGAACTACTACCATTGTATCGTTTTCTAACGATCCTGATGGTTATGGAGACTATGGACCGTTTACGCCCGGATTTGTTCGTATCCCTTACAATGATAGCGATGCACTGGCAGAAGCACTTAAAGATCCTGATGTAGCAGGCTTCCTTGTAGAACCCATACAGGGTGAAGCAGGTGTCTTTGTTCCCTGCGATACCTACCTGCCCAAAGCAAAAGAACTTTGCGAAAAGCACAATGTACTTTTCATTGCCGATGAAGTGCAAACAGGAATAGCACGCACGGGAAAACTGCTGGCATGTGATCATGTAAACGTAAAACCAGATATTCTCATACTCGGAAAGGCGATTAGTGGAGGTATGTATCCGGTTTCTGCCGTACTTGCCAATGATGATATTATGATGGTGATCAAACCAGGACAACACGGATCTACATTTGGAGGCAACCCGGTGGCCGCCCGTGTAGCAGTAGCAGCCCTCGAAGTGATCAAAGAGGAAAATCTGGCGCAGAGAGCTCAGGAACTTGGAGAATTTTTACGCCAGGAATTAAGAAATATTAATTCGGATATGATCTCTATTGTAAGGGGTAAAGGATTGCTCAATGCTATTGTGATTAAACCTAAAAATGGAAAAGAAGCCTGGGATGTATGCCTTAAAATGGCAGAAAACGGATTGCTCGCAAAACCCACGCACGGTGATATTATCCGATTTGCTCCTCCATTGGTGATCTCAAAAGAACAACTCAGCGAATGCGTGGAAATCATCAAAAAATCTTTGGAAGCGTTTGCATAAAATTTATTGGATTTTTCTTTTTAAAAACCGGTGCTTTTCAGAAAGTACCGGTTTTTTTTTCGATGAATTTTATTCTTTCAGAAGATCAGGAGTTTTTTTTTCAGGACAAGTTCAATGGTATTTGATTTTTTTATTATTTTTACGGTCTTAATTTCAGATTAGATTAAAACAGAGGCAAAATGGAAGAAAAATACTCAAATTTCCGGTTTTTTTTTACAAAACTTCTTGTCTTTATTGCTTTGCTGATCGTCATGCTGAAAGCATATCCTTCAGACAATATTGAAAAAAAAGTTAATTCTCCTAAACCTGTTCCTGAATCTGTATCATCACCCAAAGATACCATTTATGTACCCAGACAAATCCGGCAACGACTGGAAAACCCTACCTATGATATCAGGTTCAATAAAGGAAGCATAAAGCCCTGGCATGATAGAAAAAGCATTTATATTAAACGCATGATCCTGATGAGTACTTTAGCGTAATAACTTTCAATAAACAAAAATATCAGGAAGTGGAATGATTGCACCATGCCTTACAATAGCGTTGATCCAAAAGATTATTATAACACTGAGCAGTCGCTTTTATTTTATCAACTTATTCCAGGCAATTAAGAGAATCACCGTTTTACCGGTATGACCCGGACGGCAAGTTTTCACCTTTATCTTACTGCTTTTTGTTTACTACATTTCGATACCACCCAATTTCCCTTACAGTCATCTCCAGGTTTACAAGAGCCTGTTTGAGCACGGAGCGCGGACATGCTACATTCATTCTCTGGAATCCTTTGCCCTGAATACCAAAAGAAGTACCTTCATTCATCCCAACGCCTGCATTGACAATAAGAAGCTTTTCCAACTCTTTTGCCGACAGGCTCAATTTCCTGAAATCGATCATAACCAAATAGGTGGCCTCCGGTACAATTACATCAAGCATAGGCATAAGTGTTTTTACAAACTCCTGCATATAGATTATATTATTCTGAACATACTCCAGTAATTCTGCAAGCCAGTTATCACCATGGGTATAAGCAGCTTCCAGGGCCACCGTTCCGAAAATATTCCCCATGCCTACATGCACTTGATCGAGAACCTTGTTGTAACGCCGTAAAAGACGGGGGTTAGAAGCTACTACATAGGAAGTACCAAGACCAGCAAGGTTAAAAGTTTTGCTCGGTGCCATTGTGGTAATGGTTATTTCTGCCAATTCATCTGATATACTTGCCAAAGGAATATGTTTGTTTTCAAAAAGGGTAAGGTCGGCATGAATCTCATCGGATATAATTGTGATATTATGTTTTTTGCAAATATCGCCCAGTGCTTTCAATTCTGCCTTTTTCCAAACACTTCCTCCTGGATTATGAGGACTGCAGAGAATCAGCAATTTGGTCTTTTTATCAATCTTATTCTTAAGATCATCCAAATCCATACAAAAACGTCCATTTTTTAATACCAAAGGATTTTTTACGATTTCTCGGTTGTGATTGGTAATAGCGTGGAAAAAAGGGTGATAAACCGGGGGTTGAATGATGATTTTATCGCCGGGATCTGACAGTGCCATAATCAACATGTTTATAGCAGGCACCACACCCGGACTAAAAGCGATCCATTCCTTTTTAATCTGCCATTGATGCCTTCTCAGATTCCAATCGATGATGGATTGAAAAAAAGAGGGCGGGTGAATGGTATATCCCAAAATTTCATGCTGTGCTCTTTTTCTAATGGCCTCCATAACAAAATCAGGGGTACGGAAATCCATATCCGCCACCCACATGGGTATCACGTTAGCATTTCCAAAATAATCCTTTCGAAGATCATATTTTACACAATGAGTTCCTTCACGGTTTATGATCTCATCAAAATTGTATTTCTTTGCCATTTTTTGTTTTTACCGGCAAGTTATAAAAAATAATTATTCGACCGCACCGAGATAATTATAAAATGGGGATTTTTTATGGATGTTGCTTTTCAAGATAAGAAGTAAACGTATCCCAGGCTGGTTTTCGTTGCCCATCTTCATAACGGATCAATCCTATGGTTCTCAGTGATTCTGCAAATGCATCCAAAAAACTCTGCGGAACCTCTCCCTCTTCAAACAAACTCAACATAACACCCGTGGCAAAAGGCGACCAATCTACCAATTGAAAAACAAATGCAGCCCTGATTCTTTCTTCTTTCTCCATTTCAGAGAAAAACACATCAAAGAACCTCTTTTGCAGCTCCGGAGAACTGTTCAGTATAGCTCCTCCACTCCATAATCCCAGTTCCTGTATTACTATTTGTTTTCCTTCAGATGCTTCTACCATTCGTTTGATATCACTTTTCACTTCCTGCTCATCCTGAACAAGGTACCAGGGAGGACCTGCTGCAAGTTTAGACCCGTAAAAATTCCAGCAGGCAATATCCACCTCTTTAAGGATGGCATCCACGCCACTGATATTTGAATCCAGTCCTCCCTCGGCTAAAGTGATGGTAACCGCCATCCTTTGATCAATAGCATGGATATATTCTTTTGATTGCTTTAAAAAGGTGACGATTTGCGCGGCAAGTCCGGTAACTTCATTCATTTCATTATCGGGTTCGTTTGCAATGGAAATTAAAAATCCATCGTAATCGATCAGCATGGGGATTACCCAATCCATTAATTTGTTAAATCTTTCATGCAGGTTGCTGCTCCCAATACTAACATTCCCAAGATAACCGGGCACAACAATCCCCTCACTGTCGTAAACCGAAATCAGCAGAAATGTCTGTAACCCCTGTTGCTGATGATCCAGCAACATACTTCGAAGCAGCTCTTTGTTATAGTTGTCTTTTTCTGGTTCCAGGTCGGGCCAGTCGATCTGTAAACGCGCTATTTTCATCCCTTTCTGAACTGCCTCTTCCCATCGGGCAGCAATAGAATCTTCTGTTTGCTGAGGATGTGCTTCATTAAACCCGATCAACGTTCCGATGCTTTGTTGATGATCTAATAATGGCATGTTATGCAATACCTCAGGATTTACAGACTCCTCCTGGCAGGCTATGAAAAAAAAATTCAGAAACGTGATGATGGAAATGGTAGATTTTAATTTCATAATCTTAATTTTAAATCAAAAAAATCAGGGAAATAACCGGGAAGATATGTTGGTTTTTGCCAGTCATGGTTATAAGTGAACGGAATAACTGTAAAGTAGAAGTAAGGTAAAATCAAGCGCACTTCCGATAAAAATAATTTTCCTGTGTTACTTGTGTTTATTTGTCTGAAACTGGTCAAAAACCAAAAATAAACTTATTCATTCCTTTAGGAATATGTTCTTATCCTGACAACGAAAATAATCAAAAAAATATCAGGGAAAGTACTTCTGTGTCTCATTTCACTCATATGTGAATAAAAAAACCGGTATCCTTTCGAATACCGGTTTATCATCACCCTTAATCAAAATTATTGAACTAATTCATCATATAATCTTTCAACTTCATTCCAGTTTATTACGTTCCAGAAACTGTTCAGATACTCCGGTCGACGGTTCTGATATTTCAGGTAATAGGCATGTTCCCAAACATCAACGCCAAGAACAGGATTACCTTTAACATCGGCAACATCCATCAATGGATTGTCCTGGTTAGGTGTGCTGGTAACCTGAAGTTCACCATTTTCATCCACTACCAACCAAGCCCATCCGCTACCAAAACGGGTAATACCTGCATTGGTAAACTCTTCCTGGAATTTTTCGAAAGACTCAAATTTACTTTCAATGGCAGACAGTAATTTTGTGCCTGGTTTGCCACCACCATCAGGCGACATAATCTTCCAGAAAAAAGTATGGTTCCAGTGTCCACCTCCATTATTTCTTACTGCAACAGGATGCTGACTGATGTTTTTCAAAATATCTTCCAAATCCATCTCAGCTTTATCAGTACCTTCAATGGCATCATTGAGTTTGTTAATGTATGCCTGATGATGTTTGGTGTGGTGGATTTCCATTGTTTGAGCATCGATGTTAGGCTCGAGTGCATCATAGGCATAATCTAAACCTGGTAAAGTGTGTTTTCCGTTTTCCATAGGTAAATTTAATTTTTTAATTTCTAAATTGTTAGTTTCTAAATTTGATCCCACATCTTCTATGACCTGGTCTTTTTTCTCTTCTCTTGTCTCTGTTGCAGGATTACAGGATATAATAAACAACCCTGAAAATAAGAATCCCGCCAAAATAAATTTCTTGCTTTTTGCCATGGCTTCAATGGTTTTAATTTTCAATTGTTTGAAAGAATAATAAATGATTTTGCACTATTTTAATTAAGACTTTGTCTAAATAACAATATCGTTTTGATTTTGTTTAAACGTTTAAAAGAGAAAATTCAAAAATATTTCACAGATTGTGAAACGGTTTGCATCTCACCCCGATTATGTTTTCTTAAGGAAGAACTTAGCGAAGATAACCACCTGTAAAACAAAACACTATTTATTCTTACCCCCTCAAATAATGTTTTAAAATTTTCACTGGACACTCAAATAAGGTCTTATTTTATTATAAAGGGAATCGGAGATCAGGTGAGATTTTTTTATATCAGAAGGGATCTTATAATTTCCATGGGTTTGTCTTATTTTCAGGATAGAGTTTACCTGGTTTCTGTTCAAATAAGGATGCCTTACAAGGGTAACAAAATCAGCACTATTCAAATTTATTTTTTTAATTTCCAGGGTATCGATTTCCAAATAAGGAAGTATTTGATTGTATCTTATTGAATCCATACCATATACTTCCATTAACTGATTCACATCATAATATCCGCCCAATAGTTTGCGATAGGCAACAATTCTTTTGCTGAAAACCGGGCCAATCCCTCTTAGTTTTTGCCACTGCAGGGTGTCGGATGTATTGATTTCAATTACAATATCTGCAAATTTCTCAGCGTCATTCTTTGTTGAGAAAGTATCTTTTGTGGATGAAATGCCTGGTGGATTAGGTTCGGGAAGGTCTTTTTTCCTGGGTAAATCAATAAAATCTTCCAACTGTGCGTATAGTTCCTCGTCGATCGTGTAAATTTTCTTCAATTGCTCCCGGTATCTGAAACGTCCCCCTGCTTCCCGGTAATTTACAATGTTACTTATCACCCATTCTGGCAACCCCATTTTTTCAAATCCATCTTTTCCGAGCGTATTAGGATTAAAAGCAAAGGGGTTTAAATTCACAGTCTCCTTTTCTTTTTCTTTTTCATAATTACGAACAGCAGACCGGGCTTTGGCCGATTCCAGAGCAGCAAGATACTCCTCTTGTATTTTCTGACTTTCTCTCACTTTGCGATCAAAATCAGAAAAATCAATCACTTCTTTTTTGAAAAAATAAGGATAGGTGAAGGGGATAAAAATAACCAAAATAATAAGAAACAACAAAACGATGATTCCATTTCTTTCTGTTTTGTTATAATAAAAGTAATCTTTCCAACTCATATCCCATGATTGCAGAATTAATCTTTTAGAAAGGTAAAAAATTCAGCAAAAAAAATCAAGTAAAGAAGTTATAAAAAAAATTTCGATGAGAATAAAATGACTGGTTGTAAATGGCAATAGGAAAAGAGTAATTTGGGCATTTGGGGTCTGGATGTAATGAGGAAGGAAGAAAAACACTTTAAGTAATATGTAAAATGAATTGTAATTGTATAGTTAAGGTTAAGGAATGTTGGAGAGTTGAATTGAAAAAAATCAAAAGTTTACTGATAAAAATAATCCAACAATCCAACAATCCAACAATCATAGGTTTTTATTCAATGATCTGGGCAGTATGATCTTTGGTTTTTACTTTTTCAATGACCTC
>CAYPFV010000148.1:0-7941 GCA_964410015.1 uncultured Bacteroidales bacterium
CCCTGCTACCAGGATGAAAACCTGGCGTCCTAACCCCTAGACGAACGGGCCTTGCTCAAAAAAGGAGTGCAAATGTAAGACTATTTTTTTTAATCACAAAAGTTTTTATCCAGAATTTTTTAGTTGATCAGAGGACTTCGTTCAACACTTTAAATTAATAAATTATGGATTTACTACAAAAAGTCATTTTAATCATTTAATGAAACGAGCCATGAAAAAAATTTTTACACACACTCGGATGATTATTATTTCGCAACACGGAGAAAATTACAAAACCGCCAAAATTCCAGTTTTGTATTTTTTACCGTATTGCCCAATTATAATCATCCACTTGTGTGTCAATAGTATTATCATGGCTCGGTTCAAAAACGAGAATAACGCAGTATTTGGTTGGGAAAAACTTTTCAGATCAGATTTAAGAATTATCAAAATAATCATTTTCTAAGACCATTTTAAACTGTGAATGTAAGGAATGTTTTTTCTGATCAGTAAATGCCTGAGATTCGGGTCTGTTTCAAAAAATAATTGATAAAGTTATCTTTTGAATAATTTATTATTTGACGTTTCTTATTTGTTAAATTATTTCGTTACTTTGCAAAAGCGTAATCATTTTGATTGTATTGTATTTAAAATCTTAAAAAAACGAAACAATAAGTAGGTATAGTGCGTAAATATATGAGAGCGAGTTTATTTTTTCTATATTTGCATGCTGATAAATTCAAAATAATCTAAATCGTACATAAAACCCTCAAAAACAAAGAGTAATTTAATATAAATTAAAACTATTATGAAGAATATCAACGTTAGAGTTTTAGCAGTACTGCTCATCACCGTAGCATTTTTAAGCAGTTGTGGACTGAATAAAATGATCAAAGAATACGGTGAAGGTGTGAGTTTTACACCCGAAACCAATCCCCTGGAAAATCATGGCGGAGAAGTGGCAATTGAAGTAACTGGTAGTGTCAGTGAAAAATATTTTCATCCCAATGCTAAAGTTGAGTTGTTACCAGTTTTGAAGTATGACGGTGGTGAAAAAGAATTGGATGTAGTTTATCTCAGAGGAGAAAAGACCTCAGGAGAAGGTACCGTTATAAACAGAAATTCTTCTACCACATTTTCTTTTTCTGAAGTTGTTCCTTTCCAGGAAGAGTTTAAAGAATCAGAACTTGTTTTGCGCGCTGATGTCTATCGTGAAGGCGATGCCGACGAATCGGTAAGTTTGCCGGAAGTAAAAGTCGCTGATGGTGTTATTGTAACTTCGCAGAGAGTTGACAATGATCAGGATCTTGCGCTCGCTCCCCACGGTTATGAAAAAGAAACTTTCGTCTCTGAAACTGCCAATATCTATTTTGATTACATGAGACATAACGTCAACTGGAGATTTTCTCTCAACAGAGATGATGAAGCACAGCAAAAAATTGAAGATTTTACCGAATTCCTTGAAAGACAATGGAAAGTGCAATCTCTTGAAATAAGTGCTTGGGCCTCTCCTGAAGGAGAAGTTGCTTACAATGAAGAACTCTCAGAAAATCGTGCTGAATCAGCAACTGAATATGTTGAAAGACTTATTGAGAGGATTGAAAATGATTTAGATACTATGCTTAATGTGCCCGATCTTATTGTTTCTGCAAAAGGTGAAGATTTTGACGGTTTTATGGAATCACTCAATGCTTCCGATATTCAGGATAAACAAGCAATCGCTAACGTTATCAATTCTCAGCTTGAACCTGCCGAAAGAGAAAAAAGAATCAAGGATATGACTGTAATTTATGATGAAGTAGAAGAACTTCTCAAACCGCTTCGTAGAGCTCAATTGGTAGTCACGCTTTATGAACCCAAAAAATCTGATGAAGAAATTGCAATGCTGGCAACAGAAAACCCTGCTGAACTAGACGTGAAAGAATTGCTTTACGCTGCTACTATGGTTGATGAATCAAATATGCCTAAAAAGCTGGAAATTTATAACAATGCAAAACGACTTTTCCCACAGGATTACAGAGGCTTTAATAATGCTGCTTATGTAAATCTGGCAATGGGCAACAAAGAAGAAGCTGCGCAAGACCTTGAAAAAGCAAATCAACTCGCACCCAACAACGGACATGTTCAGAACAATCTTGGCGTTGTTGCCTCTTGGGAAAAAGATATAGAAAATGCTTTGTCTTACTTTGAAGCTGCCCAGGGACAGGGTATTGATGTTGATTACAATGTTGGTATTATGATGATTCTCAAAGGTGATTATCAGGCAGCGCTAACCTCGTTTGCAGGTCGAACATGTACAGGAAATGTTGCCCTTGCACACATGATGAACGATGATATGGACGCTGCTATGACTAATCTCGAGTGTGCTCCAGAAACTGCCCAGGTTGCCTATCTGAAAGCTGTTGTTGGTGCTCGCAGAAACAATGACTCAATGGTGTTTGAGAATCTTGAAAAAGCCATAAGCTTGGATGCTTCAATGAAGGAAGAAGCTGAAATAGACCGGGAATTTATTGAGTATTTTTCAAGAGCTGAATTTGAACAAGCGCTTCAATAAAAAAAATAAGCGATAATGCTTTTCTTTAAACAAATATTTAAAAAGCCACCTGGTTATTTACTGGGTGGCTTTTTTGTTATATTCTCCTTTTGGCATACATTTAAATACTTAGTATCTGATTCGTTTTTAACATACAAAATCTATAGTTATAACAATCATGCGCTTTAAAATAGATTTTAAATTGGTCGGACAAAACCCATTTGTATTACCTGCCAATTATCATGTAGAATTTTCTTCCTGGATTTATAAAATGTTGCACTTTCAAAGTGATAAGTTCACACAATGGTTGAAAAATAAATCTTATATGAATGAAAATGGTGAGTTTAGATTGTTCACATTTTCGGATATCATTTTTGAAGAATATAAAACACATCAAGATAAACTATTGATTCAAAATGATAATGCCAGTATGATCCTTTCATTTTATGCTGATGAAGAAATTGAACCCTTTGTTTATCCAGTATTTGAAAATCAGGAGTTTAAAATTGGCGACAAATCAGGAAAAGTTATCTTTAAGGTTGATCGACTTGAAAAGGTAAATGAAAACCTGAAAAATAAGAGGAAACATGCTTTTCGCTGCCTTTCTCCAATGCTTATTTCTGAAAAAGCAAATGCAGATGGACCTTATATCTCGCCTGAGCAGAAAGATTTTGATAAACATTTTTTTAAAAATCTGATGTTTAAATATGCCAATCTGATCAAATTTATGGGTAGTGGAGCATCCAATACTTTAACTAATTTATCGGATTTGCAGTTTCAATTGAAATCAAAACCTAAATCCAAAATTATTAAGATTAAAACTGATACCCTTCATCAAAAATCAGTAAAAGGGTATGTTTTTGATTATGTGGTTAATGCGCCTGTTGAATTACTTAAAATCGGATTGAACGGAGGATTTGGTGAATTAAACTATTTGGGGTTTGGTTGTACTGAATTGATATCGCAACCTTGAACAAAATACGTTACATTAGTAGTAAATAGTCTTTGCAAGAAAACCCCAAATACTGGTTATTCTCGTTTTTGAACCGAGCCATGACAAAGATGATTACACACATACATGATTATAATGCAGGGCATGTAAAGCATGCAGTCAGACTTTTGGCGAGCTCCATCTAACCTATTTAATCAAATTATAAACAGATGAACCAGTCATTTACGAAAAGTAAACTCCTTAGATTCAAAAACTTCGAAAGCCTTGTCTTTGACGATTTCTTATCAAAGACACAAAAAACAAGTGTTTTCTTGCAGGCACTAAATAAAAAAAACCATGACATCGTCATGGTTTTTTTATTGGCGGAGAGAGAGGGATTCGAACCCCCGGAGGTGTTACCCTCAACGGTTTTCAAGACCGCCGCAATCGACCACTCTGCCATCTCTCCGGGGGCAAAAGTACAAAAAAAATTATTCCCGACAAGAAAAAATATAATTTTGTCGGCAATTTATTGTTTTTGTAAACCTGTTATGAATAGCGCTGTTTGTAGTGCATTTCTCTGCATGTCTTATCTGGAGAAAACAACGGGCAACAATGCAAAATCATGATTTTAACTGTGAAACAAATTGAATGAAACCCTATGTATGATATGCGATTAGCAGTGGTAATTTTGAATTGGAACGGCGAAAAATATTTGCATGAATTTTTACCTGCTGTTGTTTCTACTCTTCCGCCCTATGCCAAAATTTTTGTTGCTGACAACGCATCTACTGATGGCTCTGTTTCCTTTTTAAAAAAATATTATCCGCAGGTCAATATGATTTTATTAGACAAGAATTATGGATATGCCGGCGGATATAACAAAGCACTGCAAAAAATTAGTGCTGAGTTTTTTGTGTTGCTTAATTCTGATATACTGGTTACCGGTGGATGGATAGAAAAGATTGTTGATTTTATGGATGATGATAAAACCATTGCTTGCTGCCAACCCAAAATACTTAATTATTATCATCCGCAATTTTTTGAATATGCTGGCGCTTCAGGAGGATTTATTGATTACCTGGGATATCCTTTTTGCCAGGGGAGAATATTTGATACCCTCGAGAAGGATGATAGTCAGTATGACAACCCAGTGGAAATTTTTTGGGCCAGTGGCGCCTGCCTTTTTTTAAGGTCTGAAGCTTTTTATGAGGTGAGCGGGTTTGATGATGATTTTTTTGCACATATGGAAGAGGTAGATATGTGCTGGAGGCTCAAAAGAAAAGGATGGCGTGTGTTTTCATACCCCAAATCAGTCGTTTATCATGTGGGGGGAGGTACCCTGCCCAAAAATAATCCATATAAAACTTTTCTTAATTTCAGAAACAGTCATTATATGTTGGCGAAAAATCTTAACAATTCACGGTTTATTCCACTTTTTATTATCCGTATCCTTCTTGATCAGTTGGCTGCTTTTGTGTTTCTTTTCAAGGGGCAAACCAAAGATTTTATTGCAGTTTGGAAAGCACTTTTTGCTGCTTTTTCTATGATAAAAGCAAACAGGAAGAAATATAATGCATTACCTGATGTAAAAGTTAAGGGTATATACCGGAAAAGTATAGTCAAGAATTATTTCTTCAATGGTGAAAAAAAGTTCTCCGATTTAAAAAAAGAATATTTCACCTGATAGTCAAATGGTTAATCTTGTTCAGGCATGGTTAATTCTGCAGACTGATAATTACCACTTGCCCTTTTGTAAACTGGTAAACTTTCTGATTCCAATTCCGCATTTTTGACGTTAGCTTTCAGAAAACTTCTACAAGAATTAAATGGTAAGTTGCTCCTGCCATATAAAACTGTCAGGAAAAAACTCCTTTATGTTACCAGGAGGGGCATCAGGAAAAATGCCATATATTGAAGAACCGCTTCCGCTCATGCTTGCGTAATTAGCACCTAAGGCATACATCTTTTCTTTCAGATTTTTAAGAATGGGGTATTTAGCGAAAATATGGTCTTCAAAATCATTGATCATGAGATCACGCCATTTTTCTATAGAAAGTAAAGCTAATTCTTCAGCAGCTGTAACCTTAATGCCAGATGGTTTTATACCTGCATATGCTTCTGATGTGCTTATGTGTAAAGGTTTTACAACCAACACCAGATGTTTTCCTTTGAGGCTTAAATTGCAATCTCTCAATTGGTCACCCTTACCAGTTGCGATAACAGGTTGGTTCTTTAAAAAAAAACTTACATCGCTACCCAGTCTGGAAGACATACTATACATCTCCTGATCGCTTACTTGTAAATGAAAAAGTTTTTTTAACAGCAATAGCGTGAAGGCGGCATCCGCACTACCACCCCCCAATCCTGCCCCGATGGGTATTTTCTTAAGTAAATGAATCTTTACATAAGGTATCCTGAATTTTTCCCGTAAAATGGTAAAAGCTTCTTCACAAAGGTTCATCTTTCCGTTTTCAGGAATTGCTAAACCTGATGAGGAAAATTCTATAAAGTCATTTACCGATGGTACGATTTCAAGCGATTCTTTTAACTGAAGAGGATACATTATCGTGTCTACTTCATGAAAACCATCATCTCTTTTTTCTTTAATTCGTAAGCCAAGGTTTATTTTGCAATTTGGGAAACCGATCATTGTTTTTGTTGCAAACCTAAGCAAAATTCGCAAGTATAAATGAAAATTTTGCTTTTTCGATCTCATTTTATCCGATAAGTTTTTTATGTCTCCGGATGGAGAATCATACACTTTTTGCAGAGGCAAATCGTTTTTATTGATTACCATCTGAAATGAAGTGAAAAGATTTTATAATTAATTTTTTTACAAGATCATATTTATTATTTTTGCTTTTATCGAAAACAATTTAATTTTTATAGTATGCCCGCAATTCTCAATTCTGTAATCTCCTGGTTTCTAAAAAAGAGAGTCTCTCAAATAGAATATTTTATAGAAAACCCCTATGAGGTTCAAAATGATTTATTGTTTGACTTGCTGGATAAAGCAAGAAACACTGTATTTGGTAAAAAGTATGATTTTAGAAGCATTAAGGATGTGAAAACATTTCAGGAGCGCATTCCTGTGCAGGACTATGATCAGGTAAAACCCTATATTGAAAGAATGAGAAAAGGGGAGAATAATCTTTTGTGGCCTACTGATATTAAATGGTATGCTAAATCGAGTGGTACAACAAGCGATAAAAGTAAATTTATTCCCGTTAGTAATGAATCTCTTGAAGATTGTCATTTTAAAGGAGGTAAAGATATGCTTTCGCTGTATTGCAATTTCCGACCTAATACCGAAATATTTTCAGGAAAAGGACTTGTGATGGGAGGGAGCCACAGTGTAAGTGAGTTTAACAGTCGTTCTTATTTTGGCGATATATCTGCTATACTTCTGCAAAATTTTCCTTTTTGGGCAGAATTGATGCGCACACCAAACCTATCCATAGCATTGATGGATGACTGGGAAGTAAAACTCGATAAAATTGCACATTCCACTATCAAGGAAGATGTTACCAATCTGAGTGGGGTCCCTTCCTGGAACCTGGTACTACTAAAAAAAGTTTTGGAGATCACGGGTAGAAATAATATTCTGGAAGTTTGGCCTAATCTGGAACTTTTTATTCATGGTGGCGTAAGTTTTGTTCCTTACCGTGAGCAGTTCAAGAAACTTATTCCTTCAGATCAAATGTGGTATATGGAAACTTATAATGCCTCAGAAGGTTTTTTTGGTATTCAGGACCGGGCACATTCCGATGAAATGTTGTTAATGCTCGATTATGGTATATTTTATGAGTTTATCCCTACTGCCGAAATCGGTAAAGAATACCCCAAAACACTTACTCTTGAACAGGTAGAAACCAATACAAACTATGCCCTGGTAATCTCTACCAACGCAGGGCTTTGGAGGTATATGATCGGCGACACAATACAGTTTACCAATATATCTCCATACAGAATTAAGATTACAGGCAGAACCCGTAATTTTATCAATGCATTTGGTGAAGAGGTGATTGTTGATAATGCTGAAAAAGCGCTCGATTATGCCTGCCGGAAAACGAATGCTGTGATAAGCGAATTTACTGCAGCACCCGTATTTGTGAAAGATAACAATTCTGCTTCCCATGAATATCTTATCGAATTCCATAAACAACCAGAAAGCCTGGATAAATTTATTGATGCACTCGATCTGAAATTGCAAAATATTAATTCAGATTATGAAGCCAAACGTACCGCTGATATAATGCTCAAAAAACCAAAAGTAACCTCTTTACCTAAAAATACTTTCTTTAAATGGATGAAATCTAAAGGTAAAATTGGAGGACAAAATAAAATCCCACGCCTTTTTAATAACAGAAAATATGTGGATGAAATATTGAACTTTATGCGTGATGAAATGAACATGTTTGCAAGTTAAATACAAAATCCAATGAACCGAGCCATGACAAAGTTTTTGACACACACGCACATGATTATAATGCGC
>CAYPFV010000149.1:0-7797 GCA_964410015.1 uncultured Bacteroidales bacterium
GATTTTTCTAATTTTGCGCTTTGAAACAAAAATAACATTTTACATTTCCAAAAATCTAATCACTAAAAATTAGTAACATGAAAAAATTTACGTTGATTATTTTTACATTATGTTTTGGCATTTTTAATTCTTTTACTGTATTTGCCCAGGATGAGGTTACAGTGGAAAATCTTGGAGAATTGGTGGAGCAGGAGGTTGATGAAACCATTTACACCGTATCCGGTGAGGTGGTCATTACACATCAGCACGGACAGCGTAACCAAAAATACATCCAGGATGATACCGATGCCATTCTTATAGATGATGACGATGGTATTATAACCACGGAGTACGATCTCTATGATGGTATCACCGGATTGCGAGGTACCTTAAGTGTGTATAATGAAATGCTGCAGTTTGTTCCTGCCGAAGACCCGGGTGCAGCTACCTCAAATGACAATACTGTCGAACCTGTTTTGATGACCCTGGATGAACTTACACCCGAAGATCAGTCGATGCTGGTGCGCATCAATGGAATAGAATTTAATACGGATGAAACCGTTTTTGAATCCAGCACCAGCTATGACATTTCCGATGCCAGCGGAACGGGCATCCTGCGTACGCCCAATTCGAGTGCCGGATTAGATTATTTTGGTACAAATATACCAGAAGATAGCCGGGATATGATTGTAATTGTATCACAGTTTGGTGATGATATGCAGGTATTTCCCCGCTCCATTGGAGATATTTATCTTGATGGTGTACCCGCTTTTACCATAACATTTGATGTGAAAGATGAGCAGGATAATGCTGTTAGCGATGCTGTAGTGACTTTTGATGATGAGAGCTATGCTGCTGGTGAGTATGTATTTGAAGAGGTTTTGGCAGGCAATTATGAATATTCAGTTGAAAAAGATGGTTTTTATACCCGCAATGGAAATGTTTCGGTATCAGGAAATGACATTACGGTTTCTGTCATATTGGTTGCGGTTGACGAAAATGCCGTAACAAGCTATCCTTTTGCCGAAGGTTTTGATGTTGATGATGTACCTCCCGGCGACTGGTCTCACTATTTTGGAGACAACGGCAACTGGCAATATACTGATGATATCGTAAATTCAGGCGATGGTGCCGTATTTCATGATTTTACTGCTGCCGGGCAACCTGCTGATTCCTGGTTGATATCGCCCCAGTTGGTCATTGACGACCAAAGCGAACTTCTGCTCAAGTTTTTCGAAAGAAATAGTTTGATGGATGATTATGCTTATAGCGGAGTGAAAATCTCTACCGGAAGTGGCAACCCCATACATGATGAATTTGAAGAGATTTACGAATCGTCTGATGACCAAGGTAGTTATAACGAACGGGTTATCGACCTGTCTGATTATGCCGGAGAGGTAATTTATATTGCTTTTCATTATCAGGGTGAAAACGGTCACCAATGGTATATTGATGATTTTAGTGTAGAGGATGTGCCTGAAGCCATAGAAGTAGAAGATATTGCCACATTGCGTGAGCAGGATACCGGAAGTCTGGTTTACCATCTTACAGGGGAAGCAATCATTACACATCAGCACGGACAGCGTAACCAAAAATACATCCAGGATGAGACCGGTGCCATTGTGATAGATGATCCAGATGGTATTATAACCACGCAATACGATCTCTATGATGGTATCACCGGATTGCGAGGTACCTTAAGTGTGTATAATGAATTGCTGCAGTTTGTTCCTGCCGAAGACCCTGGTGCTGCTACATCAAACGATAATACGGTGACTCCCCAGGTGATGACACTGGCAGACCTTACCCCCGGGCATCAGGCAATGCTGATCTGGGTGGAAGGTGTTACTTTTGATACCGAAGAAACAGTTTTCAGCGGCAGTAGCTCCTATAACATTGCGGACGAAAGTGGGTCCTCTATTTTCAGAACCCCCAGTAATAGTGCAGAACTTGATTATTTTGATACAAATATTCCTGCTGATCCTGTGGATATGATCGCACTTGTTAGCCAGTTTGGAGACGATATGCAGATATTTACCAGATCGATCGATGACTTCGGAGCAGATGTAAATGTCGAAGAAATCGTTGCAGGAAATAACATGACCATCTATCCCAACCCGGTAAATAATCATTTACAAATAAAACTCAGCAGCAATTTTGCTGAGATCATCATTGTAAACAGCATCGGTCAGCAGGTGGAGAAGATCAGCAACCCATCAGACCAATTGATGGTAGATATGAAAAATATGCAAAGTGGACTGTATTTCATCAGTTTTATTGACGAAAACGGACAGGTGGAAACAAGAAAAGTGATTAAAAGATAATGAACCCGAAATAGAAGTTCATTTTACAAGGACAATAAGCAAAAAAAGGTGGTTTTTACAAATCACCTTTTTTTGTGCTTTTTTGAATGTGCTAAAGTATTATTGTCAGGAAAAAATTATCTTGTACTATAAAGATCGGCCAACTTTATTGTTTTCCGGATCCCATAGCGGTAATCTTATGATTGGTTGTTAGAAATGAGGTGAAATTTATCAATTCATAAAAGAGTTGGGTCTAAAAACCCTTTGAGCGGTCGGAGACCGCTCGAAGCGGTTAAAAAAAACCTTTGAGCGGTCTTAGACCCTCGAAGTGGTTACACTTGTCAGTTAGTAAGCAATAGCAAAATACTATATTTTAGCTTTTCAAACTACACTCATAAAAAAATCCATCCTGCCAGAAAGCAGGATGGATTTTTTTATCAAAACCATTATGCAGGTTTTTTGAGAAAGAATATGTTTAAAGTTTATTCATCATCATCTTCGCCCGTATCCACATTTACCAGTTCAAATTGCGGAGGATTACCGGCAGCTGTGCAAATATATTCGGCAGTAGGATTGCGGCGTACCCAGTTATCGGCAAAAGTTTCGAAAGTGACAAAATAATGTACTTCAATGCCCTCTACCTCGGGTTGAGCGTTGGGGTATTTATGCTGCAACAGTTGGGGTATACCTTCCTCAACGATTCTGCGCAACATTTCTTCCCTGGCGGCTTCATCGCCCTGATTTTCATAAATTTCACCCAGTTGAGGATCGGCGTATGATCCATCTTCCAGTTCGTCTAGTCTCCGGGAGAGCAATCTTATATCAAAATTACTGTAGAAAGCACTGGCTCCATAGTAATAGGCAAAGTCGCTGTACTCGAATTCCTGCTGTCCAACAGGGTCAATTTCAACCAGGTACATGTAATCATCAGAGCCCATGGTAAAAGTAACAGTAGGATCAAAAGCCCAACCAAACTCGCCAAAAATATATTGCTCTGATCTTTCTTCTATATATGGTTCTTTGTGCCATTGTGTTCCGTCAAAGTTGTATTTATCAATTCTTTCCACAGTTGATTCCCCATCGTAATAATTGTATTTGAGTACCTGTTCTGCATTTACCGGGGCATAAGCAAATTCGGCACTCAGAAAAGAGGGAAGATACATTTCGGGTGGGTTTTCCTCATTGAAACTTTGAAAGTTGGCCACATATCCAGTCCATTTTTCATAATCTTCATCTGTAAGTTCGTAACCCACATAGGGTATATCCTCTACAGTTTCATTCCATACCCATGTTGACACAATTAGCTCATATTTATCGAGGTTTAAGATTGTTTCGCTTCCGGTATCATAGCGGTATATTACAGAAATTGTTTCGCCTTCCTGTGCATTGGGGAATTTTTTTCGCAGAAATGCGGGCAGTAAGCTTTGTGGATTACTTTGTTGTGAAAAAGCATCAGCGCCTGCAACATTGTTATGTTCTTCATCGGTAAGTTCATAGCCAAAACCTGCATCCCACCAGTCGGGTTCGAGCAGGTATTGATTATAGGTTACCATGGCGTTGCTACCCTGGCGCAAAGTTACAAACCTGACACCCAATACATCGGGTATATGATCTTTAGAAGAGATGGTGTCATTAAAAGCCTTATATTCTTCGACAAAACCACCAAATCTGTCGTAATCACTTTCCTGTAGTGTATATTGAATGTTTTCATTATAAGGTTGTTTTTCCTTATCCATAGTTTCATAAAGTTCTTCATTGGGGTCGCATGAACTAAACAGCAATATTCCTATGAAAAAAATCCGGAATAAGTTTTTCTTATTGTATTTCATATCATTTCATTAAAAATTATTACCAAAATCATTAAAACTTCACTCTGAGTGATGTGGTCCAGGTACGACCCCAACCATAATAAACAATCGCTGTATCGTAATTAAAACTGGTACCATCGGTAGCATCTCTGATTGCTTCAGTATTAAATAGGTTGTTGATGTTTGAGATAAGGGTGGCATCCAAACCTGCGATTTTAAATCTGTAACGCAAATTAAGGTCAAAAAGTTGATAAGAAGGCATTTGCCATGAATTCACTCCTTTGTTCTCAATATCTCCGCGATCTTCAACATTAAAATCAGCATACAATCTGTCGAAATGATTGGCATCGAAACTAATTCTGAGATTATCAATTACTTCATATCCGATACCGAAGGCGGCAGTTGTTTGTGCAGAGTTACCCACACGAATTCCACCGGCATAAACCGATATTGAGTCGATAAATTCCTGATTTTCGTTATACACTTCAGCTAAAAGATTGTCTTGCCATATCCAGTCACCGTAAGAAAACATTCCTGTGATTTGTAACTTATCAGTAGGACGCAGGGTGAAATCTATTTCGATTCCCTGGTGCAATGCATCCAAACCGGTAATGTTTGCAATGGTTCCCTGTCCCAGGTTTCTTACCAGTGCCTTATCCAGCCACTCGGTGCGATAGAGGATAACATTTGCTGCCATTAAAGAGGTACGCAGACCATAGCCAAGTTCAGTAGAGAAAACTTTTTCATTGGCGACACCAGGATTGGTTACATTGCTAAATCCAACAAAAGCAAATCTGAAAAAGGGTGCCCTTGTAAAATAACCAGTATTGGCAAAAACATTATGAGACTGGTTGATATTATAATTGGCTCCACCTTTTAAACTCCAGGCATTGAAATTGACCCAGTCGCTTTGTTGCAGAGGGTCATCATCAGCATAAAGAAAATAATCGGTACGTCTGTAATTATTTTGAGAAGCTGTGGCCGAAACAAAAGCGGAATAAGTGTCTGTAACGTATTCGGCCTGTGTAAACAGTCCAGCCCATGTAACTTCCCCCACGTCGTTATATCCAACCTTGTCTCCCACATTAAGTCTGGTAAAAGGTTCTCTGTTAATATTTCTGGAAACAACCGTGTCTGTACCCCTCCTTACGTCTTCGTAATGTGATCCCCCAAGGAGATCTTTAATTTGTTGATAATGATATCCTTTGTAATATCTTAAGTCTAATCCGCCTGTAAACCTGAGGTTATTTACTTCCTGCTGAAATGTGGATAACATTCCATACCAGTCGTGTTCATTCACCGAGTTTGCCAAGATGGCTTTTGATCCTGTTGAGGAATTAGCGTTTTCCTGCACTACTGCATCAAAATCGAGGTAACCGGTGGGGGTAAGTTTGGTTGATTCTGTTGGTAAACCAGTAAACCGGTCGTATTGCAACCATACATTGTTTTCTCCCAGAACCCGTCGTCCACCTCCGCCGGAAATGGAGGCGTATATAGCTGTTGAGAGCGTGCTGTTAGGTGTAACAGACCAAAAGTGATTGAGAGACAATTGGGGTTTATGATATTCATTATAAGATGCATTCACTTTTTCTCCTTCCATTATGCCAATAGCAGGATTATATCTAATGCCTCTGGGATGATCGCGATAAGTTTGAATAAGTTGTCTTGGCCATCTCTGGTTGTGCCATTGGGGAGCACCAAAGGCAGTAAAACTTAAGATATGTTTATCATTTACTTCTTTGGAAACATTCAGAAAGTAAGACCATCCGTCAAACTCGGTTCCATCAACAAAACCTTGTCCGGTGGTTCTTCCGCCCAAAGCAGTTATGGCCCATCCGTTTTCCATTTTCCCGGTAGAGAGAGCGATAGAGCGGCGTTGGTATCCGTCATGTCCAAAACCATAAAAGACAGTACCACCGCGTTTTCCCTGGGTGGTTTGAGTAACGATATTGATAGTACCTCCAACCGAGCTGATGGCCAAGCGTGAAGCACCCAATCCTCTTTGCACCTGCATGGTTTGGGTTACATCCGACAGACCGGCCCAGTTAGACCAGTAAACCCTACCGTTTTCCATATCGTTTACAGGTACACCATTGATCAATACCCCAATATTGTTGGAGTCGAAACCCCGCATATTGATCCTGCCATCACCAAACCCACCACCATCTTTGGTGGCATAAACACTGGGTGTTGATTTGAGAATTTCAGGAAATTCCTGTGAACCGAGGCGTTCAGTAATAACTTCTGCACTGATTGTGGAAATGGCCACCGGGGTCTCACGGTCGCGGGCAATAGATGATACAGCGACCACAAATTCTTCCAGAATTTCCACTTCGCTTTCTAATGCAACATTTATAACATCAGTGCTGCCATCAACAGATACCTCATGGGTTTGCATACCAACGAAAGTAAAAACAAGCTCTGATCCTACTTCGGCATTTATTTCATAGTATCCATTAATGTCGGTAACGGTTCCTGTAGTAGTACCTTTTATTTGTACGTTTACACCAGGAATTGTTTCATTGGTATCCTGTTCTGTAACTATACCAGTTATTTCCACTTGCTGAGCCAATATGCTTTGAGAAAAAAGCAGGTTTAGTGCCAGAAAAGCCACCAAACTTAAACGTTTTTTGAAGATCATACTTCCTAAAATTTAGTTTGTTTAATTTGTAAGATGGTTTGTTTATTTTTAAAAATAAATATTTTTATCATATGTGTATGTTAACTGTAATGTTTTTTCTTCAAACAGAGAATTCAAAGAAACGTTGCGAAATTATAATTAAAAAAAGAATTTAGAAAGCAAAACGTAGGATATTTGAAAGTTTTAAAGATGATAAGATTGAAAACCAGCAAATTATATCAAAAAAAAACCCATTGGAATAAAATTACTCCATTGGGTTATTGTATACTATAAAAAAAAGATGGAATTGTATTAATTAGTCTTTGCACGAAAACACCAAATACTAAGTTATTCTGGTTTTTGAACTAAGCCACGACAAAAATTATGACACACAAGTACATGATTATAAGGCGAGGCATATAAATTATGCTGAGACTTTTGGCGAGCTCTGACCTGTTTTAATAAAATTATAAACAGATGAATCAATCATTTACATAAAGTAAACTCTTTGGATTCAAAAACTTCGAAACTCCTTGTCTTTGATTGATGATTTCTTATCAAAGACACATAAAATAAGTGTTTTCTTGCTGACACTAATTAGTGTCTTCTACCACTTTTTTAGAATTTACTACAATTTCTTCTCTTTCAGCATCATAATCAATATAGATTTCATCGCCTTCTTCAACTTTTGCTTTGATGATTTCTTCCGCAAGCGGATCTTCAAGGTATTTCTGTATTGCGCGTTTCAGAGGACGTGCGCCATAGGCAGAATCCCATCCTTTGTCAGCAATATATTCTTTGGCGTTGTCGGTGAGTATAACTTTATAACCAAGCAAATCAATCCGTGCATAAAGTTTCTGGAGTTCAATATCAATAATTTTGAAAATAGATTCTTTTTCAAGATTTTCAAAGATTACGATATCGTCAACGCGGTTTAGAAATTCGGGAGCGAAAGACTTTTTAAGTGCATTTTCAATTACACTTTGTGCATATTCTTTTCCTTTAGATAGTTTGGCACTGGTGTTGAATCCTACACCCATTCCAAAGTCTTTTAACTGACGCGAGCCAATGTTGGAAGTCATGATAA
>CAYPFV010000150.1:0-7788 GCA_964410015.1 uncultured Bacteroidales bacterium
GTAACCAGATATTGTGTATCGGCTAAGATCGTATGGTAGTTTTTTATTGGCATATTGGATTGAGTTAAGAAAAAATGTAAGACACTTGAATGTAAGTAGATCCTTTTTGACCGGATCAATCAACTGATCATAATTACAATCCAAACTGCAAATAAAATGATTTTGTTTAATGAGTTGCCCATTCAATGGGTATGATTCATAGACTTGAATTATGAGTCCACTCTGAAAAGTAAATTATCCACAGATTACACAGATTTACACAGATGCTAAACCCTGATAATCAATGTGTTAAAAAATTAAAAATGAACACAGATTTGCCGAAAACAAGTTTTCGGAGTGGACTCAATTATTGAATGATAAATTTATGAATTATTATTCCGGGGTCTTTCCCTATACTCATTCACCATTAAAATTGATGCCCTCAGGATGATCGCAACTTTCAGTCTAGTCCGGATTTTTTAAAAAATCATATCATCAGCAAAAGCAAATAATTATTACTTTTGCTTTTTAACATTTAAAAAGCGAAACAATATGAAGACATCAAGAAAAATTAATTTTTTTACAAAAAAAGCAGGAATTATGTTTTTATTTTCTATGATCATGTTTTCCTGCCAGGAACCCAAAGAAGAAGAAAAATTCATCGGTGTTCAGTTATGGTCGGTACGTGAAGATATGAAAGAGGATCCGCAAGGCACCATTAAGGCAATAGGTGATATGGGATACAAATTTATAGAGGCAGCGGGCTATGGTGATGGTATGTTTTATAATATGGAACCTGTTGAATTCAAACAATTGGTTGAAGATAACGGAATGAAGTTTTTGGCTTCCCACACCGGACAAGATTTGCCTGATGAAGAAAACTGGGAGGAAACCATGGCATGGTGGGATGAAGCCATTGAAGCACACGTTGCTGCCGGTGTAGAATATATTGTTCAACCCTGGATGGGTAGTGCCGGTTATGATAGTCTGGAAGGACTTAAAAAGTTTTGTGATTATTTTAATGCCGTAGGCGAAAAATGTAATGAGAAGGGAATACGCTTTGGTTATCATAATCACGATGGCGAATTTGAAGAACTGGAAGGTGAAGTCATTTATGATTTTATGCTGCGCAATACCGATCCCGAAAAAGTAATGTTTCAGATGGATCTTTACTGGGTAGTGGAAGGCGGAGCAGATCCTGTTGATTACATCAACAATTATCCTGGAAGGTTTGAACTTTGGCACGTGAAAGATGAAGCAGAGGTAGGCGCTAGCGGAAACATCGATTTTGAAAGAATTTTTAACCATGCCGAACAATCAGGAATGGAATACATGATTGTTGAAGTGGAAAAATATAATTACGAACCTCTTGAGAGCATCAGAGTTAGTCTTGAATATTTACAAAATGCAGATTTTGTAAAAACCAAATAATGGTTAGAGCAGATTCTTTCCATAAAAGAAATTAAAGTAAAAGTTTAAAACGCCAATACAGTTGTTTGATAATCAAATGACCATATTGGCGTTTTTTGTTAGTTTCTTTTCAGGATAAATCACATACTAATCTTAAACACTATCACTATCCACGAGGATAAGCATTGATCTGTCAGGAATGGTTGTTTTACCGGTTTGAATTTTTTCAAAACCTTCATACTCTATGCCTTTTTCATTAATAGTATCCCGGTCTGCCACCACTACCCAGTTGCCCTGCGGCAATGCTACCTCCTTTTGTTCAACATTGGCATTATAGTATACCAGGATTTTTTCCCATGGATCGTTGTTGGCATTTCCTTCTATTTGATACCCAACCAGTAAAGGGGTGTTCAAATCCAGAAACCGGAGATGCTCCTGAATCATTTCCGTTGAGGTCATGCGGAAAGCAGGATGGTTTTTACGCAGAGCGATCAGGTTTTTGTAATAATCGAATACCGGTCGGTAAGTATTTTTATTGTTCCATATCAGTTGATTGATTGAATCGGGTAAGTTGTAGGTATTGTGTTCGCCAAATTTGGTTCTTACCAATTCTTCTCCTGCATGCAAGAAAGCAACTCCCTGAGAGGTGAGAACAATAGCATTGGCAAATTTTTGCAAATTAAGCTTATCGGTTTTGGTACAATCTTTACATGTTTCCAGAATTTTATCCCATAAGCATGGATTATCGTGGCAGGTAACGTAGGTAATGGTTTTCAGAGGACTATCTGCATAAGGAGCATCGGAGTAATTAACCGCTTCATAATCAATCTGAGGATGGTCTGTTGATGCGATTACTCCAAATTTGATACTTTCCTCAAGTCCCTCTTTGCCTGCCATAAAACCCGCTTCTTTTGCTTCCCACCAGGGTCCGCGAATACCGTCGCGGATATCATCGCTGAAAACAGCAATACCATTGAGTTTAGATGCATTTTTTTTGATCGCACGTTTTTCTTCAGGTAGCGGAGTATCTCCTGCAGTCCATCCTTCACCATATAGAAAAATATCCTTATCTAATTTATCCAGTTCTTCCCTGATCATATTCATGGTTTCGATGTCATGCAAACCCATCAAATCAAAACGGAACCCATCGATGCGATATTCTTCTGCCCAATACAGAACAGATTCAATCATGAATTTGCGCATCATCGCTTTTTCGGAGGCAGTTTCATTGCCACATCCTGATCCATTGCAAAATGTATTATCCGGATTCATTCTGAAATAATAACCCGGTACCAGGTTTTCAAATGCAGAGGCACCAGCATCATACATATGATTGTATACAACATCCATAATAACCCTTATGCCATGGTTGTGAAGTGCCTGTACCATTTGCTTAAACTCCCTGATGCGAACATTACCATCATACGGATTAGTAGAATAAGACCCTTCAGGAGCATTAAAATTTTGCGGATCATACCCCCAGTTAAACTGATTCTCATGCAAACGGGTTTCATCAACGGTATGGTAGTCAAATACAGGTAGCAAATGTACATGTGTAATTCCCAATTCCACAAGATGATCAATTCCTGTTTTGTGCCCCTGTGGACTGGTAGTTCCGGTTTCGGTAAAAGCAAGATATTTGCCTTTGTTTTCAATTCCGGAACTGGGATGAATAGAAAAATCGCGCATGTGAATTTCCCAGATCACAATATCTGAAAAGCTTTCCTGTGGAGGTCGGTTATCGATTTCCCATCCATCCGGGTCGGTTGCAACAAGATCTACGATCATACCCCTGTGACCATTAACACCTACTGCTTTTGCATAAGGATCAGGCACTTCATCCATCTTTTTTCCCTCAATGGTAGCCTGATAGGTGTAGTATTTATTTTTCCAGTCGCCATCGATTTCCAGCAACCATGTACCATCCTTGTCTTTTTTCATATCATGGGTTTGCAAAAGATCTCCTTCATGACCCTGATCATATATTTTTACCTCCAGAGACTCTGCCCCAGGTGCCCAAACACGAAAAATTGTAGATTCGGGTGTATAGGTTACCCCAAGATCGTGACCTTGATAAACCGGATATCCATCTGTAGTTAATTTTTCTTTTTTGTTTTCTTTACATGCTGCTATCGTCATTGTAAATGTCAAAATTATAATGAAGAGATAATTAATTTTTTTTTCCATTTTTATAAATGTTGAATGAATAAACGCTTAAAGATAAATGGAAAAGTTGACATATTATTGTTAAAACATATCAGTTGAGATAGATTCCTTCTCCAACTCCTATGGGTAATGCCAGTCCGTACCAGGCAAAAAGCAGTATTATCCACATAACAAAAAGAATGGCAGCATAGGGAATAAGCAAGGAGATGAGGGTACCAATTCCTACATTTTTATCATATTTATGAACCCAACCTATCAGCAGTGGGAAATAAACATAAAGTGGCGATACACAATTGGTAATAGAATCACCTACCCTGTACATGAGCTGCACAAAAGCAGGATTATAATCCAGCTGGGCAAGCATAGGTACGAATACCGGTGCAAAAATAGCCCATTTGGCAGAACCACTGCCCATAAAAATATTAAGAATTGCTACTATTACCATATAAAAGGTAAACAATAGCGGACCGGTCAACCCTGTCACCTCTAAAAATTTTGCACCCTGAATGGCCAAAATCGTATCGAGTTGCGACCAACTGAATAAATTTATGAACTGAGCCACAATCAGCATGAGAACAATATAACCCGACAGACCTTTCATCCCAAACTCCATATGCTTGAGCACATCATTGGAAGTTTTGATACTGCCTGTTGCCTTTCCATAAAAATATCCGGGAATAGCAAAGAAGAAAAACAATATGGGCACCAAACCTCTTAGAAAAGGCGAAGGTACTATGTTGCCATTGATGGGATCGCGCAAGGGTGCTCCCGGTGGAACCACCAAAGTAGCAATGATTAGTATATAGATCAACAGCGATATGCCCGCATGTTTCAACCCTTTTTTCTCATCCGGAGTCATTTTGTTTTGTGCTGAAAGCTCTTGCTCATCAATCATTGCGGCACCAGCAAAACCTTTGCACCGCGGAATGGTAAACCTCTTTACAATAAATGCACCACCCAACCCCAGCATAACGGTAGAAGCAATCATGAAATACCAGTTGGCTGTGGCACTCACCTCTATGCCACCATTGATGTTGGTGGCAACAGCGGTGGTGATCCCTGCCAGCATGACATCGGTACCAGCAATGAAAAAGTTGGCGGTGAAACCTGCTGTAGCCCCAGCATAACCGGCAATTAATCCGGCAATGGGATGTATGCCCATTTGTGAGAATATCATGGCGGCAATGGGAGGTACAATTACAATCCCGGCATCCGATCCTATATTACCACTGGCACCGATCATAAAGATTACAGGCATCACAACAGAACGGGGAACTGCAAAAGCAACATTACGCAATGCTACTGCAAGCAAACCACTCTGTTCGGCAATGGAAACTCCCATAAGCATAACCAAAACCAAACCGAAGGGTGCAAAATGGGCAAAATTTGTCACCATTTCTTCCACAAACCTGCGCAAACCTTCGCCCGAAATAAGGTTTTGAGCCATAATGGTCTCTCCTGTACCGGGATCAACTGCTTTAACGCCTAAATAGGATGTTATGGCACTGATGAAAACAATAAAAATCGTGATCCACACAAACATCCAAAAAGGGTGGGGGAGCTTGTTTCCCATTTTCTCTACCCATCCCAGAAAACCCTTACTGCTTTGACTTTCATAATTTTGACCCTCCTCGGTTTGATCTTTTTTATCCATATCTGTTATCTTTTTATTTTGGTGGAAAATTTTTTTTACAAGATGACAAAAATGTTACTTTTTTTTTGTTTTTCCAACAAGAACCTTTCATATCTTTTTTTGTTTATACGAGCCGTTTTTGATCCTTTTATTGTAAAAGTAAAAAGTAATTATATGATAAAACATAAACTCCGGTTTTATTTGGCAATCAACAACCGATCATCTCTCAGATTCTTATCCATGATGATCAGCCATGGATGCAACCAATAAAATCAGTGTTTACCAAATACTTAATCAAATGAAGATTTCAAAATACAATTTTCAAAACCGTTTTTATAACCTCAACACTTACTTGATTGCATTTTATTTCCTTTTTTTAATATTTGCTGTTTTTCAGCATCATAGAGAATGGGAAGTGAAAAAATCAGAAACAAAGAATAATGAGGAAATAAAAAATAGCTACGTTTCTAATCATTACTTCTTTGACCCTGCTGGTGCAGATGTTAAAATAAGGGTCTATTTTTTTGATAGCCCAAAAATCTATTCGCAAAAAGATTAAACTAAAAAAATCAGGCATACAGATTATAGCATATCTCATTAGTTAGGGGTTTTTCAATTCTATTGACACAACAGGATCGGGGATGAGACGAAATCATATCATTTCTGATAATATATTTAAAATGTGAACGGATTGATTATAACTGTCTTCAACCCTTTCCTGAGGTGTTTTTGATGAAGATAAGATTCATAGGATATGAATGTTTTATTTCAATTGCCAAATAAAATAATTTCCTGAAGTCTTTTTGATGCGTAAATCTATCTTAGAAGTGAAAAAACGCTCTAATCCTTTATCTTTGCAAATCTAAACAAAGGTAAACCACTACAATTATGAGCGACGATAAAAAGATCATTTTCTCCATGGTAGGGGTAAGTAAAATATTTCCACCTGCCAAACAAGTTTTAAAAGACATATACCTTTCCTTTTATTATGGAGCCAAAATTGGTATTATTGGGTTAAATGGCTCAGGAAAATCAACCTTGATGAAGATCATTGCCGGTGAAGAAAAATCTTATCAGGGAAATGTTGTTTTTTCTCCGGGATACAGTGTGGGATACCTGCCCCAGGAACCTTTTCTCGACGACCAGAAAACTGTAAAAGAAATTGTGGAAGAAGGGGTGCAGAATGTGGTTGATATTCTGAAAGAATATGAAGAGGTAAACCTTAAGTTTGCCGAACCTATGGATGATGAACAGATGAATCAGCTGATTGAAAGACAGGGCGAACTCTCCGATCTTATTGAACAACATAACGGATGGGAACTGGATACCAAGCTGGAGCAGGCTATGGATGCACTCCGTTGTCCTGATCCGCAGCAAAAAGCGATCAATCTCAGTGGGGGAGAAAGGCGCAGGGTAGCTCTTTGCCGCTTATTGCTTCAGCAACCTGATATTCTGTTGCTCGATGAACCAACAAATCACCTGGATGCCGAATCTGTTGAATGGCTGGAAATGCACCTTAAACAATACAAGGGCACTGTTATCGCCATTACACACGACAGATATTTTCTGGATAATGTAGCAGGGTGGATTTTGGAACTCGACAGGGGAGAGGGCATACCCTGGAAAGGGAACTACAGCAGCTGGCTCGATCAAAAATCAAAAAGACTGGCACAGGAAGAAAAATCTGAAAGCAAAAGACGAAAAACACTGGAAAGAGAGCTGGAATGGGTGAGGATGAATCCCAAAGGGAGACAGGCCAAGTCAAAAGCCCGTTTAAATGCTTACGATAAACTGCTGAATGAAGATCTGAAACAGAAAGAAGAAAGACTCGAGATCTTTATCCCCAATGGCCCACGTCTGGGGTCGGTGGTAGTAGAATCAGAGGGCATAACAAAATCATTTGGCGATAAACTTTTATTCCAGGATTTCTCTTTTTCACTGCCTCCGGCGGGGATTGTTGGCATTATCGGACCTAACGGAGCTGGAAAAACAACTCTCTTCCGGATGATTATGGGACAAGTAGAACCAGACAAAGGGAGTTTTAAAATTGGAGAAACTGTTAACCTTGGATATGTTGATCAGGCACATGTAGAAATTGACCCGGAAAAATCTGTTTGGGAAGTTATTTCAGGAGGTCATGAAATCATTAACCTGAGCGGAAGACAGATCAACAGCAGAGCCTACGTTTCCAGATTCAATTTTAATGGTGCCGACCAACAGAAAAAATGTGGGGTTTTATCGGGTGGTGAACGAAACAGATTGCACCTTGCCATGACATTAAAAAGTGAAGCCAATGTTTTACTCCTTGACGAACCTACCAACGATATTGATGTAAACACATTAAGAGCCCTGGAAGAAGGACTGGAAAACTTTGCAGGATGTGCTGTGATCATCACACACGACCGCTGGTTTTTAGACAGAGTGGCAACTCATATTATTGCATTTGAAGGAAATTCGGAAGTGGTGTTTTTTGAAGGATCATATTCAGACTACGAAGCAAACAGAAAGAAAAGACTTGGTGATATTGTTCCTCAAAGAATTAAATATCAGTAGTGTCCGACTAAAAATATAATAATGAAAAAAAATGGGGCTACTTCCCA
>CAYPFV010000151.1:0-7734 GCA_964410015.1 uncultured Bacteroidales bacterium
TTTGACACACACGCGCATGATTATAATTTCGCAACACGGAGAAAATTACAAAACTCGTTTTTTGGCGAGCTCCATCTGACCTAATTAATCAAATTATAAACAGATGAAACATCCATGATTGGCTTAAAACACACACGAGCATGATTATTGGGGTAATGCCAAAGCGCGTAGCGCTGACATTATCGGGTTCTCATTAAAGTTGTAACATTCTAATATTCAATATTTTAAAAATTATAAACAAATGAAAATACTGATAGTAGAAGATGATATTGGGATTGCGGAACTGATCACTGATGCCCTGGATTCCGTTTCTGAAAATATATCGGTAGTCCATAATGGAAAGGATGCTGTCGGGTTTGTAATTGATCATAAACCAGACCTGATGGTACTTGATTATTCTTTACCCGACATGAACGCAAGTGGCATCATTGAAAAATTAAAAGCAAAAAACACCGAAATACCTACTTTTATTATATCCACAGGACAAGGAGATGAGCGAATTGCCGTTGAAATGATGAAATTGGGTGCACATGATTGCATCGTGAAAGACACATATCTGCTTAATCGTATACCTTCTGTTGTGGAAAGAGCTCTGGAGGATATTAGAAAAGACAGGAAGCTAAAAAGTGCCATGGAAGCAATGCGATTGAGCGATCAGAAACTTTTGGAAGAAAGAAGAAGATTGGCTAATATAATCAAAGCTTCCAATGTAGGTACCTGGGAATGGAATCTGAAGACCAATGAAACGGTTTTCAACCACCGGTGGGGCGAAATCGTTGGATATAGCATTGAAGAACTTACACCCTTAACATTTGATACCTGGATGAATATGGTTCATCCTGAAGATATTCAAAAAACTGATCGTGCTATCAAAGATCACATTTCCGGAAAAAAAGATTATTATGAGATGGAATTGCGCATGCACCATAAAAACAACAAATGGGTGTGGGTTTTAACCAGAGGAGGAATTACCGAATGGGACGAAAAGGGTGAACCACTTATATTATCAGGTACCCACCAGGATATAACCGATAAAAAGAATTCGGAACAGCTTGAAAAAGAAATTCAGATTGCTCAGGAAGCATTGCAATTCAAGCAAAATTTTCTTGCTAATATGAGCCATGAAATCCGAACCCCATTAACTGGTATATTAGGCATGGCCGAAATGCTTGAAAAGCAATTAACAAGCAATGATCAGAAGGATTATTTAAACACTTTGAAAAAACTCTGCACAATTGCTTACAGAAATCATTAATCAGGTTCTTGACCTTTCAAAAATTGAAAGTGGAAAAGTGAAATTAAACTTTCAACCTTTCAACTTCAGAAAAGAACTGGATAATGTTGAAGTTTTTTTCAATACCATCATGAATAAAAAAAATATTGACTTCTTTTTGCATATACCTGCTGATTTTCCCTCTTTGATCGTTGCTGACAGGAAAAGAATTATTCAGGTCATTCACAACCTTATTTCTAATGCGGTGAAATTTACCCCAAAAGGATATGTGAAAATGAGTTGCAGTCATCAATTCATCAACAACGATGAATTATTAATCAGAATTTGCGTTGAAGATACAGGTATTGGGATTAAGGAAGAGAGTAAAAAACACATCTTTATTCCTTTTGCTACCATGTCGGAAACCGATAAAAGATCCATTGATGGAACAGGTCTGGGGTTATCTGTCAGTCGAGAACTGGTAAAACTCCATGGAGGTGAAATGGCATTTGAAAGTGAAACCGGAAAAGGTTCCTCATTTTGGTTTACTTTTACTGCGGGCATTGAAAACAAAAGAAAAACAGATGTTTCAAACCTTTCAACAATGAACGGGCATGCTAAAAATGCCAATCGTAAACTTCGCATTTTATATGTAGAAGATAAAATGATTAATCAAAAAGTAGTGGGATTGCTCATTGAATCGATGGGGCACGAGGTGAAAGTTGCAAATGATGGTAAACAGGCACTCGATATGTTTACTCCAAAACTTTTTGATCTTATTCTTATGGACATTCAGATGCCTGTGATGGATGGCATCACTGCAACCCAAAAACTGAAAAAAAAGTATCCACCAGAAGATTTACCGCCTATTGTAGGGCTGAGTGCCAATGCTTTTGAAGGCGATCGCGAAAAATACCTTCAAACCGGACTGGATGAATATCTTACAAAGCCTTTTGACAGTGAAGAATTTGAAAAAGTTTTAGTTAAATATTTTTAAAAAAAATCATATATTTACAAACTGAACTTTTTTAAACTGGTGAATTTTATAAACAGGTTCATATTTTTACAGGATTTTGCCACCTTTTAAAATTAGCGGCGACTTTTTCTGATCGATCCAATACAAATTTTTTGCTCATCAGGATGAAATTTTTGACAGATCAAATAAAAATAGCAACAATACAGTGAAACTGACCTGATAAACAGTTTAGAAATAACACATTACCAAACCGGCAAAAAGTGATGATTTTAAAAACCTGTTAAAGAAAATTTTTTGAGTATACTGGCTATTTTATCTGTTTGTTCAGAACTTCAGTTCTGTTTCAATTTTCTGGATTCTGTAATGATGATTCTTATTGCAGAACGATCTTTTCTTTATCAAAGAGGGCTGGTAATCCTGGGATTATTGTTTTTAATTATTTTGTTGTTGCTCTGGCGGTGGTTTCGAAAAGAACTGGATAAAAAAAGCAAAGAACTTGTAATCAGGAATCAATTGCTGGAATCCTCTAACAAAATGTTGGGTGAATTGCTGTATGAGAATAAAATCACTGAGCAAAAACTTCGTGATAGCGAATCGTTATACCGGCTTTTGATTGAAAATCAGACCGATCTGATTATAAAAATTGATCCTGCCGGTGGCTTTCTTTTCGTTAGCCCCTCCTATTGCAAGCTTGTGGGAAAAACACAGGAGGCGTTGTTAGGTGAAAATTTTTTTTCCTTTCTACACTCCGGTGATCAGGAACCTGTAAGTGCAGCCATGAAGAATTTGTACAAAAAACCCTGGAAATGTTTTTTCGAACAAAGACTCATGACTGTTAATCAATGGCGATGGATTGCATGGTCGCATACCGCTGTTCTGAATAATGATAATGATGTTATGGAAATCGTTGGCGTGGGCAGAGATATTACAGATCAAAAAAAATCGGATGAAGAATGGCGACTGCTTATGAACCAGGTGATTGATTCCGACCCAAGTGCCATTGCTGTACACGATAAATATATGAAATATCTCTATGTTAGTAAGCGATATCTCGATGATTATAATTTAAAAGCAAAAAATATTATCGGAAAAAATCATTATGAAGTCTTTAAAGACATACCTGAAAAATGGAAAAAGGTTCATCAAAGAGGATTGAGAGGCGAAGTGATGAAAGAAGAGGAAGATGTTTTCCATCGCTCAGACGGAACAACTGATTATACTCGCTGGGAATGTAAACCCTGGTATAAATCTGATCGTTCTATCGGGGGAATTATCCTGTATACCGAAGTGATTACCTTAAGAAAACAATATGAGATCAATCTGAGAAAACAGCGGGATCGCCTCCATCTTTTGCTTGATATTGTTGCATCTGTTAGCAAATCAGAAAATTATCGACAGGCTTTAAATATTACTTTTCAGAAAATTTGTAGCAATACTGCCTGGGAGATAGGCGAAGTTTGGGAAAAAAACCTGGAAACCTGCAAACTGGTGCCGGGTGAAGCCTGGTATTGTACTGATGAGAATTTGCAACCTTTCCGCCAAAGCAGTAAAAACTATTCCTTTGGATATGGCGAGGGATTGCCAGGAAAAGCATGGAAAACTCGTCAAACTTGCTGGATGTTTGATCTGGATAAAAACCAGGATTTTCACCGGCAAAAGTTGGCAGCAAAATTTAGATTAAAAACAGGGGTGGCAGTACCTGTGATGGATGAAAATCGAATTGTGAATATCATGGTGTTTTTTAGCCGTAAAGAAAAAGAAAAAGATGAGGTATTGTCAGAAATTTTTTATGGAACGGCTTTGCACCTGGGAGAATTGTTTAAACGAAAGCTTGTTGAAAACAATATGGTTATTCTCAATAAAACGCTCGAAGAGAAAGTGAAAAGCCGAACACAACAACTGGAAATTACCAACAAAGAACTCGAAGCATTTTCGTATTCTGTTTCTCATGACCTGAGAGCACCTCTGCGTGCCATTACAGGGTTTACACAAATACTCAGCAACGAATATGAAGAACTTTTTGATGAGGAAGCAACCCGGCTTTTCGGAATTATTAAAGAAAATGCCCAAACCATGGATACACTTATCAGCGACCTGCTTGATTTTTCCAGAACAGGAAGAGTTCAGCTGTCCAGATCGGAAATTAACATGAAAGATATGTCTAAGGCGCTTTTTTATGAAATATCCACCGAAAAGCAAAGACAAAACATTGATCTTTCATTGGAGAACCTTCCTGATGCAAATGCTGATCCTTCGCTGATGAGACAAGTTTGGCGAAATCTGCTTAGTAATGCCATAAAATATTCACAGAACAGAAATCGCCCCATCATACATGTAGGTGGATATAACAAGGATAATGAGAATATTTATTTTGTGAAAGACAATGGTGTGGGCTTTAATCCTGCTTATACCTCTAAATTGTTTCAGGTCTTTCAAAGATTACATAAAACTAATGAGTTTGAAGGTACTGGCGTAGGTTTGGCCATTGTGCAGCGCATCATACTGAAACATGGAGGCAGGGTTTGGGCTGAAGGCGAAATAGACAACGGGGCGTGTTTTTGGTTTTCATTACCCTCAGGTAAAAAAAACAAGAATTAGTATCACTGGTAATCAAAATATTTATAAATTGCAAAATATTTCTCATTTACAAACTAAAACAATCCCTCTATGGCTGATCAGGTTGAAATATTATTGGTAGAAGACAATCCTTATGATGCAGAACTGGCACTGAGGGCGCTGAAACAGAATAACCTGGCCAATAAAGTTGTACATGTTACCGATGGTGAAGAAGCGCTGGATTTCCTATTCTCAAGAGGAGATTTTGCTTCCAGAGAAATGAAAAAACCTAAAGTTATTTTGCTTGATCTGAAACTACCCAAAGTTGGGGGGTTGGAGGTACTTAAAATTGTCAAGAATAATCCTGCTCTCAAACAAATTCCTGTGGTTGTTCTTACAAGTTCACGCGAAGAAAAAGATATTGTGGAGAGCTATGATCTGGGGGTAAACAGTTATATGGTGAAACCTGTAGCTTTTGATAAGTTTATTGAGGTGATCAAAGACCTTGGAATGTATTGGCTTATACTCAACCAGGTTCCCTGAACTGATCGCCTGAGTGTATTAAATTATTTTTCAAATGAGGGATAAACTTAAAATTTTATTTGTAGAAGATTTGTCATCCGATTATGAATTGGCGGTGCATGAAATAAAAACGGCTGGTATAGATTTTCAATCAATTTGTGTAGAAACAGAAGCTGACTTCACAGATGCTCTCCAATCTTACCAACCCGATATAATCATCTCCGATTATTCAATGCCTTCCTTTGATGGTACAAAAGCATTGGAATTGACTATCGATCATAATCCTTTTTGTCCTTTCATTATATTAACCGGTTCAATGAACGAAGAAACTGCCGTTGATTGCCTGAAATCAGGTGCCACCGACTATGTATTAAAAGAACGGATAAAAAGGTTGCCTTACGCAGTAAAGGAATCATTAGAAAGGAAAAGAGCTTTTTTACAAAAAGAGGAAGCACTCAAAAAATTGAAATCCAGCGAAGAACAACTTCGTCAGGCACAAAAAGTTGCCAACATTGGTAGCTGGGAGTTTAATTTTAATACAGGACTAGTTTCCGCCTCAGACGAAGCTAAAAGTATTTACGGTGTCCAGGAAAATAACATTACCATTGAAGAAGTACAGAATATGGTGGTGAAATCCTACAAATCTGCACTCGATACTGCTCTGTATGATCATATACAACTGGGAAAACCTTACGATATTGAATTTCAGATTGTTAGAAAGAGCGATAAGGTGGTGCGATATGTACATTCTATGGCCCAGTTCGACAAAGAAAAAAATTGCCTGGTTGGTATTATTCGTGATATTACTGAAAAGAAAGTAAATCAAAAGTTACAGCAGGAAATCATCCTGGCAAAAGAATCTGCCAAATTTAAACATGATTTTCTGGCACACATCAGTCATGAGATCAGAACACCACTCACCGGCATCGAGGGTATTGTTGATTTGATGCAAAAAACAACTTTAACTGAACAGCAAAAAGATTACCTCGAAACACTGCGGTTTTCTTCTGATAACCTTAAAAATTTAATTAATGAGGTATTGGATTACTCCAAAATTGAAGCAGGCAAAATCAGTATCTCCCCAAAACCTTTCAAAACAAAGGAATTATTTGATAAATCCGAGAAATTATTTTATTCCATTTGTAAAAAAGATCTGAAATTTCGTTGTGAAATCGATCCCGCTATCCCGGAAGAAATAATTGCTGACAGGCACAGAATCTTTCAAGTCATCACAAATCTGTTGTCAAATGCTGTTAAGTATTCGTACAAGGGAACGGTGGCTCTGCAAGCCCAAAAACTGAATACCAACCCAGATGGTGGTTTTCTGATCCGCATAAGCGTTAAAGACCAGGGACCAGGTATTCACCCTAAACTGAAAAACAAACTTTTTAAACCTTTTTCCCAACTGCACGACCCCGATGAACTGGAAATAGAAGGTTCGGGTCTGGGACTATCTATATGCCGTGAACTTTCTATTTTACTCGGCGGTGAAATCGATGTGGAAAGCGAACCCGGCAAGGGTAGCCACTTTTGGTTTACTTTTAATACAAGAAAGGCAGAAAAAACCAAAACCTATGTTGATCTGAAAACCACTAAACGGCTAAATAAACATAAAGAACTCAATATCCTTTTGGTTGAAGATAAAGTGGTCAATCAAAAAGTAATTGTACTGATGCTGGAAGCGCTGGGTCATTCAGTGGTGGTTGCATCCAATGGCCAAGAAGCCCTTCAGGTCTTCAGACCCGGTATCTTCGATCTTATACTCATGGATATACAAATGCCGGTAATGAATGGTGTAAAAGCTACCCGCAAACTTAAAGAAATGTACCAGGATCAGCTACCACCTGTCATTGGGCTGAGTGCCGGAGCTATGCAGGGCGACAGAGAAAAATATATTCAGCAGGGATTGGATGAATACCTTATCAAACCAGTAAGATCAGAGGATTTTAACCGTATGATCAGCAAATTACACCAATGAAAAACAAAACAGCATGTCAGACCCCTCGAAAAAAAGAATTTATACCCTCTCCGAACTGGGAAAAAGTTTAAGGTCTGTCCTCGAAAGAAATTATTCAGGCACTTATTGGATAAAAGCCGAAATCGCAAAATTGAACTTTTACCCCCGCAGCGGACATTGCTACCCCGAACTGGTTGACAAAGCCGGAAATATCGTGCAGGCACAAATGCGCTCTACCATATGGGCTGCCGACTATAATCATATCAATAAAGTATTTCTTGAAACCGCTGGTGAAACAATCCGCGAAGGAATGGAAATCCTTTTCAGAGCATCGGTTACTTTTCATCCACTATATGGATTGTCTTTACAAATTTGGGAAGTTGAACCTGCTTTTACTTTAGGGCAAATGGCAGCAGAAAAAAACAAGGCGATTACAAAACTAAAAAAAGAAGGCATTTTTCTTCAAAACAAAACCCTTACCATGCCCCTTTTGCCCAAAAAAATAGCCGT
>CAYPFV010000152.1:0-7716 GCA_964410015.1 uncultured Bacteroidales bacterium
CGTTTCCGCAGTAAATAAACGTATGAATGCAAAGCGAAAAATAAACAGATGAAAAAAACAATCCAACCTATTCAGAAAAGCCCCTTTGCAATCATGATAATTTTTACCGCCATCGTGTTGGTTTCTTCATGTCAGCGAAATCAGTTGGCTGATTATACTGCTGGTACAGATGATTTTCCCTTGCTGGAAATGAGCATAGATGATCTTCAAAAAGAATATGATGAAGGGAGTTTGACCGTACAGGAAGCAGTCAAAATGTATCTTGATCGAATCAAATGGATTGATCATAGTGGACCTGAGCTTCGCTCTGTATTATGGATTAATCCTGATGCCATGAAAATAGCAGTAGAGTTGGATGAAGAATTACGCCAGGGAAAGAAAAGAGGTCCTTTGCACGGCATACCTGTTTTATTGAAGGATAATATCAATACTTTGGATTCCATGCCCACTACAGCGGGAAGCAGAGCACTGGAAAATTCTTTTCCGGGAGAAGATAGTTTTGTTGCTGATCAACTTCGACGGGCAGGGGCTGTGATTTTGGGTAAAACCAACCTCAGCGAATGGGCTAATTTTCGTGGTCAGATGTCATCGAGTGGATGGAGCGGACTGGGAGGTCAGACCAAAAACCCCTATTTTACTGATCGTAATCCATGTGGGTCTTCTTCAGGGTCTGGCGTGGCAGTATCTGCCAACCTCTCCATGGTTGCCATCGGAACCGAAACCAATGGCTCTATTGTATGCCCTTCGCATGCCAATGGAATTGTAGGTATTAAACCCACTGTGGGCTTTACCGGGCGAACTGGCATCATTCCTATCTCGTTTCACCTTGACAACGCAGGACCTATGGCAAGGACTGTGAAAGATGCTGCCATAACCTTGTATGCTATGGCGGGCGAAGACCCCAATGACTCACTTACACTGGGAAACAGTGATAAAATAAAAAAGAATTTCGAAACCTTGCTAAAAAAAGATGCCCTGAAAGGGAAAAGGATTGGTTTCTATACTTCGCCCCTAGGTGCTAATTTTAAGGTTGATTCACTTTTCAATAACCGCATTGATTGGATCAAAAGTATGGGGGCAGAAGTTATAGAAATCAGCAATATATCTGCACCACAAACCTCGCAGCATGCTTTTCAGGTAATGTTGTTTGAATACAAAGATGGCCTGAACCAGTATTTTGCCTCACTTGGAGCGGATGCTCCGGTAAAAAGTCTGGAAGAACTGATCGCATTCAACCGTAACGATTCTGTTACTATGAGATGGTATAACCAGCAATATCTGGAAATGGCACAGGAAAAGGGCGGTCTGAACTCCCCGGAATACCTTGTGGCGCTGGATGAAATGCATGAAGGGTCTCGTACAAAGGGTATCGACAGGGTATTATCAGAACATGATCTGGATGCCATTATTGCTCCTACTGGCAGTCCTGCCTGGAAAACAGATCACATCAACGGCGACAGTTTTCAGTTGGGAAGCTCCTCTCCCGCTGCCCAGGCCGGATATCCAATTATTAGCCTACCTGTTGGGAATATCGATGGATTGCCCGTGGGTATGTCTGTTTTTGGCACTGCATGGAGTGAACCCGTTCTTATATCCATTGCCTATGCCATAGAACAAGGCTTACAGGCACGCATCGTCCCACAATTCAGAAGTGAGATTAAAACTGCAGCCGCAGATGAGCAGCAGTGAAAATGCCAGAAAACTCGCTGAATAACTTCACCCCGCACTTCAGTTGCGCTGAGTGATTCAGAAGAAGGTCATACGGCGGTGATGATTTGAGGAAACGAAAACCCCAAAATGCCTCTTTAGCCTCAACCCTTCTCAACCCTTCATCAACCTAACCGGATTGTCATTGGCATCCAGTGATACGAAATTGTAGAAAGCTTTCACAGCTCTTTTCCTATCACCTGTATGCATAACTTCCACAATCATTTCTACCTGTATCTTTATTTTCACGTGCCCGGTATTAATCACTCTGGCTATAATTTCCACAATATCACCTTTTCTAATGGAGTGTTCAAATTTAACCTCCTCCACACTGGTTGTTACCATCTTTTTTCTGGTAAAACGGGTTGCTTCAATATATGCTACCTCATCCATCCATTGTAGTGCTGTTCCACCAAAAAGTGTTTCATGATCGTTGAGGTAACAGGGAAGCACTATTCTGCACTGTCTTGTTGCCATATTTTTTTTAAGCAAAAGTAAAAAAAGTTTTGCAAATGAACAATAGTTCATTATATTTGCATCGAACAATTGATCTAATCATATGTCGCCAAGAGCAAAAGCACTCAGAAGAGTTGTAAATCCACCTGAAATAAAAGGTTTTAAACCTTATGGTTCTGACATGAAAAAAAATAATCAGGAACCCGTAGTACTATTATTTGAGGAGTATGAAGCATTGCGCTTATGTGATTACGATATGCATAACCACCATAAAGCATCTGATATGATGGGGGTTTCCCGGCCTACTTTTACAAGAATATATGCACGCGCACGGCAAAAAATTGCAATTGCTTTTGTAGAAGGCCGAACAATGACGATAGAAGGTGGCAAAGTATATTTTGACAGCGATTGGTATCATTGCCTGAGTTGCGATTGCTATTTCAACAATCCTGAAAAAGAGAAGAAACCAGATGCTTGTCCGCTTTGCAGAAAAAAGCAGATCGTCAATTTCGACCCACCTTATGAAAGTGATCAAATTGATGACAGACAAGATGATTACTGTGTTTGCAGTGTTTGTGGCAATGTGCAGAAACACCTTAAAGGGACTCCATGTCATAAGCAAAAATGTACCTCGTGCGGTTCAGGCATGAGAAAAGGCAGAAACAGATGTAATTCATAATTCAAAAAATAAAACATATGAGAGTAGCGATCACCTCCAAAGGGAACAACCTGGACGCATTGCTCGATGAGCGATTTGGCAGATGTAGCTGGTTTGTAATTTATGATACGGAAACCGGTGCAACCGAATTTATTCCCAACCCTCATAAAGATGCAGAGGAAGGTGCTGGTCAGGCGGCGGTGGAGCTAATCGCTTCCCGAAAAGCAGATAAAATCATATCGGGTGAATTTGGTTTGAAGATCAAACATCTGCTGGATAGTTTGAAAATTCAGATGATCGTACTTAAAAAACAAGATAAAACCATCAAAGAGCTGATCGATATACTTCAGCATTAGCGGTTTAATTCGTTCATGCTATGGATTGTAATGAATACAATCATGGCATGAAAATCATACAATTTTTATAATCATTTTTTTAAAGAAGGAGGTAAATATGCCTGGAATGAATAGAAAAGGTCCGATGGGTGATGGACCGATGACTGGCCGTAAAATGGGAAGATGCAATCCCGCTAAGCATACAGAAAAAGAACGTCCTTACGGTAGAAGGGGCGGAAGTTGGGGTATTGAGGAAAACAGGAATGATGAGGCACAGAATACCCGATTTTTTGGCGGTAGAGGTGAAAGACGAAGAAGACGGATGGAAGGTCGGTAAAACGACCTTCTTTTCCTTTCTTACAGATTCAGAACTTCAACCCATAAGTATTTCACCTGATCATATTAATTAGTCTTTGCAAGAAAACGCCAAATACATCAGTATTCTCGTTTTTGACCCGGGGCATCACAATATTATTGATATACAAGCGGATGATTAGAATTCGTAGCACGGATAAAAACACAAAACCGGAGGTTTGGTGAGCTCCACCGTTAGAGAAAAACGGGCAGGCATGTGAACGAATGAATCAAATTATTAACAGATGAACCAGTCATTTACGAAAAACAAAACACTTATATGCAAATACTTATAAATACTTGTCTTTGACGATTTCTTATCAAAGACACATAAAATAATTGTTTTCTTGCTGACACTAAGTAGAAATTTTAATACAAATAAGAATGATGAACAAGAAAATTGCTATTCCTTTAGAGAACGGTGCTTTGTGCGCCCATTTCGGGCATTGCCAAAACTTTGCCATAGTATCTGTAGATCAGAACCAGATCAAACAAATTGACATGGTTGTACCTCCTGAGCATCAACCTGGCTTATATCCCCGTTGGGTTGCCGAAATGGGGGTAACCGATGTAATTGCCGGCGGTATGGGTCAAAAAGCAATTCAGTTATTCCATAAACAAAAAATCAATGTGTTTACCGGAGCCCCTATAAAACCAGCCAAAGAACTAACAGAAGATTTTTTGAGCGGAAATCTGTTACTTTCTGCCAATTACTGCGATCACTAAAACTATGCAAACCCCATTCAGAGTTGCGGTGGCCAGCGGAAAAGGAGGAACAGGAAAAACCCTTTTCTCGTCTAATATGTTTGCTTCTCTTGCCAGACAAGGTAAGGATGTTATGCTCATCGATTGTGATGCAGAAGAACCCAATGCAGGCATTTTCTTTGATACCATACTTTACGGTAATGAGAAGGTTAATCAGCAGGTACCTGTAATTGATACAGATAAATGTACCTTCTGCAACCAATGTCACGACGCTTGCCGGTATCATGCTATCTTTTCATTGCCCGATTTGCAAATTATTAATGTTACAGATGATCTGTGCCATGATTGTGGAGCATGTTATTATGCCTGCAGGTTCGATGCCATCAAACCCAAAGTTTTTCAGTTAGGAGAAGTAAACACTTATTGTTGCCAAGGTTACGACCGAAATCTTGTTGAGGCCAGAATGCATGCCGGGGTCTATTCACCTGTAAAAGTAATAGATAAGGCCATTCAGAATAATTCAATGGCAGCATTAACGATCCTTGATTCTCCACCCGGAACCTCTTGTCCGTTCATACACACTGTAGCCCATTCTGAATATGTAATTCTGATCACAGAGTCAACACCTTTTGGCATCAATGACCTGAAACAGGCTGTAGCGGTTTTAAAAGATATGAATAAACCTTTTGGTGTTGTTGTAAACAAGGTGGGACTATGCAATGATGATGTTTTGGGTTACCTGAAAAAAGAAAAAATTGATCTGTTGTGGCAGATACCTTTTGACAAAAGGATTGCAAAAGTTTATTCGGAAGGCAAACTGGTTATAGATGAACACACTGGATGGGACCGGGAATTCATCTCTATTTATAAATATATAATGAGAAAATATGGAATTGTCTGTAATTAGTGGAAAAGGTGGTACAGGTAAGTCAAATCTAGCGGCGTCTCTGGTTAGCCTGGCATCGTCAGTCATTTTAGCAGACTGCGATGTGGATGCTGCCAACCAACATATCCTTTTTCAACCAGATGTATGCAGTGAAGAAGCTTTTACAGGAAGTGAAAATGCTGTGATAGATACTGCTATATGTACCAATTGTGGTATTTGTGCCCAACACTGCCGCTTTGGTGCCATCAACCACCAACAAAATCATACCCGGATATCAGATATATTCTGCGATGGATGTGGATTTTGTGTAACCGTCTGCCCCGAAGGTGCTATCAGTATGCAAAAACATAACAAAAGTCGTTTGTTTACAGGCAATTTCAGATATGGTGAGATGGTTTACGGAATTCTTGCCCCCGGCGAAGAAAATTCAGGTAAACTGGTAAACCTGGTTAAGAACAAAGCAAGAGATTTAGCCCGCAAAAAACAAATCAGAAATATGATTATCGATGGTCCTCCCGGACTGGGTTGCCCGGTTATATCATCTATTTCAGGGGCAACCGATGTAGTGGTAGTTTGCGAACCCTCTCTATCTGCCATTCATGATCTCGAAAGAGTGTTGAGTCTGCTGCAAAGGTACAACTTTCCTGTGTGGATTGTAATTAACAAGTTTGATCTGAACCTTGCTTTAGCACAGATCATTGAAGAAAAAATCTGTGATAATCGTCACATCACACTGGCAGGAAAAATCCCTTTTGATGAAAATGTGGTAAGGGCAATGGCAATGTGTAAAACCATCGTTGAGTATAAACCTGATTCAACTGCTGCAAGAGCTATCCATCATATTTACAATCAAATATTCTGCGATAAAAAAATGATAGAAACAGAAAATGAAAAGGGTCCGGGAATCATTAACGGGAATCATTGAAGAGTAATTTTATGATTCTTCTTCAAATATGAATGGTGTAAATTTAGCTTGTAAATAAAAATGATAAAAGTGTTGAACGCTTCTGATCAGGAAAAAAAGTATATATAGCACCTGTTAGTAATTCAATAAAGTATAAATTTTAAAATGAAAAAAAGATGAAATCAATTTCTTTATGGACAAGACAATTTCAATCTGTTGTTGACAATGGCAGAAATCATAGTGTAGTTATCGATCTTCCGGAAGATAAGGGAGGTATTAACAGTGGTCCAACTGCTCTTGAAATTTGCGTGATGAGTTTCAGCGGATGTGTTGGGACTATTTTTGCTATGGTTGCCAAAAAAATGCACCTTGATTTTGAAAAAATGGAAGTAGAAATGGATGCCACTCAGAAAGAGGGCGCAGGAACTATTACCGATGTTCATTTTCTGCTCAAAATCAAAACCAGTCATACAAAAGAAAAAGTGGATAAAGCTATTGAACACACACTTAACACCTGTCCGGTAGGTTTGCTCTTTCGCCAGGCCGGCGTATCTATCAATTATGATATTGAGATGATGTAGTTTTCATATAAAGGATTATTTACCTGTTAAACACCTTGATCTGATTATGCTTTAAGACTTTTCACCTGGTTGAATGAATTTTGAAAAAACCAACATTGCATTCATTTTCTGGTAAATAATCATTAAATTTGAGTAAAGTAACTTATATGTATAATTAATATGTTTGAAAAAATTAATCTGCCCGATGTGAAAAATATCATTGCCGTTGCTTCTGGCAAAGGTGGTGTGGGCAAATCAACAATTGCTTCAAATCTGGCTATGGCACTTGCGCAAAAAGGATATAAAACAGCTCTTGTGGATGCCGATATTTATGGCCCTTCTGTTCCGCGCATGTTTGGTCTGGAAGATCAAAAACCGGAAGTAACAGAGTTCAGTGGTAAGCAATTGGTTATCCCTGTAGAAAAGTATGGCGTGAAGATTATCTCCATCGGTTTTTTTGTGGACAAAGAAAAGGGTTTAATTTGGCGCGGCCCTCTTGTTTCCAATACCCTTACACAACTTTTTGAGAATACATTGTGGGAAGAAACAGATTATATGATTGTTGATTTTCCTCCAGGAACCGGAGATATCCAGCTTACCACTACACAGAAAGTAAATCTGAAAGGAGCACTCATTGTGACAACCCCGCAGGAAATTGCTTTAAACGACGCGCGAAAGGCAGCTTCTATGTTTGCCAACCCCGGTTTGAATATACCTTTATTGGGTGTTGTGGAAAACATGTCGTGGTTTACTCCTGCACCGCATCCAAAGGAGAAATACTTTATTTTTGGAAAAGATGGTGGGATACGGCTGGCTAAAGAACTCAATACCTCATTGATCACACAAATACCTTTTATTGGCGAACTGGGCAAAGCTGCTGAAAATGGTCTGAATGCCTATGAAAACAACAACGACCTGATCAGAAATGCTTTTAACAGCATAGTAGATAAGGTGATCAAAAACACAGCCGGGGATTAATCAAAGATAATCAATGGCCTGGATGATCATTTTTTTATAATCGAAAACCCCTGAAGAAATTATTCTTTCAGGGGTTTTGCTTTTTCATCTGTTTATAATTTGATTAATTCGGTCAGATGGAGCTCGCCAACAGTCTGACTGCATGCTTAACATGCCGCGCATTATAATCATGT
>CAYPFV010000153.1:0-7432 GCA_964410015.1 uncultured Bacteroidales bacterium
TAAAGTCGTAATTAGTATATAGACAATATGTTACAAATTATAAACAGATGAAAAACCGGGTTAACTTTCAAAAAAGTTAACCCGGTTTTTTTTAAAGATTATTGTTCTTATTTCTTGATGAACCGGGTATGATAAATTTGATCACCATGCTGCGAACGGATAAAGTAAATACCATCTTTTAGTTGCGAAATATCAAAAGTTTCTGTTTTTTCTGGTGAAACTTCCTTTTCAAAAACATGGACTTGGTGCCCTGTTATACTCACAATGCTTACATTCCAATTTCCTTCCTTTGCAAAAACAACATTTAGTTTATCCTGGGCTGGTACAGGAAATGCCCGAACTCCTTTTCCTTCAGAAAGTTCATTTACAGCCACCGTAGGTTCAAAAGTAGCAGTAGCAACAACATCCTCTTCAATGGTAATGGTTACTTCCTGGCTTTCATATTCGGTATCGTTGATCTCCCAGTTTACAAACCTCCACTCATCATCGGGTGTAGCACTAAGGGTTATTTCCTCACCAAAAGAATAAACATGTTCGCCTTCACCCGGATCGGTGGTACCATTTCCTTCCACATTTACCAAAAGATCGGGGGTAAAAGGCTCGTAATTGGCAGTAAGTGTTTTATCCCTGTCTAAAAGGATTTCAAAAGAGGGGTCTGTGGAAACTTCAGTTTCCGAATCATCAACTGTTTCGGTCCAATTCTGGAAAACCCAACCAGGGTTAGGTGTAGTAGAAATATTTACCAGAGAATTGACACCAAAAGTACCTTCACCCTGCACACTTCCAGCCTCAGCAGGGTGTACATCAAGTTCAAGATCATGTTCCCTGTATTCAAAAACGGCAGTTAATTCTTTATTTTCAGTCATTTCTATCTGGAAATCTGAAAGTGTTGAATAGATATTATCGCCATCAGTCCAATGCATAAAGACGTATCCCTCAGTGGGTTCTGTTTCAACCTCAGCGGTTTGTCCGTGTTCGTATTGGCCATCTCCTTCTATGATACCTGCCGCTTCAACGGGATCAGCATTCAATACCAGGTTATAAGTATTCAACTTAAAAACAGCTTCCACCTGAGTATCTCCTTCTATGAGTATCTCAACAGGATTGATGTCTTGCAGAGGTGTATCGTTTACATTCCACTCGTCAAAATAATGGAATTCTCCCGGTATAGCATCAATAGTCACCTGCGCATCAGCTTTATACTGATACACTCCTGGCGCCAGAGATGTTGCACCTTCTCCAGTATGGGAAATAGTGAGGGTATAATCAGATCCTGTTTCGGGTATTTCTGCATTTACAGTATTTGATTTTTCCGAAAGGATATTTCCCTCATAAGAAAATCTTACATAAAACTCATATTCTCCCACTGGCAGTGTTTCACTCAAATAGGAAGTCTGCTCAGGATCATCGCCCTGATATAAAATATCATCATCCATAAATATTTGATATCCAATAATCGATTTGGAGATGCTTTCTGTTAACGTATCGATTTCCCAATTAAACTGCACCTGATTTTCATCCGTTACTTCTGCTGTAAGATTTACGGGGTTAATGATCTCACCTTCCAAAATACCGGAAACCTCAATCTGGTCGATAGAGATACCGCGACCTCCGTTACCAATACCTTCAAAAGCGATATATGTGTTGCTGCTTGTTTCGGGTATGGTTACCGTAGTATTGACCCACGAAAACTGATCGCTGTCATAAACAGCAAGCAGGTTCCAATCTTCTGCTGGTTCGTTCTTATAATAGATATTCAAAATATCCTGCCGGGAAGTTTGGGCAGGGTTGGCATAATAAAAAGATAACCTGACACTGTCGTATGCTTTCACTTCCATGGCAGGAGTAATCAATTTGGTTGTATCTCCATAGCTAGTAGGGCCATCTACTTTGAAAAACACATTGCTTTCTCCTTCATGTGTGCTGAAAGGATATCCGTCGTTGTTCCCCACACCTATTTTCCACGCAGATTCTCCTTTAATAAATTCCTGTTCCCAGCAAGAAGGAATATTTTCTTCATTCATACCTTCTGTAAAAGGAAAATCAGTAAGAGAATTACAGGGTGTTTGAGCAACAGCCGGGATTCCTCTGGAGTAATCCATCTCAGTAGTAAATGACCATATCCGGTAATGATATTCGGTGTTAAAATCAAGACCCGTATGATCAAAAACAGTATCGTTGCCCATATAAAGGATAGTGCCCCCGTTTTCAATCTCTTGGCCAACAGAGTATCCACCTTCAGGTTTTCCAAAAACATTTTCATTATTTGCCGCAATCATCACCGAATTACCATCTTCATTAGCCTTCCATTGAAGTTGAATACTATCAGCAGCAATGGCAGTAGCAGTAAAATCCTGAGGGTTTTCAATACTTTGACCAAAAGGATCATAACCATCTATAAACATTACGCCTGTGTCATCAGGGTCAAGCCATGACTGCAAACTATTTGTAGTGCTGCCACCACCGGTAAAAGAAACCCCCAGTCTTCCATACCAGTCGGGTAGAGTATTTCCACATGCAGCACTACCACCATGTAATTGTCCGATAATACGTCCCTGGGCATCAAATAAGGGAGACCCACTCGAACCGCCTTCTGTGGTAGTTCCACCACTCCAAACAATACGCCAGTGGGTTGATCCTGAACCCGGAGAGCCGCCATAGTTGGCATTTTGAACACCATCTTCAGCATAACTGAATTTTTTGATATCACCACTGGGATGATGAATGCCCACAATGGTTTCATCCAATGTATTTTCAAGTGTACGATTCCAACCGGCATAAAAAACTTCATATTCGTCGGGGATGGGTTGGTTGAACTCCATCAACCAAAAATCGCTTGCAGCATTGCGGGCACGAAGTGTAGCACCCGATATGGAGTTATATGGAGGGGATGAGGGTGGATTTTCGCATGTTTCACTTTGCCAGTTAAACCAAACCACCAGCGTGGAAGGATTGCTGTAACAATGATCGGCAGAAAGGAAATAAGGCGTTTCATCTGATTCTGCGTTGTTGATCAGGGCGCCAGTGCAAAAACCACTTCCTCCTACTACCAGCATACCTACTGAGCGGATTTGTTGTTCCCATCCTATAGATTCTTCGCATGCAACATTCAGATTACATGATCCGCTGCTACCAAACGCTTTGGCAAACTCAAAGGGATCCCGGTAAGCATGTGTAACTCTTTCAAGGTTTAATTCGCCCTCGAAAACAGCATTAGCGGGTTGATAATACTCAATGGTTACATAGTCTCCCCGAACAAGGGTAGTGGCAAAATAACCATCTTCCTGGTTGTTGTAATCGGTAAAAGCACCTATCACATCGCTACGATCCTGATTATAGACATAAAGTTCTGCTCCGGGAGGTAACAGATACTGATCGAAAGTTAAATTGATCGTAAAGGCATTTGCTGAATAAATATCTACTCTCCAGATTTTATCACCATTGTCAAGGTAATCCCAGCGACCTGCATTCTCAGGATTAATATTTACATCAATATTTTTGCCAAAACGCCACGGAATATCCTTAATAGTATCCATAACAAGGTCTTCCTTTATCAGATTTTCAACATCTACTTTTGGCATCTTTTCAACAGGAACAGATGTTTTGAGTTGATCATTATTAAAACTGGGTGGTGTACCTGGTTGGGAAATTTGAGCTTGTAAATTGGTAATAGCAATGAAAGCAAAAAGCATAAAAAGTACCTTTGAAGGTAATATTTTTTTCATAAAGAGAAATTTATGGGTTAAAAAATGAAATGAATGAATGATATTATAAAAGATCAGATTTTTTCTGTTCAATTATCCTTTTAATTAGCAATAATTAGTCTTTTAGAATCATATATTCTATCTCCGTAATAGAGAGAACAGATATATATTCCATTGCTGAGTTGATTTGTCGGGACACGGATTTGGTTTTTATCGGAAGATAGAGGTAAATCCAGAATCTGCTTTCCCACAAGGTTTCTGATTACCAATCGTGCATCATAGGTGCTGGCAGGAATCTGATAATCTATCCGGGTAAAATCGCGCGCCGGGTTGGGATAGGGTTCGGAGATCGACCACCGGGCAGAATTGATTTCAGATACTTGAGTTGATGAAGAAACCACATAAATAATGGTAGCAACCACGGGTTCAAAATCATCCCGGTCGCTGTAAAACTCAAACTGCACGATCGACTCACCATTGGCACCCTCAGGATATATTTCAGAATAAAAATCGGTTTCAGAAGAAGATTCACCTGGTTGAAGAGTCAGCGGCTCTTCCACATCTGTAACTGCTGGTGAAAAACAAAAGTCATTCCAACAAAAAGCAACTGAACTTCCCTCTTGTATTTCAATTTCATCTTTTCTAACAAAAACGTATGCAGTCTGATTACTTTCGTTTGAGAAAAAAACATTGGCCCGTATGTAATCTTCGTTGGGTTGTCCGTAAACCCAAAGGGTATCGTTTGATATATTATTTTCACTGTCATCGGTAAGAACAATCTGTCCATTGGAAAATAATGAAATCATTGAAAAAACTAAAATAAGTATCAAATTCTTCATAAGTGATTTTATTTAATTTGCATGATAATCTTATATAAAGAATGAATCCACGCTGAAAAGTTTATTATCCACCAATTACCTAAATTAGCACGAATTTATAGTACAGATAATCAAACAACTATAAGTTTGATATTTGCATCTGTTTATAATTTGATTAATTCGGTCAGATGTCTGCCCCGTTCTTCTTTTACGGGGGAGCTCGCCAAAATACTGTTTTGTATGTTTGCCACGTCACGAATTATAATCATCCGCGTGTGTGTCAAAAGTTTTGTCATGGCTCGGTTCATTAATTTATAAAAAATGACTTTTCGGAGGGGACTCAGCAATGAAAAGCATAACACGAAATGATTATGCAATTTCTACCCATTGAATCATCAACAGTAAACGGCAATAATTTTGCCATTTTCCTCTTTCTTGTTCACACAAAGATAAACAAACAATCTATATAATCAAAAATGCTAAGATGGTCAGGAATGTCCACCTACTACAATTCTCATAATTTTAATGTTAAGAACAAAAAATCTGAGTATCTGGTAAGGCCAGAATTTTCTGACGAACTTACGGGCTTTGGTAGGCATAGGTGGGTAATCTTCATCTTTATACCCTTTGGGAATAGGTTTTCTGATCATAGCAAAAAATTTAAATTTGAATATTTTGGATTTTTAACTTTTGTAAAAAAATTGTTATTCTGGAATGAGTGACCAACCAGGTAGTGCTTTCGCTTTGTACATAAACATGTAATGCATAAAAAGTTTGAGCCAATGACCGGCCAAACCAGGCTCACCAATGGTATAACTGATGTCTCTGCCCCACTGCGGGTATTTTTCATAATCGGGTACAATAGGAAAAACAGTCATGGTAGCTGCCATACCGTCGCGCAGTCCATAACCCGATGAAATGATACATGCAGCACCCATTTTCCCCATAGAAGCTTTATGTTTTATTGTAGTTTTTCCTGATTTTATTGATCTTGCAACATTAAGGGCAACTACTTTTCCCATGACACCCGAAGGCATACCTGTGCGGGGAGGTGTGGGAAAAATGGGTGTCCCGTTTTTGCTTTTTACTGGTTTTGAAATGGCATGTGGGGGTGCAAATGCGATGCCGGCAGCAAAAATATTTTCGTATTCCGGATTTTGATAGGTAGAAGGCCAATCATTCACGCTCCAATGGTTAAATTCTTTTGATGTGTAGTCGGCATCGACTTTCATGAGTCCGTTAGGAGCAAACAGCGAAGATGTTATATCATCACCCTGTTTGTTAAATGCTTTCAACCCAACACCCGAAAATCCCGGTATAAGCATAGAAAAATCGAAAAGGATGGTTTTTTGCTCACCCTCCAGATTTTCATAATGGATAACACCTTCTTCTACTTTTTGCACGCCCGCTCTTTTGATCCATTTGATTCCGTATTCGGCCAAAATAGATTCGGTGAAAATTTTAGTGGAAGTTACATATCCACCCTTTTTTATAAAAGCACCACCCATACCAAAATCGCCCAATTCGTATTCATTGGTGATCCAGGTAATTTCTGCTTTGTCGAGCAATTTTCTTTTATTGATCTCAAATGCCACATTTAATGCATATTCAAAGGCAGCACCCTGGCAGGTAGCGGTAGGATGCCCTGTGCCTATCACGATCCGTTGTTTTTGACCCTTTGCCATCTTATCAAGTGTTTCCTGTAGTTTTACCCAGGCATGTTCAGCATGTGTATAGGTACAAACCGATAAACTATGACCATCAGGACCCAATCCGGGTGTTGCTTCGAAATTTAATTTCGGCCCGGTTGCATTAATCAGGTAATCATAATCAACCTTTTCTTTTTGTCCACGCAAGGCATGATCTACATATTCAATTTCCACAAAGGGGGAGTTTGTGGTCGCATCACCCTCAGGAAAAATATGCTTTGCCAGAGCTTGTTTGTAAACAATTCCTTTTCGTTTATAAACAGGTGCCAGCGGAAAAACAACCTGCTTTCTGGTCATTTGTCCTATTCCTACCCAAATATTGGAAGGAATCCATTGATAATTACTGTTTGGACTAACCATAATTACTTCATGTTCCTTGCCTAATTCTTTACGTAAAAGCATTACAGCAGTGTGGCCAGATACACCTGCACCTAAAACAACAACTTTTGCCATGATGAATATATTAAATGAATGAAAAATGGATTTAAACTATAGATGTAAGAGTGTTTTTTTGAGTTAATATCGAAAAATGAAATATTTTAATGGGTACCAGCAAAAGCATGATTAATTTTAGAGAGGGAAGAGAAAATAAGGGGATATATTTGGGGAAAGATCATAGTTTGAGGATGTTAAAATAAATTTTATTTTTATATTTACTAAAACATAAAGAAGCAGTAAATGCCCGTTTCAGTAAAAAAATTTTATAATCTTTATTTTTCAGGTTTATATTTCTGAAGGTCTTTTCAAAATCCAAATTCAATTATGGTATCACATAAGATATAATACACAACAAATGTAAAATTATTTTCTTTTCCTAACACCTTTTTCTGCAAAAATATGCACAAAAAATGCTGTTTTATTATCTATTTTACTACATTTGCTTATTAACCAAACAACTATGTATATTTTTTTTTAATCAATGCATTTTTCCAAACCTATTTTGTATGCAACCTCCATGTGTTATTACACACAAACATAAGGGTTTGATATTCTGTGATATAAAGGTTCGCTAATACCATTTTAACCAAATTATTATATGATGAACCGAGCCATGACAATACTATTGACACACATGCGGATGATTATAATTTCGCAACACGAAAAAAATTGTAAAAACGGAGTTTTGGCGAGCTCCATCTGACCTATTTAATCAAATTATAAACAGATGAAACATCCATGATTAAGCTTAAAACACACACGC
>CAYPFV010000154.1:0-7419 GCA_964410015.1 uncultured Bacteroidales bacterium
TCGGGTAAGCGTTCGATAGTATAAGTTAGGTCTGTACCAGGCATATAACCACCATTAAGACCCTCGGTGGGAGCATCCCATGTTACCATACCATTATTACCATTTGCTTGAAGAGTAATATCGGTTGGTGCACCAGGTACATCTTCTCCGACATAAACAGATGCTGTTGCAGAAGAACCTTCTCCTGAACTGTTTACACCAACTACAGTATAAGAATAAAAACCGGCAGTAGTAATATCATCATCAGTAAGAGTTTCTTCGCCACCTATATCGGGTGTTTCAGATGTTGAGATAAGTTCATCATTACGATAAACATTTACTTCGTCAAGTTCTGTGAGTGTCTCACCACTAAATGTTTCAGATGGATTGGTCCAGGACAACGAAACTTCTAAATCACCCATATCACCTGCTGTAACTGTTAAGTCTGTGGGGGCAGCAGGAGCTGAGGGGTCAGTAAGGTTATTCACCAACCATACTATAGCATTGTTGTAGAGTGTTACTCCATCTCCTTCAAAATTCAAAAGACCATCTACCACAGGAAGAAGGTTCAAAGAAACCACATTTGTTTTTGCTGCAACAAGTATCTCTCCATTGTCCCATTCCGCAATACCAACAGCATCTTCAGCAACTTGATTATCCTGAACCAAGCCTTCAAGAGAAAGTGTTGAAACATCAGTCATGATTGGATGATCAGGTTCAAGAACATCAGCCAGAGCAAAACTACCTTGAAAATCTTCAGTTGCATAGGTGAAGGCAGAATATCCGTCATTGTAATATGCTCCTCCAATTTCCCATCCGGCATAATCCATCAGGTAAGAACTTTCAACAAATAAACCGCCACCATCAATATAATCGGCAACTATATCACCTGCCACATCAGGACTTATATCTCCTGAATCTAACCATTTAGTATTGTTAAAAGCCAAAACTACATGATAAGGTGTTAAATCTTCAAGTGATAAATCAGGTAAGTCTTCCAATGGAAAACTTGTAGCATTGATATGATCGTAATCGTCCAAAGAAGCTCTTAGATCTTCTGATCCATCAGGATCTGGTGATAAAATCAAAACGTCGATGACGCCTGGGAAAGTAAGACCCTTATTGATTTTATTGGCATTGAGTAATTGTGTGTAAGCAGGAACTTTCATACTCTTTTTTAAGTTCTCTGCTTGCTTTTCAAACTCACCTTCTCTATTCGATTTCATTTTTTCAATTTCCTCCGGCGAATAGTTTTGATTTTGTCCGAAGCTTAGGGTTGCAAAAAGAGTTGCAACGATCAATAATGTAATTCTCTTCATAAATTTAATTTTAAGTTATTAGCTTTGTTTTATTAGTTTACGCTCGGTTTGTTTTGTTTTTAGTATCTTAATCTTTATTTGTGAAACCGACAATTTTTCAAAAAAGATTAAGAAACATGATATTGTAAGATAAACTAATTTTTAAATGACGATTTTTTCGTCGGAAAAATTAACTTTCTGATGCCATATACCTCCTTTCTTATTTAATTTCGTTACTGAAAATTTTATCTCCATATTAATTTAATGTAAAAATATAAATCTCCAGCTTATAAAACAACTCTTATATACACTCTTTTTTTATTCTTAAAGATGAAAATATAAATTCAGATAAAATTAGATATACCTTGTCGACATTTAGTTTTCTGTAATCTCTTCTTTTTTATATAGTTGATTATATATTAATAAAATCAAAAATAGAATTATCTAATAATTTATATGTTGTAATTGATTTTTAGTTTAGCAAAAAAGGTATATAACAATAACTTCATCTGTTTATAATTTGATTAATTCGGTCAGATGGAGCTCACCAAAAAACCAGTTTTGTAATTTTCTCCGTGTTGCGAAATTATAATCATTCGCGTGTGTGTCAAAATTTTTGTCATGGCTCGGTTCTTCTGTTTATAATTTGTAGGTTAAGGCCGGATGGAACTCCATGTTTGCTATTTTCTTTGGGGTATGTGTTGAATTCGCAAACATGTTCGGTTCATTATCAAATAATAGCTGGATTAAAGCGGTATGATGGAAACTCCATTTTTCTGACTGTTATATCAATGTGCTTGTGTTTACCTCGCAAATATGTTGGTTTCATCCTTCATTTCCTGTTTTCCTTTTAAACTTTTCCTATCAGCGCATATTAGTAATACTATCCTTAGTCTAATCACAGGGTGTTGCCAATATGTTGAATTGGCTGTCCTACCAAATGGAGTGACGGATTTCACTTTCTACTTGCTAACCAGAGAGATTCCCCCATGTGTTGGCATAACAGATATAAGAACCTTTTCCATTCGTATAAATCCGTATTCGCCTTACCGTATATTTCCTTATCATTTTCAACAATCAGATCATAAACAAAACTACACAATTCAGGTTTAACCAATAACACAGATGATTTACATGCCATGTGATCATTTGTATATCAAATATTGTTAATTTTGTAAGTACCAGACAGAAATTAAAAAAACATCAGCAATCACAAGTATGATTATTTTTGTCAATCTTTCTACATCCGAACTTTTATAAACCATTATGAATGAATATTGAGAACGAAGAGCAACTATAATACATACACAATCACTTGTATTCAAAATTAATCATGGGAAAATGGAATATATCCATCAAAAGCGAAAAATTGGATATTTTTCATCCATGAAGATCATCACTTGAAGAAAACAAAGTTTAACATGCAGATAAACCATTATTGAACAATTTAAAGGATTAAAGCTGTCAACCAAATTTTATGGAAAAATTCACCTTTTTAGGAAATGCTGATTCAAAAGCTATTGAATCTCTTTACAAACAATATTTAAGCGATCCCGAAAGTGTTAGCAGCGATTGGCAACATTTTTTCAGGGGTTTTGAATTCGCCCAGTCAGAATATCCTGCACCGGATGGAATATCGGAAAAAGAGACCCGAACCTTCAGAAGCGAATTTCATGTTATTAATCTGATCAATGCCTACCGGCAGCGTGGTCATCTGTTCACCAAAACAAATCCTGTTCGCACCCGCCGGCAATATTCCCCTACCCTTGATCATCATAATTTCGGACTATCCGACAATGATCTTACAAATCAGTTTCAGGCGGGCAACGAATTGGGCATTGGAAAAACAACCCTTAAAAAAATCATCGAACATTTAGAAGCAACCTATTGCCAGAGTGTGGGTGCTGAGTATATGTTTATCCGCACACCCGAGATTGTGGATTGGTTGAAAAGTAAGATGGAATCTTCTCGAAATAAACCCGGTTTTGATGCTGATACCAAAAAACGTATTCTGAAAAAACTTACCCAGGCAGTGGGTTTTGAACATTTTATCAGGAAACGTTTCCCCGGTCAGAAAAGATTCAGCCTGGAAGGATGCGAAACATTAATACCTGCCCTGGATTCTGTTATTGAATTAGGTGCCGAAAAAGGCATAAAAGAGTTTGTCATTGGCATGGCACACCGCGGCAGATTAAATGTGCTTGCCAATATTTTGAAGAAACCCTACAGAAAAATATTCAGCGAATTTGAAGGAAATGAATATGAAGATGAAGCGCTGCTTGGCGATGTAAAATATCATTTGGGATGTACGCTGGAAAAAAATACCACCAGTGGTAATTCTATCAATTTGAGTATTGCCCCAAACCCCAGTCACCTGGAGGCAGTAAACCCCGTGGTTGAAGGAATAGCAAGGGCAAAAGCAGACCAGAGATACCAAAAGGATTACAAGCAGGTTGCCCCTATTCTTATCCATGGCGATGCCTCTATTGCGGGGCAGGGCATTGTATATGAAGTTATTCAGATGTCGCAACTTCCTGCCTACAAAACAGGAGGCACCATTCATCTTGTTATCAACAACCAGCTGGGTTTCACAACCAATTACCTCGAGGGACGCAGCAGCACCTACTGTACCGATGTTGCCAAAACAATCCAGTCACCCGTTTTTCATGTAAACGGAGATGATGTGGAAGCGGTTGTTTACACCATTGGTCTGGCTATGGAATTCCGTCAAAAATTTCAGAAAGATGTTTTTATCGATCTGCTATCATACCGCAAGTATGGTCATAATGAAGCTGATGAACCCCGTTTTACCCAGCCTATACTCTATAAAATCATTGAAAAACATCCTGATCCGGCAACCATTTATATTCAGAAACTGATCGATGAAGGAACCATCAGCGAAAAGTATGCCGAAGGTTTGTTGGATTCCCTTAACGAAGTGTTAGAAAAAGAGCTGGCCGAATCCAAAAAAATTGAAAAAGGAGATATCGACCCCTTCCTGAAAAAAACATGGGAAAACTTCTCTAAACCAGATCAAATAGAAGTTTTTCGGGAAGCGGATACACGTTTAGATGTGGAAACACTGCGCACATTGGGATTAAAGATCAGCGCCATTCCCCCCGATAAAAAACTTTTCCGCAAAACAACCAAACTGCTTAAAGAACGGCAGAGAATGGTTGAAGATGGAAATAAACTTGACTGGGCCATGGGCGAATTACTGGCTTACGCATCGCTTTTACATGAAGGAATACCCGTTCGTTTTTCCGGACAGGATGTAGAGCGGGGAACATTCTCTCATCGCCACGCCATACTGAAAACTGAAGATACAGGTGAAAGTTTTTCAATTCTGAATCAAATAGCAGATGATCAGGCAGCTTTTGAGATATACAATTCTCTGTTGTCGGAATATGGTGTTTTGGGTTTTGAATATGGATATGCAATGGGTTCACCGCAAAGTCTGGTGATATGGGAGGCACAATTCGGCGACTTTGTAAACGGTGCACAGATCATCATTGACCAGTTCCTTACCAGCGCAGAGGAAAAATGGAGGGTAATGAACGGTTTGGTACTTCTGCTTCCTCATGGATATGAAGGGCAAGGTCCTGAGCACTCCAGCGCCCGAATGGAAAGGTTTCTTCTCAGTTGCGCTGAAAACAATATTCAGGTAGCCAACTGTACCACACCTGCTAATTTCTATCATTTGCTCAGACGCCAGGTGAAAAGAAATTTCCGCAAACCGCTCATTGTATTCACACCCAAAAGCTTATTGCGACATCCTTCATGCACCTCCTCTTTAAATGAACTGGCAACAGGATACTTCCAGCATGTGATAGATGATCAAAGCGCTGAAAAAGAAAAAATTAACCGGGTGATTTTCTGTACCGGGAAAATTTACTACGAACTTAAAAAATACCAGCAGGAAAAAGAACATAACCATACTGCCATCATCCGAATAGAACAACTTTATCCTCTTCCCCTGAATGAAATCACATCTTTAAAAAAGAAATATTCTAATGCCCAACGCTGGCTATGGGTACAGGAAGAACCACAGAATATGGGTGCCTGGTTCTTTATCAAGGAGAATTTTAACTTCCTGCCCGATCTGGGTGTCATTGCCAGACCCGCCAGTGGCAGCCCTGCAAGCGGATCAAGTAAATTTCATGCTATACAACAAAATAAAATAGTAGAAAAAGCTTTTGAAGATTGTACGTGTGAAAACGTATGCCGGGAGTGTAAACAGTTATGCATAAGTCACTTAAACCCCTTAATCCCTATCAATACACTTAAAGTTTAACCCATTAAAATAAAAAGATTTTCAATTATGATGATTGACATTAAAGTTCCGGAAGCAGGCGAATCGATAACCCAGGTAGAACTCGCCAAATGGCTTGTTGAAGACGGAGAATACGTGGAAAAGGACCAGGAGATCGCTGAGATAGATTCCGACAAAGCAACCCTTACCATCAATGCCGATGGCGCCGGAACCATTAAGATAATCATAGAGGAAGGTGCTACCATTGAACCCGGAAAAGTTGTAGGGCAGATCGATTCATCTGCAGAGAAAACACAGAAAAATACCGGAAAACAAAAAACGGAAGAGAGAAAAGATTCACCTGAAGAAAACAAAAAGGATTCGGAGAAAGGTAACGAAGAACCTTCTGCAAAAGAACAGGAGAAACCAATCCCATCAGAACAAACAAAAGAAACTCTGAGTAGCAAAGATGTAACTGATGTGACCATCAGTCCGCAGGCAAAAAAACTCCTGGATGAATGGGACATCAACACTGAAAAAATTACGGATAATCCTAACAGCAAAAGAATTACCAAAAAAGATATCTTGCGCGCCATTTCTGAGCAGGTTCACAAAGGATCTTCCGAACCCGAAAGCGAACATGTCAAGAGTATTCCGTCGTCGTGGGAAGGAAGCCGCACCAGTGAAACCATCAAAATGACCACCCTGCGCAGGAAGATAGCAGAAAGACTGGTGTCGGTAAAAAACGAAACCGCCATGCTGACCACCTTCAACGAGGTGGACATGCTGCCCGTAATGCAACTGCGAAACAAATACAAAGTGCAGTTTGAAAAAAAGTATGGGGTAAAGCCCGGTTTTATGTCCTTTTTCGTGAAAGCCGTTACATCCAGCATCCCTTTTTTCCGGCAGGTAAACGGACAGATCGAAGATGGGAAGATCATCCTGCCCGACTATGCAGATATTGGCATTGCCGTAAGCACACCCAAAGGGTTGATGGTACCCGTGATCAGGGATGCACAAAAAAAATCACTTGCCGAATTGGAAAATGAAATCGCCCATATGGCTAAAAAAGCGAGAGACAACAAAATAACCATTGAAGAGCTTACCGGCGGCACATTCTCCATCACCAATGGAGGAGTGTTTGGATCGATGCTTTCCACTCCTATTATCAATCCTCCCCAAAGTGCCATCCTGGGGATGCACAACATCGTGGAGCGACCCGTTGCTGTCAACGGCAAAGTAGAGATCAGACCCATCATGTATGTGGCACTCTCCTACGACCACCGCATCATCGATGGAAAAGAATCCGTAGGGTTCCTGGTAAAAATAAAACAATTCCTCGAAAACCCTGTGTCTATGATCTACCCAGGTCAAAATCCTGAGGAGATGCTGCTGGGTCTTTAATATCGATGGAGTGCTTGCTAAGGCGCCAAATGGTGCTTAACATCCCCAGGTTCAGCGCACCGCTATATTTTTTTTAGACAAAATGATATCATAGTAATCGAAAGGTGCAGTGCATGCAGTGCAGCGCACCGCAATATCAAACCCATTATTCGAAAAGCAATTTTTTCAGTAAAAGCCAGATTAAATTGCATAACCCATAAAACATCCCCCATTAATCCTAAAACATCACAAAGGCGATCATCAAGATAAAAGGAACGCGGATAACACGGATTGCCTTCAGCAAACGCTGATGATCACGGATTTTTTCTATCAGCGCTTATCTGTAAAATCTGTGTCATCAGCGTTCTCATATTAATGGTTATAAATTTTTGGTCGTCAACTGTCAATCTGTGAAAACTAATTTGTGGGAATCATTCACCTGAAACATACCTTCACCCCTCCCCCACTCTATCCTCTTCAAAATTCCTGAAAACCCCCACCAACAAA
>CAYPFV010000155.1:0-7355 GCA_964410015.1 uncultured Bacteroidales bacterium
CGCCAAGAAAATTTATTAAAAACTTTACTCAGCAAGATCTAAACCCTTTGCGCCTTATCATTTCCTCCATCCTGCAATAAACTTATTTTCCGGTCGGTTGCCAGAAGAACAGGCATACGGGATTCTGTCCAGATCGGGTGGTGTAGGTTCAGGGAAGACCCCTTCAACCCTGTCGGGTATAACTATCTCAGGTAAAGCATTCAGATCGAGTGAGATCAGGTCAATTGCATTGTCCGCAAACAAAATATCATCCTTCACCGATATATCCATCACACCAGGAATGAAAAGGAATGCTTCCCTGATCGGATTCACCGGATCAGCGTTGTTGATCATGTGCACACCCCTGAAAAGATCAACGATGAAAAGCGTCTGCTGATAAGTATATATCTTCCCCGGTTTCTCAAAAGGTTGTGCATCCTGGTAGGAAATGCTTTTGGAAAGATCTTCCTTGTGAAGCAAAACCGGTGTATAAGTTGTAGAACTGGAATCATCAGGATCAATACTCCAGTTCAGCGTCAGCAGCAATATAAGCATCAGGTGTTAGGCTTGCGCTGATTGAAAAACCCGGATTTCCGAAATAAATTCAGGTTGATCGGTTCGGAGGCGAGCATGATCGTTGACCCCGTTTGTCCGGGGCAGCAACGGGCATTTTCTTTCCCGGACTATTTGTAAGCATCCCAGCTTTTGATGGCCAGGTCTTTCAGTTTCAGTCGGCAAACCGCATAAAAGAAAGCACTCGCCAGGCGGGCATTGGTGATCAGGGGTATGTTGTAGTCTACCGCGCTTCTCCTTATCTCATAGTCATTGAACAGCTCATTCTGACTGAGGTTTTTAGGAATGTTGACCACCATGTCGATTTTTTTGGACTGGATATATTCCAGCGTGTTGGGGTGTTTTTTCTCATCCGGCCAATGCAACATGGTGCAGGGGATCCCGTTTTCTTCCAGATACTTCTGTGTTCCGCGGGTAGCAAATAAATGATATCCGAGTTTGTGCAACATTCTGGAACTGATAATCATTTCTGCTTTTGATCTGGCATCACCGGTTGAAAGCAAAATGTTTTTCTCCGGTATCTTATAACCCACCGAGAGCATCGCCTTCAAAATGGCTTCATAGTAGTCTTCCCCAATGCATCCCACTTCGCCGGTTGAAGCCATTTCCACACCCAGCACCGGATCGGCTTTTTGTAATCTGGAAAAGGAGAACTGCGATGCTTTTACACCCACATAATCCAGTTCGAAAAGTGATTTTTCAGGTTTCTCAACTTTTTCACCCAGCATTACCCGTGTTGCCAGTTCAATGAGGTTGGTTTTCAGCACCTTTGATACAAAAGGAAAACTGCGTGATGCTCTGAGATTGCATTCAATGACTTTTATTTGGTTGTCTTTGGCCAGAAACTGAATATTAAAAGGTCCGGTGATCTTGAGTTCGCCGGCAATCTTCCTGGCAATCCGCTTCACCCTTCTGATGGTTTCTACATAAAGTTTCTGGGGCGGAAAAACAATGGTAGCATCACCCGAATGTACGCCGGCAAATTCAACATGTTCGGATATGGCATAGGAAACGACCTCCCCTTTATCCGCCACAGCATCGTATTCTATTTCTTTGGCGTTTTCGATAAAATCAGAAACCACCACAGGATATTGTTTTGAAACATTGGCTGCCAATTTCAGGAAATGATCAAGTTCGGTAGGATTGGAAACAACATTCATTGCTGCTCCCGAAAGCACATAACTGGGCCGGATCAATACCGGAAAACCAACCTTTTCGGCAAAAGCATAAATATCATCTACTGTGGTTAGTTCCTTCCATGCCGGTTGATCTACTTTTAATGTATCGAGCATAGAGGAGAATTTGTGGCGGTCTTCCGCCCTGTCGATAGACAAAGGGGAAGTGCCCAGGATATTTACCTCTTGCTCATAGAGGCGCATTGCCAGATTGTTGGGTATTTGCCCACCCATGGAAACAATGACCCCGGAAGGGGATTCAAAGTCGATGATGTCCATCACCCTTTCAAAGGTGAGTTCATCGAAATAAAGGCGGTCGCACATATCATAATCCGTGCTTACCGTCTCCGGGTTGTAATTGATCATCACCGATCTGAATCCTTTTTTGCCAACCGTTTGAAGTGCATTCACACTACACCAGTCAAATTCCACACTGCTGCCAATACGGTAGGCACCCGATCCAAGCACGATGACCGATCTGTCATCTTTCTCAGATTCAATATCATGCTCAGTACCATGATAGGTAAGATAGAGGTAATTTGTTTTGGCAGGATACTCCGCCGCCAGGGTATCAATTTGTTTGATAACGGGCACGATACCTGCCTTCTTTCGGTAGTGTCTTACCTGAATACTTTCGGCAGTGAGCACATGATCGCTGCTTTGTGAAAGATTCCGGGCGATCTGGAAATCGGAAAATCCGTTTTCTTTGAGCTTTTTAAGCAGATCCAGAGGTACTTGTTCTATCATACCAAAAGTGGATAATTGTGCATTCAGGTCATGAATATTTTTCAGTTTGTACAAAAACCAGCGGTCTATTTTGGTATGCGTATAGATTTGATCTACAGTGAAATTGTGCTTCAGGGCAATGGCAATCATGAAAATTCTCGAATCGGTAGGATTGCTCAGGAGTTTTTCAATCTCTGCACGGTCGGATATATCGAGTTCTTTATTTTCCACAAACCCATGCATACCCTGACCAATCATGCGAAGCCCTTTTTGCAGTGCCTCTTCAAAATTTCTGCCTACCGACATCACTTCTCCCACACTTTTCATGCTGCTGCCAATGGTTTTGGAGACACCTTTGAATTTCCCCAGGTCCCATCTGGGGATCTTACAAACCACATAGTCGAGAGCAGGTTCAAAAAATGCAGGTGTGGTTCTGGTCACTGCATTTTTAAGTTCAAATAATCCATATCCCAAACCCAGTTTTGCTGCCACAAAAGCCAGCGGATACCCCGTTGCTTTGGAAGCGAGAGCACTGGAGCGTGACAGACGTGCGTTTACTTCTATCACCCTGTAATCTTCAGATTCGGGGTCGAGTGCATATTGTACATTGCATTCACCGACAATGCCAATATGCCTTACAATTCTGATGGCAATTTCCCTGAGTTTATGGTATTCGGTATTGGTGAGCGTTTGTGAGGGTGCCACAACAATACTTTCACCCGTATGGATGCCCAGCGGATCGAAATTTTCCATGTTACAAACCGTAATACAATTGTTGTATTTGTCTCTCACCACTTCATATTCGATCTCTTTCCATCCTTTCAAAGATTTTTCAATCAGTATCTGAGGCGAATAGTTGAGGGCGCCCTGTGCCAGTTTTTCCAGTTCCTGATCGTTGTTGCAAAAACCGCTTCCCTGACCTCCGAGTGCAAACCCTGCCCTCACGATCACCGGGTATCCCAGTTTGGCTGCAGCTGCTTTGGCCTGCTCAACCGAAGCTACCGCTTCACTTTTGATGGTCTTTACCTGTATCTGGTCGAGTTTTTTCACAAATAGTTCACGGTCTTCGGTGTCCATGATGGCCTGCACCGGTGTGCCCAGTACCTTCACCTTATGCTTTTCTAAAATACCTTTTTGGTGGAGTTCTATGCCGCAATTTAGTGCTGTTTGCCCGCCAAAAGCCAGCAATATTCCCTGAGGTTTTTCTTTTTCAATCACCTTTTCTACAAAATACGCCGTAACAGGCAGAAAATAGATCTTATCTGCTATTCCTTCAGAGGTTTGCACAGTAGCAATATTGGGGTTGATCAATACGGTTTTGATGCCTTCTTCTTTGAGTGCTTTGAGTGCTTGCGATCCTGAATAGTCAAATTCGCCGGCTTCACCGATCTTCAGGGCACCTGAACCAATGACAATGACTTTTTGGATATTTTCTATAGTTTGCATTTCAGGATGATATATTATTGGATATTTATCTTTTTGCTTTTTTTGATTGAGGTGATAAATTCATCAAACAGAAAATCAGTATCTGTTGGACCGCTGGAGGCTTCAGGATGGAACTGTGTGCTGAAAAAAGGCTTGCTCACATGTTTAATACCTTCATTGGTATTGTCATTGATATTTACAAAATACTCCTGCCATTCTTTGTTTAAAGAGGCTGTTTCAGGGGCAAATCCATGATTTTGTGAAGTGATAAAGCAGCGGTTTGTCCCTTTTTGCATTACGGGTTGATTGTGACTTCTGTGTCCATACTTCAACTTATAGGTGTTGCCACCTGCGGCAAGTGCCATTAACTGGTTTCCCAGGCAAATCCCAAAGATGGGTTGATCTTTCCTGTATGCACTTTTTATGGTTTCTATGGTAGTCTTGCATTGTTTTGGATCTCCGGGGCCATTGGAAATAAACAGTCCGTCATATTCAATACCCGAAAGATCATGGTCATAAGGTACCCTTATCACCGTTGTATCCCTCTCGATCAGTTTTCTGATGATGTTGAATTTTACACCACAGTCCAGGAGCGCTATTTTATACTTTCCCTTTCCATAGGTGGTAACTTTTTTTGTGCTGACTTCTCCCACCAGATCTCGTGTGTTTGGATCCGAAAACTCTGTTGAAGTATCAGGGAACAAGATTTTTCCCGGCATTGTACCACTGTTTCGCAGGTGTTTGGTTAGCTGCCGGGTGTCAATGCCACCAATGGCAGGTATCTGATTTTCAATCAGCCAATCGGAGAGTTTTCGCCAGGCATTCCAATGGCTCGATTCGTATGAGTATTCTGAGATCACCAGTCCGGCAATATGGATTTTTTCCGATTCGTAATATTTCAACAGGTTGTTTTCAACGATCATTGGAGGTACTCCGTAATTTCCAATCAAAGGGTATGTAAGTACCAGTATTTGCCCCTGGTAGGAGGGATCGGTGAGGCTTTCAGGATACCCCGACATGGCAGTATTGAAAACCACCTCACCCGCAACAGGTTTTCTGTATCCAAAAGAATAACCCTTGAAGATGCTTCCATCTTTGAGATGTAATCCGTTGAATTGCTTGAAAATTGAAGAGGGGTTTTGAGGTATTGTTTTTTTTCCGGTCATTGATGCAATCCTTTAAAATAAATTGATTATGAGGAGATCAAAAAGTGCTTTATCAATCCGGGTTACAAAAATACAACAGAAGACAACAGGTGAAAAAAATAGTTGTTAAAAGTTTTCAACAATGGTTATAGGGTGATGGGGAAGGGGTAAGATGAGAGGTTTATTGATTGTTCTTTGTTTGTTTTTGGTATTTAGCGTTTAGTGGTTGATATTCAGCGTTTAGTGTTTTTACAGGGATTAGGTTTGGTGGGTGGTAATTTTCGGTTCAGGGATTAATGTAAAATTTATATTACCGTTGCTTAAAAAAATAATTAAGAGAACAAAAAACATTGTTTGTAGTATAAAAAAATGGAGTAATAATAATTTATCTGACTCTTAATAAAATTAAAAAACGATGGATGTTAAATATTTTCTATTTTTTATGTTACCCGGATATATACTTAGGATGAAACTGGGTTATAATAATTTAAAATCAGTCATTTGACCTATAAGTGATTAATGTTTTTATAGGTAAAAACTAGGGGTTATTGCTGATAAAAAAATACGGGTTAGTAGCAATGTTTTACAACCAACAACTTTCTACCTTTATAATGTATTCATTGTAAGAATTATCTCCTAAATCCGATAAAATTATGTTACAGTCGATTACTTTTGTAAAAAAGATTGCCAAATTAAAAACTCAGTACGACCTTGATTTGAATAAGATTTTAAATCTGGTTGAGTTTCTAGTTGTTTTTATTACCATCCCATTGTCTTATTTCATTACCGAAGGTGTATTTATGTTTACAAATTACACCTGGGAATTGAATATTTTACAATCTGTGTTTTATGGACTTTTCTTCATTTTTCTGTGGTTCATAATGTCTCATCTGACCTCTATGTCTATGCTTCCCCGGGCCCAACGCTATGTGAGTGCTGCCCTTCTTTTTTTCAGGGGTTTCTTTTTTATTTTTGTTGTACTTTATCTGATCAAACTGGTTTTCAACCTTCAGGGAATTCCCTTTACGTATTTGTTTGTGCACGTGCATGTGGCGTTTTTGCTAACACTCGGTTTACGGTTATTTACCATGCACATCCTGAGAAATTATCGTGCTACTGGTTATAATTTGCGACATGTGGTAATTGTTGGTGATGCCTGTGCACATCCCACGCTAAAAAAATTCCTCAATCAAAAGGACTGGGGTTTTGATATTCGCGCTATTGTTTCCCAATCAGCTTTTATTAAAAGAAAATATGGTAAAGATATTCCAATCTTGTCGGGGATTGACAATATTGATTATATCCTTGAAAGTCAGGTAGTAGATGAGGTTATATATTGTAAGAAAAATGTTGATCAGGCAGAGTTGCGTAAACTTGTAGAAACTACTGATGAAGTGGGTGTTGTTTTGAGGGTACAAACTGCCTCACCCAATACGCTTGCTCCTGAGCGTGTGCAGCTGAGAACAGTCAACGAGGTAGGCAAACTTGCATTGGTTGATATTCCATCCAGGAGTTTATCACACGATATCAAAACGGTAACCGATATTTTCTTTTCAAGCATAGCACTTGTTCTGTTATCACCCGTTTTGTTTATCATCGCAGGTTTAATCAAGATTACCTCACCTGGTCCAGTATTTTTCAAGCAGGAACGCATTGGACTGCGTGGTCGGAAATTTAAATTGTACAAATTCCGCACAATGGTGGTGAATGCTGAGGAACTTCTTGAGAAGCTGAAAGAGCAAAATGAAATGGATGGCCCCACTTTTAAATTAACAAATGATCCCCGCATCACCAAAATTGGCAGATTTCTCAGAAAAACCGGACTTGATGAGTTACCTCAGTTTTATAATGTTGTAAAAGGAGAAATGTCATTGATCGGTCCCCGCCCACCACTGGAATCGGAGGTACGCCAATACCAGAGATGGCAGTTACGACGTTTATCCGTAAAACCAGGTATTTCCTGCACCTGGCAGATTATGCCCCATCGCAACGATATCAAATTTGACCGGTGGATGCGCATGGATTTGAATTACATCGACAATTGGTCCCTGGGCAAAGATATTAGGTTGATTTTTAAGACTATTTCTTCCATGTTATTTGCTACGGGTAGATAATAAAATAAATATTTTGGTCTTCATAACCTGTTGTTGATAAAATTTTTTTCAATTCCAGTTAAATTGTTTATGGCACTGGAGTTTAAGTGCTGTTTTTTTGACAAAATTAAACAGAGAGCATAAGAGAATATAAGGGTTAATAAATAAATGATCTTTGTTTTGGTTTTCATCTGTTTATAATTTGATTAATTCGGTCAGATGGAGCTCGCCAACAGTCT
>CAYPFV010000156.1:0-7237 GCA_964410015.1 uncultured Bacteroidales bacterium
TCAGACTTTTAGCGAGCTCCATCTGACCGAATTAATCAAATTATAAACAGATGAATGGTTTGGATGTGTTTTGCTTTTATCAGATGGTAAAATTGAGATGGTAACAAAATTTCTTTTCAAAAAATGCTAATTCTGCAGTAGATTTTTTTTGGTCAAAATCAATATCAAATACATAATAATTGATGTAAAATTCTGAAAATGTTTCATATAGTCATCAAAATGGAAAAATTTTATTTATCTTATTCCGAAAATAAATAATCGATAATAACATGTTAATTAGTGCTTGCAAGAAAACACTTATTTTTTTGTCTTGGTTAGAAATTGTCAAAGACAAGGTTTTCGAAGTTTTTGAATCTAAGGAGTTTACTTTTCGTCAATAACTGATACAAAAACAAGAATAACGCAGTATTTGGCGTTTTCTTGCAAAGACTAATTAAAAATATTTTCGCTGTTAAGTTTTTTTTATTTAGTTTAGAGGAGAATATCCTCTGAAACAATTACCTTTTCAATGTGATGAGTCCACTCTGAAAAGTAAATTATCCACAGATTACACAGATTTACACAGATGCTAAATCCTAATAATCAATGTGTTTAAAAAATAAGATGAACACAGATTTGCCGAAAACAAGTTTTCGGAGTGGACTCATGTGATTGAATATTTTTTGTTTTCATGATCCTATTTTTGAATAATTTGAACAAGTGACGGTTAAAAAACAATTCCTGATATGAATTTTCTTGCGCACATTTATTTATCCTGGAAAGATGAAAATCTCATGTTAGGTAATTTTATTGCAGATATGGTGAAGGGGCGGCAAATAGAACAGTTTTCACGCGAAGTGGTCAGAGGGATTCTCCTTCACCGTAAAATAGATGAATATACTGATTCTCATCCGGTTGTGAGTCGTAGTAAAGATCGCATAAGGGGAAAATACCGTCATTATTCGGGGGTTGTGGTTGATATGTATTACGATCATTATCTGGCAAAAAACTGGACTGATTACAGCAATGAACCTCTCGATCTGTTTGTGCAAAGTGCCTACAATGTTTTAATGAAAAACTATGTGATGCTTCCCAAAAGGGCAAAATTCATTCTACCCCTTATGATTGGTTCCAACTGGTTGGTAAATTATGCTGATCTGAAAAGTTTCAAAAGACACATGGAGGGTATGGCCAAGCGCACCCATTTCGAATCGGGTATGGAACATGCAGTAGACGACCTCAAACAGCACTACAATGAATTCAGGAACGATTTCCGCGAATTTTTCCCTGACCTGGCTGCCTTTTCCAAAAGATTCATTGAAAAGTCCGGAGGGTTTTATCTCCCCAGGGTAAAATGATTGTTTGTACGATTCACCCAAAGTAATATTTCCCCGAAAAATATCAATATCGTCACGGAAAATGAAAATATTGATGTCTTTTATTAAAAGGAGCATTTGTAAATGGATGGTTTTTTCCAGTGAGTTTTTTTTGGGAAGGTTTTAGATGACAATTGCAAAAGGATTATGTTAAAAAAACAGATAACTCTGATGATTTCATCTGTTTCATCTGTTTATAATTTGATTAAGTCGGTCAGATGGAGCTCGCCAAAACTCCGGTTTTGTATTTTTTTTCCATACAATGAATTATAATCATCCGCGTGTGTGTCAATAGTATTGTCATGGCTCGGTTCATCTGTTTATAATTTGATCAAATAGGTCAGATGCCTGCCCTGTTCTTTTCTTACAGGAGAGCTCGCCATCGCGCTGACTGCATGTTATTCTATTTATTGTGTTTTTTGAACGCAAATTTGCGCAGATGCTAAGCAACGCAAATTTGCGCAGAAAAATCCTTGTCAATCAGCGTTTGCAGAATGCAATCCGCGTCTTCCGCGTTCCACCAACTCTGATAAATATTCTCCTGTGTGTCAAAAATTTTGTCATGCCCCGGTTCAAATAAATACTTATTTTTGATGAATAAAATAAAAAGTACAAACTAAAAAAACAACGAGCACCCAAACACCGTTTCAGGGGTCATAGTGCCGGGAGTAAGGAAAAATATCAGATTTTGCAATATCTTCCTTCAATCAGTCAGTTACACCCCGAAAAGAGTTGCGGTATAATAAGGATGATGAAATGGTGAGGTGGGGTGTTTGTGCCTCATTGTATAAAGCTGACCTTGTATATAAAAGAGTAGGCTCTTTTCACAATACAAAGTCTTAATTCTAATCATTGAAAAGGCATTTTGAGTAAATAATAAGACAAATGGATAAGAATTAAAGAGTAAATTGAATACAAACATTGTTAGTCAAATAATTACTGAAAAAAAATGGAACAAGACCTCAGGTGGGAACAGAGATTTTCAAACTTTGTGAAAGCACTACGAAAACTTTCACAAGCAGTTGAATACATTAAGCATAATGTTATGGGTGAAGACGAGCCTATTGATGATAGTGATATAGGCTATGTGTTGGATGAAATGATTAAGGAGGGTTTAATACAGCGGTTTGAGTATACCCACGAATTGGCTTGGAATGTAATGAAAGATTATGCTACATTCCAGGGTAATACTAATGTTGGAGGTAGTAGAGACGCAACAAGGGAAGCTTTTCAATTAAAATTAGTATCTGACGGTAAGATCTGGATGGATATGATTGGAAGTCGAAACAAAACTTCACACACCTATAATGAAGAAACTGCGGATGAGATTTATTCCAAAATAATGAATGATTATTATCCGGCTTTTTTAGAATTCCAAAAGAATATGTAGGATAAAAGAATCGGAGAACAAGGAAAATTTTTATAAAATGAACAGTTCAGGCTTGACAAAAGAAGAAATTACCAGCATTAGAGCAGTCTTCTCAAAATACCAACAAATAGAAGAAGTATTGATCTATGGCTCAAGAGCAATGGGTAACTTTAAACCTGCTTCAGACATAGACCTTACTTTAATAGGAAAAGATATTGATTTGAGTTTACAAACGAAAATTGAGTTTGATTTAGATGATTTGATGTTGCCGTACAAATTTGATATTTCAATTTATAATAAAATTACGAACCCTGAATTTCTTGACTATATAAATAGAGTAGGTAAGGAAATTTTCAAAAGAAAGCAACGAAGGCATAATATTGAATAAGCGCAATGCGGGCTAAAGTGCTTAATTTGAATGGATTGAATTTTAAAAACATATAGGTGAACTCAAAGTGAGGTGCTTCTAATCCCGTACTACTCTTATACCTGATCGTTGTGCAAAAGCGGAGAAAAAACACCGATTTAGACAAATCTGCTACAAAAAGAAAAAATAGGAAAAAGCCAACCATGTATTGAGTTTTCTTGCTGACACTAATTAAAAAAACGTGAATAATACTTCAGGTAGGATTCTGCGAGGGGGTGGGTGAATCATCCATCCTGACTCAAATAATCAGCAACCAATCCGAGGGGCTTCGACCGCTCCATGAGTTTTTAGACCCAATTCAATAATTCATATGTTTCAGATAAGAAACACCCATGACATGCCTGAACAATTCTTGCCTATTACAAAAAGAGTTTTGATCAGGTGCGCTGTCATGGATGTATCAGATAATCATTTTACAGGTGAAATACTTTACCGCCTGCGAGCACTTCCTGGTTTTTATCATCAAAAGTTACATACTGGCCTGTACGCATAGCGGCGGTAACCATGATGTTGGCAATGGAGTGTTCGTAACCAGCTTTTACCGGTGCGTTGGGTTCTTTTCGGTTTCGTACACATTCCATCCAGTTTCTCATGTGCATGGTTGTAAGAGGGTCTGAACCCATATTGGCATCGGCCGAAACCTCAATACCTGGTAAATCTGTTTCAGGTAATTGATTGGGCTCCATGTCCATGGCACTGGCATGACGTTCAGAAAGTCCACCATTGCTGTTAATTTTATTGGTTGCCAGGTTGAGTGTTCCACCATTAGAGAAATAAAGTTCTTTGACACCACCGGCCGAGTTGGTAAACCTGGAGGAGTAAACCACCTGAAAACCTTTAGATTTATCATCTTTCGGACCATAATCAAACACGGCTGTCATGGTATCAAAGTTTTCTCTTCCGTCTTTCCAGAGGTATATACCGCCGTTTGCTGCCACACTTCTCGGGTGGCTGTATCCGCTAAACCAATGTACGGTATCGATCTGGTGTGCCATCCACTGCCCGGGAATTCCGGATGAGTAGGGCCAGAAGAGTCTGTATTCCAGATACTTTCTTGGGTCCCATGGTTCATAAGGGCGATTCATCAAATAGCGTTTCCAGTCGGTATCCGATTCCTTAATGTTAGGAGTAAGCTCGGGTCTTCTCCAGCGGCCGGGTTGATTAACGTTCCAGGTCATTTCTACCATGACTATATCCCCAAATTTACCTTCTTTGATATACTTATCTGCTGCATGGTAGTTTGGGCCGCTGCGTCGCTGAGAACCGATGGTTACTATTTTGCCGGTTTTTTCAACGGCTGCTCTGGCTTTGCGATTGTCTTCCATGGTTTCCGCAAATGGTTTCTCCACATAAGCATCGCGCCCTGCCTCTACCGCCTCAATAGTATGCAGCGCATGCTGAAAATCGGCAGTGGCAATGATCACGGCATCTACATCATCCCGGTCGTACAATTCTTCATTGTTGCGGCAAAGGGCTACTTTGATATCTTTTTCGTCGAAGTAGGATTTTGCCTCATCGCGTCTGCGGTTCCAGATATCGGAAACGGCAGTGATGGCGAAGTTAAGGTCTTTAGACTGGCTAAGTAACGCGGGAATTAAAGAAAATTTGCTACGATCTGCAAATCCAACAATACCAATGTTGATACGGTCGTTAGAGCCGATAATACTATTGTAGGCACTGGCATTCAGTCCCATGCCACCAAGAGTTATCCCGGTTGCGCCCACGGCCATGTTTTTGATAAATTTTCTTCTCGATTGTTCCATAGTTTGAAGTTTTTGTTAATAAATAGATGATTAAATGCTGATGAATATGATTTTAAAACACATGTAAAGGTATTTTAGTTTTAAACAGATCATGAATTTATGATTATCTGGCGTTAATTGTAATGCCGGGTAAATCATCGGTTCTGAATGGCGATGCGGGTAATCCTTCGGCATTATACAGGTTAGCATCTTCGGGATTATTTCCCCAGGCGTATCTGACATGGACAGGATCTTTTATTTTTTCGTTATATACAACCACTTCATTGCCATCAATATATGCTTTGGCCCAATGAAAAACATTGCTGTTGTCAGCAATGGCAAACCCCTTTAAATACCCGTATTTATCTTTTACCCTTAGTCCTCCACCCGTATGATCGAATTGGATTCTGACCTTATCATCCTCTATCATCATAGATTTATACATAGGACCGGAATGTACTATATTTTTATTGTAGGTGATTTTCAGGGCATTCAATGCCAGACGTTTTCCCACATCTTGTTTATTGCGCGGATGAATGTCGTCTGCCTCTCCGATATCAATGGCCACCGCCATTCCGGTTTTGGGCAATGAAAGTGCCATGGTTTGTGCTTCTCGCAATTCAGCCCATTGGCTGTCAACAGGTTTCAGATCGGCATCCATAAAATTTGCCAATTGAACAAAAAAGAAGGGCAACTCCGGATCGTTCCATTGTGTTCTCCAGTCGTTGATCAGTGCAGGGAAAATTTCACGATACTGGTATGCCCGGGAGGCATTGGATTCTCCCTGGTACCATATCACGCCTTTGATCTGAAAATCGGTAAAAGGATTGATCATGCCATTAAAAAGAAGCGTGGGATATATGTTAGGACCACTTCTCACTACAGGTTGTCTTTGGGTTTTAATGCCCACAGCATATTTCCATTCTCCTGCAAGATTTATTCTTTCATCAGATGCGAATATATACATATCATTTTCGTTGTCTGCCCAAAATCCACCGCCTCCGCCGGTGTCAATTACCCTTACAGCAATAGTATTGGTGCCTGGTTTCAGATTTTTGGGCGGTACCTCGTACTTGCGAATGTCGGCATATTTGTTGAGCGTTTTGCCTGCCAGAACACCATTGATGAAGGTATAATCGCTGTCATCAACAGGTCCCAGATTGACCATTATATTTTGTGATGCCTGTTCTTCTGTAAGGGTAAAAGTTTTTCTAAACCAAACCACGCCGTCCAGGTCAGCAAGTCCTTGTTGTTCCCATAATCCGGGAAGGGTCATGGTTTTCCATGCGGTATCTTCAAAATCAGGATGTTCCCAGTTTTGTTGCATTCCCAGGTCATTTTTTTCTATTTTTTCTATCCATTCCCGGTTTTTTCTTTCTGCTTCCTTTGCCATTTCTTCAGGTTCCATATCCGGAGGGTTGCTCATTACATCCTTAAAGTCATCCAGTTCGAGCATTGATTCCTTACTCATCCAGGTTTCGGCAATAGTTCCGCCCCAGGAGGAGTTGATTAGTCCGATGGGAACATCCAATTCCTTGTGCAGGTGCCTGCCAAAAAAGTATGCTACAGCAGAGAAAGAGGGAATATTTTCCGGTGTACATTCCTGCCAGCTGGTTGTTTCCAGATCATCAAGGGGAGTTATGCTCATCTTTCTTTCTACATCAAAAAGTCGTATTTCCGGGTGGTTGGCCATTTGAATTTCTTCATCCGGATTATCAGAACGTGATACCGGCCATTCCATGTTTGATTGTCCGCTGGCCAGCCAAACATCACCTACCAGCACATTGGTAAAATGCAGTTGGCTGTTTTTTCCTTTTACCAATATCTCAAGGGGTTCTCCTGTCTGCAAGGGATCAATTTTTACAGACCATTGTCCGTTTTTGCCGGCGCGCGTGGTTTTAGTCTGATCTCCAATAGTTATTTTTACTCTTTCGCGCGAATCGGCCCATCCCCAAAAGGTAAGTTCCTTATTTCTTTGCAATACCATATGATCACTAAATATGGCAGGCATGCCAACTTCGGCGAAAATGCCCAGAGGGAATGTGATCAGGAGCAGCAAAAGAACAAACTGAATTGTTTTTGATTGTGCCAATTGTTGATGATCATTTCTTTTCATTTCGAGTAAAAATTATTTATTTTATGCTGTTATCAATTCAAAAAAGACCCGATAATAGAGCGTATGTTTTATTATCTCTCCATTTCGGATGTTTAAACTTTCGTTAGTTTTTTTACCATATCTTCCGAAATGTAGTTCTCATAGTTCATGCATACGTCAGAGGCAAATTCAACGCCATAAGAAATAATCTTTTCCCATTGATTTTTTGTCAATTCAGTGAGCTGATTT
>CAYPFV010000157.1:0-7217 GCA_964410015.1 uncultured Bacteroidales bacterium
CATGCTCTACCCAACCTGTCTGAGGAAAGATCTGTCGAAATTCTTTCTGTGCCACGGATCGAATATTTCCCTGATGATCAAAAAGCAATGCTCTTGAACTTGTAGTACCCTGATCAAGGGCTAAAATATATTTCTCCATAAATGCTTGTTTTGAAAGGTGAAAAAATAGGATAAAATGTTTTCATGACTTTTATTACAGGATTGAAAAAATCATCTATGTTCTGTTAATACGCTATGATCGTTCGCCATTTTGGCAATGAAAAGCAAAAAGGACATTGGATGCTTTATGTGAACTGATGCCATTGATCGGTGATATATCTTTTTTTCACAATCCCTGAATTTTTACAGGCAATCACTTTCAGATCATGGAAATTTGCATTAGCAAAAAGAACAAAGAATTCGAAGATTGATCAAAAAAATCTCTTTTATTAGTTTTCAACCTCCTCGGGACGGCAGCAGAGATATTTCTCTGCCATATTTGTAAAACTTTTCACCTGTTGTTCTTCCCATTCTTTGCTGCGCCTGAGTTCTTTGGCAATAACAGATGTTACCGAAGCAGCAATGCGTATCGATTCGCGGGCGTCGAGAAACAAGCAGCGGATACGACGGGCGAGAACATCCTCTGTAGTACGTGCCATCTCTTCGCGAACCGCCCATACCACCTGTGCTTTCATTAACGGCAAAGATTCGCTGATCATCTGATCCATCCCTGCTTCTGACCGTGCAAGATCAAGTATCTTTTCCTTATCTGTGCCATAGACATACATAGGATCATTGAGATCGATATCGGTTTTATATCCGTGTATTTTGAATTTTCTTGTTTTAGAATGGGTTTTATCCCAGTTTTTCACTTTCTCTACTTTGGCAACCATATCTTCTGCCATTTTTCTGAAAGTGGTCCATTTACCTCCAATCATGGTAAAAAGCTGCGATTCAGATACGACAATTTTATGACTTCTGGATATTTCTTTGGTTTTAGAACCATCTTCTTTGGGTGCTGCCAAAGGTCTTAAACCGGCAAAAATGCTTAATACATCTGTTCTTTTGGGTGCTTTTACCAGGTATTTACCAGCTGTTTCAAGAATGAATCTGATCTCCTCTTCCAGAGCAACCGGTTCAATGGCGGGTTTATCCATAGGAGTATCGGTAGTACCTACCACTACCTTCCCATGCCATGGCACAGCAAAAAGTACACGTCCGTCGTCTGTTTTAGGGATCATGATAGCATAATCTCCCGGGAGAAAAGATTTATTGAGTACCACATGTACACCCTGACTGGGACGGATCGTTTTTCTTGCTTCGGGTTTGTCCATCTGCAAAATGCTGTCGGCAAAAACCCCGGTGGCATTGACTACTGCTTTGCCCTTAACCGTATATTCTTTTCCTGTTTCCTCATCTTCAAAAATAACTCCGTTTATCAGGCCTTTCTCCGATTTTGTCAGTTGCTTCACTCCAGCATAATTGAGCACATGAGCACCATTTTCCACAGAAGACTGAAGTACGTTTACAGCCATTCTCGAATCATCAAACTGTCCGTCTTTATAAACCACTCCGGCTGTCATAATCTCTGGTTTCATGGTGGGAATTTTTTCCAGTGCTTTCTTTTTAGAAACCCGTCGCGAGGTGCCCAGACTTAAACTACCGGCAAGCAGATCATACATTTTTAATCCAATGGTATATTTTATCTCATCGAACCAACCAAAAGTGGGAATTACAAAATCCTGATTTTTGGTCAGATGAGGGGCATTTCGAAGCAAACGGCCCCGTTCAAGGCACGCCTCCCTGACCAAACCAACATCTCCCTGGGCAAGATAACGCACTCCCCCATGCAGGAGTTTGGTACTTTTACTTGAAGTTGATTTTGTAAAATCTGTTTTTTCAACAAGCAATGTTTTATACCCCCGGGTACTTGTTTCCAGGGCAATTCCTATTCCGGTAGCTCCACCACCAATAACAATGAAGTCATATTCGTCGTTGAATTGCTCAATTTGTTGTAATATTTTTTCACGCTGCATACTGTTTTTGGGTTTTGAAAGTTAAAATATATAAAACTTTTGATGTGGCAATATTAAAAAATAATTGCCATAAAAACAAGTAATCGTAATATAAATATTTCGTATTCTTTCTTTTTTTTAGTTTGATTTTTTATTTATTCTTCTTTTAAATAAAAGGTGAAGTACTCTGTATGCCTTGCCAGTGCGGTTTTTTTTGAAAAAATGCACAGCCTGAGATAGTTGCTTTTTCCTTCACCAACATTGGTTTTGTGTTATGAATTTGAAAAAAAATTGGTAAGTTTGAACTATCATTTCATTAAACAAAAATCATATGGCATTGAGTATAGCAGAAAGGCATAATCAGATAATCAGCAAGTTAAAGTCTGAAGGATTCGTAAATGTAAACGAGCTTAGTAAGGAACTGAAAGTATCTGCTGTTACTATTCGAAAGGATTTGAAACTTTTAGAAGAAAGAAATCTTCTTTTTCGTACTCATGGAAGCGCAGCACCTCAAAACCCTTACATCGCCGACAGACATGTAAGTGAAAAAGAAAAGATAATGGTGGAGGAAAAAAGAAAAATTGCCCAAAAGGCTGTTTCGATGCTGGAACCGCACGACAGTATCATTTTGGCATCCGGAACAACTATCAATGAATTTTCACGTCAGATACAACCCCTGGAAGGACTTACGCTGATTTGTGCATCCCTTACCGCATCACAGAACTTAACGCTTACCGGAAACTTTGATATTTTGCAACTGGGGGGATTGGTCAGAAAAACCTCCTCATCTGTTGTAGGTCCTCTGGCTGAAAAAATGCTTGAGGGGTTTTCGTGCAGTAAACTTTTCCTCGGCGCAGATGGTATCGATCCCGATTATGGCATAACCACCACCAATGCCATGGAAGCATCGCTCAACCAATGCATGATAAAGGCAGCACAAAAGATCATTGTACTGGCTGACGGTTCCAAATTTGGCAGACGTGGATTCGGTAAGATATGCCCTACAGAGCACATCGACACGATCATAACAGACACAAAAGCACCGGATCAGATTGTGGCAAAACTGCGGGAAAAAGGGATTGAAGTATGGCAGGTGTGATCAGTAAATTTGTATGCCCAGTATATCGCTTTGCTGTTTGAATATTTCTTTCAATGGATTGGCAACCCTCCTGATCTTACTTATGGAAGTAGCTTTCTCAAAGGAATCGCGCCACAAATCTTTTACAAACCCGGCAAAAGGTAGCGAGATAAAATAGAAAAGCGCCCAAAACCCGTTACCCGTAGTCAATCCTACAGCAAGAGATTGTAAAAGAAAAAACAGTGGATACAAAAAAATGGTAAGAACAAAATGTGCCGAACTGATAAACTGAGGGTCTTTCAATTTACCCCCAATAAACCTGATCAGTAACCGCGGTAAAAGGGTATTGAAAAAACCATACAAGAAAAACGGACTCGCAAGGAGTAATAAAAGATATCTTCCAAAATTTTTAAATGGAGATTCTCTCATAAACCCTGCTTCGTAAAGCAACACATTCTGGGAATTAATTAATCTTTCCGATTCGAAAGCGGTCTGCTCAAGCATTTTACAGTTCTCCTCAGATTCTTTGATTTTTTCCTGGCAGACATCAATTAGTTTTTTCTGAAAATCAAATACATCTTTTTCCTTTCTACCTTTGGCACGTTGAATACCCCCTGCAATTTCAGTAATGATATCAATGGTTTTGTAGTTTACATCATCTTCTATATGAAGAATCAGTGGTATCATCTCCTGCCGGAGTTTTTGCAGAAACAGGGTATAACTTTTGGCAGGATTTTCCTGGTATGCCTTACGAAACCCTTCCAACGGAAAAGGTATACCAAAACGAATAAACAGATAACTTCCCCTTTTATGGTGATGTTGGTAATTTAAACCTATCGGTTGAATTTCTATGGGTAAATTTTCACCTGAATCAAAAGCAGCCTGAAAACCGATCCTTGCAATTCCCTTTTTTAGGGGTCGTAGTCTTTTGCCAACCCCATGATCACCTTCTGGTAAAATGCAAAAACCATTTCGGTTTTTAAATATATCGATGGTTTTTTGAAAGACGGCATTGTTTTTTTGCACCTCTGCTATTCCGTCGCGAATGCGGTAAACCGGAAGAATCTTCAGGAAAGTAAGAATTTTGATGATAATCTTTTTACGGAAAATATCTGACCGGGCAACAAATATTGGCTGCCAGTTCAGAGAAGATAACACTGCCAGGGCATCCATTAAAGAATTTTGATGGTTGGGGGCGAAAATAAGTGTTTTTTTAAGATCAACATTTTCTTTCCCATAATATCTGATCTTATAAAACAACTTGAAAAAAAAATCAACATATCCCTTCAGGATATGGTATCGCCAGGAGAATTTCTCTATTTTCTCAAATTCGTTGTTCATATATTTGCCTCCTGTTTGATCATTTGATCTTCTGGTAATGTTTTCTTCGACCATAAATACGCCACCGTCATACCCGATAAGATGTGCCATATCCCCCACCAGGCTGCAATAAACGCCATACCGCCCAATCCATCGAATAAACGGGGGTTAAATATGAGCACCAGCGCCAGACCTGAGTTTTGGATACCTGTTTCAATGGTCATACTTCTGCGGTCTTTGCGCGTGGCACCACCCAATGTAGCTATAGAAAAGCCTGTTAACAACGCTAAAGCATTGTGTGCAATGACAATAAAACCAATAAGATGTATATATGTTCTGAAAAATTCAAAGTTGTTGGCAAGTGCCATTACAACAAAAACCAAAAAGATGATCATCGACAAACCTTTAAGAGGTTTCACAATTTTGGCGGTTATACCAGGAAAACGTTTGGCAAACAGAATCCCTGCAACTACCGGTATGCCCAGCAGGATGAGCACTGTGCGTAAAACCTCAAAAAAATCAATAGAAATAGGAATAACCATCTGTGAGGTCTCGGAATACAATTTTCCCCAGAAAGTAAAATTCAGGGGAGTCATAAATACGGCAAATAATGTCGCTATAGCTGTCCAGCTAATGGATAACGCTATATTACCTTTGGCAAGTGAAGACATAAAGTTAGAAATATTTCCACCAGGACAAGCCGCTACCAGTAACATACCAAGGGCAATGCTGGGCGGGGGGTTCAGAAAATAAACCAGCACAAAGGTAAGAAGCGGTAATGCAAGAAATTGGGAGATTACACCCAAAACAAGTATTTTAGGGTCTTTAAAGATCTTTTTGAAGTTATCAAACCGAATCTCAAGTGCCACTCCAAACATGATAAATGCTAAAGTAATATTGAGAATATGAAGAGAACTTTTGCTGAAGTTTAACCTCACCCAGTCCAGGTTTTCTAATCTTTTACCCTGCAAAACGCTGCCTTGTACAAATTTATCTTCATTAATCTCTACAAGGTTCTTATTGTTTCTGTAGTACCAGTCTTCACCTTTCACTATTTTGCCGGGCTTTCCTGCTATCTCCAAAACATGTTCTTCCGAATTTCCAATTCTCAGATAACGAAGAGCATTCTGATTGGTGCCCATTGCCTGATGATCGCCATACAATGGCGAAGCATCCTCCCATTTTCCCGACAAACGGATATCCAAAACCTTTTCGTTTTTTATGACTACCTGTCCCCAAGGTTCGTAAATCCAGCGATGCACTTCAACAATCCGTCCGGGCTCACCAATTTTTTCAATTACTTCTGATTTAGGGGAACCGGGCGGTATTTGCTGCAAAGCAGTAGTAATTTTATTTTTTCTTGCCAGAGATGAAAAACTACCTGCAAAAATCAAAAACGCCGTGAAAAAAAAAGTAATGATTAAAATGATACGACGTTGTATTAAGGTTCGATTACGCTTGTCCATAACAAAGTTATATGGTTACCAAAGTACGAATATACAAAAAAAGATAACTGATTGTGTTGAAACCATTATTCTAACCTTACAGACAAGGAAGCAAAACCATTTTTTATTGTAATTATATACAGAACAAAAACAGGAGTGATTTACAATTCCCACAAGATTTTCAAAGGTAAGATTACCCAGGGATGTGACTCCTGATTACCCCTGTTCATTTCTAAGTGCAATTTATGCTGTTAATCATCAACTGGCTTCCATATCAACGATTTCACATCATATTGCCCGGGATAAATCTAATGGATGATTTCCGAATATGATGTATTAAAAATGTTGTGTTATCACAAAAATCATTTAATTTTGATGCATGAAATAACAATATTCATCTAAAAAAAGTAAATTCACGCACATCTAAACACCCTATCAGGAGAGACACCCCAGAGTAAAAAGAAAAATACCAGAATTTGCAATATCTCCCTTCAATCGGGCAGAGAAACTCCTAAAAGTGTTGTGCTTTAATAACCATAAAAGCAATGTGATAGGGGGGGCTTGGAAAATAAACATGAAAAACAACCTTATATGAAATTAACAGAAAAACAAATAAAAGAAATAGCCGAAACGCTTGACATGGGAATGCGTTGTTTTTTCCACCTGAAAACAGGGGAAATTGAAGAAGTTCCAGATTTTTTTGATGGCCACTGGATTGGACAAAATACTGAGCCATGGCAAGAGACACTGGATAAGTTAGACGAAAACTGGGGTGACTATTTCGAATTTGAAAAAATAACCTCGCGCGAGAGTTTCGGGTTTATGTCCGACTTCGCCGAGTCAGTTGATAACCCGAATTTACAGGACAGACTATATAAAGCTTTGAATAAACCCAAACCATTTCGTAACTTCAACCGGGAAATCAACAACTCAGGTAAATACAGACAAAAATGGTTTGATTATAAAAACCGGAGACTGATCGAATTTGTAAAAAAACAAATCGAACAGAATAACCAGGACTTTGCGGATGAATAACAAAGAACTGGAAAAGAAAACCAAAACGATAGTCAACTCATTGACATATGAACCGAGCCATGATAAAGTTTTTGACACACACGCACATGGTTATAATTCGTGGCATGTAAAGCATGCAGTCAGACTGTTAGCGAGCTCCATCTGACCGAATTAATCAAATTATAAACAGATGAACCGAGCCATGGCAAAGTTTTGACACACACGCGGATGATTATAATTCGTGACGTGGCAAACATACAAAACAGTATTTTAGCGAGCTCCATCTGACCGAATTAATCAAATTATAAACAGATGAAAATGATTTTTGCGCATAAGATTGTAGTGTAAAAGGAAGCACATACAATC
>CAYPFV010000158.1:0-7187 GCA_964410015.1 uncultured Bacteroidales bacterium
ATGTCAGCGCTACGCGCCTTTGGATTCACTGGTAACATTAGATTTCTACCATAATTTTATCGCTACGCGCTTTGTCATTACCCTAATAATCTTCCGCGTATGTGTTAAAAACTTTGTCATGGCCCGGTTCATTTATCGTTTAATTGAAACGAAATTTTTTGAGAATCAATCACAAACACCAATGAAAATAGCAAACATGGAGTTCCATCTGATCTCAACGTACAATTTGTTTACGAATAAACAGAATATTTATTTATCGTTGTTTTTGACAGGCGGCAAGAAAACTGGAAATTAAATAAGGGTTTGAACCTGAATGCTTTGGAGAGTTAAATTCTTAAATTCATCAAAAAATGCGTAATTTGTAATCACAATGAACATAATATGAGAAAACAAAACCAACTATTGAAAATCTTTTTTATATGTCTTTTTGCTGCTCTATTTATTGAGGTTTATGCTAAGGAACCACTGGGCGAAAAACCGGAGAGAATGAATATGGATATTCATTTTTTGAGTAAATATTTGAAGAATCCCGTTCATTCAGCAGATTTTCTTTTAGAGCGCTTTCAATATGAAGAGACTGAAGTTTTTAAGAAACAAAACAGACAGGATGTTATATATCTTGAAAACGGTTATGCTGCTGCAAAAATCAAAGATGCTGAAAACTATTCATTCGATAAGGAAAGATACGCTGTTACAAAAGTGCAGGTCATTTACACTAAATATCCTTTGCATAAGAAAGACTGGATAACCAATTACTATGATCTTCTTGCACGTCGTCTGGAAGCACTCTTTTCTATCGACAGTACCTTGAATAATTCAGCAATTGAGTGGTCTTTAGTTTCTCAGACTAAATGCAAAACGGCAAATGAAGCAAAAAATATGTTTCACGGCATTGCCCTTTATCTTGAACCTCTTTCAGCATCTAAAGAAACTATTCCTCCTGTAACAGAGCAAAAAAAGAAAAGGGATTTACCCCCATTAATAGAAAATTCGGGTTTTATAACCAAAGAAGAAAAGCATCCGGATCAGTTTAAAAGCCAAATCAAATTTGATTCTTCAGGGAATAAAAAGAGACAAATGGATCCAAAAGATCTTAAATGTCCCACATGGCGGTAATTATTGTTCATCGTTTATTGAGAAATAGGGCAAACTGCAGATATGAATTATTAATCGCTGTATTTTTAGTGTTTTTATTGCTTAATTGCATATGTTTGGCAGGTTTCCTGGTTTGTCGACATTTATCAGTGGTATGCCAGGCAATTGCACTTTGTGATAAAGTATAGGTCTGATAACGACGATTTTTAAAGAATGTAATCATTATCCGTTTTCTTACTTTTACCATGAGGTAGTATAGGAGTGATTCAGTATCTTTAATGATTTGCTTTCATTATTTTTAATCTCTTTCAAATTTAATGTACAGGATAATTTGGAAATTACACTTTTTGTGGAAGTTGTATTTTCCTGATCCAATTCCTGGTCAATCATCAACGTAAGATAATGATTGCCTTTTCCCTCAAAGCGTTGGTTTATATCTTTGATGGTTAGGGGTGGGGACTGGTCAAACTGGATGGAAATATTTTCTATCAAAAAAGGTGCTTCATGTTCAGCCCAAAGGGTGATATTTACCTCCGATTTGGTTATTTTTCCATCTTTTATCTCAACTGACTCAAAGGCAATGGGTTCACGAATAGAAATATCCACCACATTTTCGTTGATATTAAAATAAAATTTGTTTTTTACTGCAGAGCTACCTATTCGGTAATTCACCTCGATGTGATTTTCCGGATCATCATAACAATACTCAGAATCATAGAGAATTACCCATTCATTGCCTTGTGGTTTAACTCCGGTAATTCTTGCACATTCCGATTTTACATTGGGCCTTTTAGAGGTTGTGAAAGTTCTGCTACTACCTTGAATAATAAACCTGATCTCACCCGGTTGGTTTTTAGTTTCAACAAGCGACATATTGTTTAGCAACTCTTTATATCTGGTAATACCGCTTTTTGCCCTGTCTTTTCGTCCATCGGAGAAAGCCTCTGATAATGTTTGCAGTTCAGCAATATTTCCGTTGATTTGCTCAATGGTGTTAACTTTACTGATGGCTTCCAGCAGTTTTTGCAATTGCTCATTGAGTTTTCTTTGTTGTATCTGATAGTCCATCACCAGTTTTTGAAGTTCAAAATCCGGGAAAGGATACTTTACATGATAGCGGTATTTCATGATACCTGCCTTTTTATCCAGGAGTTGTTCCCAGTAATAATCTTCTGCCTTCGACAGGGAGATTCCCTGCAGATAAGAAACATCGCCCGACTGGGTTGTAATGGTAGCATTATAGGTTTCCAGAAAAGTTGAAACATCGCTGTTGATATTGGATTCTTCTGTTACGATCTCACTGGTTGCTTTCACATTGTCTGCCACAGATGTTACAATCCGCTCTTTAAGAAAAAGGAGCGCATTTTGTTGAGCTTCCTGAACAGACCCTCCTTCGGCGGAAACAATGATGTAGTTCCTCTCTAATGCATTCAGCCAGGAAGGTTCGCGGCGTTGACTGGAATTTGTTACTTTGAATTGTGCCAGCAACTGAGTACAGACCAGAATGAGAATCACAACTAAAAATTGCCTTTTTTTCATTTTTCAAAAAGATTAATTTTTTAAACCTGATTAAAGGATTTATTTATTCATGTTTAAAGATTTATTTTGCCAATAAAGATATTGTCAATCAATTATCATTGCTATTTTTTGATTTTAATATCTTCAAACCTTACAGTTCCCTGTGTAAAGTTTAATTCAAGAACAAGCATAGTATCCAGTAAATCCAGGTTGTTTCCTTTATGGGTAAAAACATATCTTTGGGGAATACCCCTTATCAGATCAAAACTCTTATAGGTTCGCTCTGAATAAACATTGCCCTCTGGATCATAAAACCGGTAACTTCTCATGTATGCTTCCCTGTTTTTCTCCTCATCTGTTAACAGAATAGTTATATCTATATCATTTCCTGTAAACTCAACATCGGTCAATTCGATTTGGAGGTTTCTTAACTTAGCTATTCTGCCGCTAACAGTTACTGTTTCATCATTGCCGTTTTCGTCAGGTTTTGGATTTGGCGGATCATCAGCAACAGGCTGTTGAGTTGGCAAAGGCCCAATTTCGCCAGCATATGCCATACACATATCGTAACATTCTCCTGATACCGGAGGAACTGATTCCAGCAATTTGATTGCTTCATTTTTTCGGTCTTGCTGCACAAGGCTTTGAGCAGTTGAGATCACCATGTCGCATTCGGTATTATAAAAGCCAAGAATCTGATCCTTACTTTTTTCCATAAAAACTTTGAATTGACCTGATCTTGGGTTTAACGAACTAAAAGCCTGCGAATAGGCACGCTCTCTGCTCTTATCAACACCTCTCACCTCCATGGAGGTTTCACCGAAAACATTGCCCGAAAAATTGTCTACAATGCTGAAGGATACCAGAAGTGCAACCGTATGCATGGGAGGAGATGTTGCTGTTATTTCTTCTGCTAGAACAGAAATTTCTGGTACCATAGCAAAGTAAGACATTTCGTTCTGTGCTGCCATTCCATTCAGATTGATGATATTATTCATCCTTGAAAGCAATAAGTTCTTTGCCTGCGCTTGCATTTCTGCATCTTCAGGGATTTTAGGGTTGATGGCAATGCGTTCTTTATCATCCATTTTTCCTGCGTAATTTTGGGCTTGCATGCTTAAAACAATCAGGATAAATACCCAGAATAACCACACTTTTCTTTTCATAATTTCTCATTTTTGTTTTACCTTTCACCAATGATTAACCAGGCTTCGCCGAGTCCTCTTTGATGTATCTGTGAATCTATGTTAAACTCTTTTCGCAGGTAAGAAGAAAGGTTGTTTACAAACCGGCGTGTATCATATGCCCTTTCTCTGCCTCGCGGATCGGTCATGAAAAGAGGTATTCTGACCTGTTCAAATCTTAAGAAATTTGCAGATCCATCTGCCAGTGAATACCTTCCTTCAACAGTATTGTCTTCTATCCAATACTCTATTATGTCAATTAGTTCCATGTCATGTCCCTCATAATTAAAAAATTCATAAAGATCGAAGTAGGAATTATTCCAAACCCTTATTGTTACGCTCACTTCACGCCCCATATCAAACATGTCTTCGAAATGAGAGGACAATCTGCTGTTGAATTCATCCATGTGGTTTAATACTGCCTCTTCGAGCAACAGATCGGCAGGTGCAGAAGTACTGGGATTCCCGGTACCGGCAGCACTGGCAATAATTTTGGAAGTATAGGCATCTAATCCTCTGAGGTTGAAAGTGATGAAACTTTCAGGACCCCGTTTATTGATGGTGAAGTCGAGGTCAAGGATTATATCTGCCCTGGCAACTCTTTTCAAGCGGTCAACAGGACTTTCGGCAACCATAGAACCTGATTCACGAGAGGTTAACATCTGCATTTCCGCATCCTGGGTTTGAAGATTTCGTAATTCCTGTTCCAGGTCTTTTAAGGGAAAACCTCTGTCGGCCATGATACCACTCATTTTGGTTATCACCAAACGAAGTTGTGAATCGTTTTGAATGGCTTTTCTGTAGTCGGGTATGGTTTGCTCCAATCCTTGGTTATCAAAAGTTTGTGAAAATCCCTTATCTATACAATAGCGCTCACTGGGTATAACCATGATTGTGGGTTTACGTGCCCTTTGTGCCAAAACACTTTGGATTGAAAATGCGATCAGTAATGCGATTAAAATATTCCTTTTCACTGGTATTGTATTTTAGTTTGTAATATTTTTTTAAAGTACTTTATATGTGAAATAACATTTTCCATTAAAATCCTTTATCAAGTCTTCTGGCAATGCCTTCCTGTTCCAGTTCGTTTCTCAGGTTATCATACATTACCTGGGCACTCACACCCACTTTATAGTATTTCCTTTTGATCTTCAGGCGGTCACTTCCGGAGGGTGCTCCATCGGTAGATAAGGAGATATAATTAAGATATTTTCCACCTGTTTGGAAAAATTCTTCGAAATAATCAGCGTATTCTTCAGCTGCATTGGGGTCTTCAACGATGGCGGGTGTGGTTGCTACTCCGGGCCCAGCAGGTATACCGCTGAAAATACAGGCAGCAACAGCATTCCTTTTGGCTACCTGCACAGCATCTTCTACACTTTTGCCATAACCCCATACTTTTATCACTTTGGTGCCATCCTGTCCTACTCCCAATGCTTGTATTTCGTAGTTATAACTGCTGTTATAAAGTATTTTCCGCTCTTTCCTGCCGAGTTCGCGCTGAGGGTGTGCCGTTTGAGTGATTAATACCAAAGAGAAAATGATCAATAATAATTTTTTCATGGCGTTTTATTGTTTATTGATTCAGCAATTGATTGATTTGAAAAGACTAAGTTTTTTTTTATTTTTTGAAATAACTGTCAAATTGTATACCAGGATATCTTTAAAATCTTATTCTTATGCCGTAATACAGAGACATCCCTCTTCTGCCGGGGAAATAATCAGTATATTTTATTCCTTCCAGTTCTACACCATCAGCATCTCCATCTTTTTCATAAGCATTTCCGAAGGGCATGGTAAGATTAACACCACCAATGAATTCCCAAAAATAGGTAATGTTGAGAGAAAGATAGGCACCTGTTTTAATTAAATTTGTGTAAACACTTTTCTCATCGTCGTTGCCGGGTATGCTGGCCGACTCCTGCCCATAGGCCAGGTAAGGGTTCAATTCAAAATTGCGCATGAAATGATAACCTTTCATGATACCCACATCAAATCTGAAAAAAGATACTTTTTCCGAACCACTTGCATCGAGAAAGTGAATTTCTGATCCATATCCCTCTTTCCCTTCAAAGGCAACGTTTGCAGTGAGATAAAAAGAAGGTACCTCAACGTAGCGACCAACAGAAAAATCGCCGCCAATGTTAAATCCTGCCATTTCGCCACCGGTGTTTTGCCCTAAGGTAAGCCCAAAACCCCAATCGTTTCTTTGTTGTATTACGTATCCTTGTTTTAGTTTCTGTCCTGATATCTGGTAAAATTTACTGGTTTCAGATTCGCCTGTTGCAATGGTTACATTATTTGCAATATCTGCATCTGCTTTTATCACCCCTCTTCTTACCTCTTTGATAGTATTGGTGCGGGGTTTGTATATGTGTTCATATACAAAATAACGATCATCAACTTTTAACCCCTCCTTTTTCCCGATTTTTGCCGAAAGTGGTTTAACGGAATACAATGATGTGATAACCCTGAATTCGTTCAGTTCTCTTTCAATCCTGAAAATTGTCTGATTTGCTGCTTCCTGTGCTAATGCATTAAAGTGTTCTTTCCTGCTTAATTTTTTATAGCTCGTATTTAATGATGATTCTGAGAAATATTCTATCTTTTTGACATGTTTGAGTTGCGGAGAGATTGTCGCAAACAACTCATTTTTTCTTTTTACCTCCTCTTCACTGTCACCTTCCATGATCCAGGAATCATAGATCATCTTTTTCTCCTCTTCTGTAAAATTGAGTTTGAATACATGTGCTGAAACCTTTACTATGTATCCTCCACCATAATCATTCGGTATTCTCTCTGCTTCAATGAAGTCAAGAACAACTACATAACTTTTGGAAATCAATCTGTTGCCATAATCCATTGATTCTCTTAAACCTCTTTTGGTAAGTTCCTGTTTTAGCACATCAGCATCTGTAGCATTCATTAAACCTCTTTCGTGCACAAGGTCCATGTCCATTTTTCCATCGCTCCGACGGTTGTACCAGTGCGAAATAATTTGTCTTGAAATGTTTTGTTGTTCAAGTCCAGATACAATAGATTCTTTGTTGAGATAACTTCCCTGTTCTCTTTTTTCCCGCCTTTCAATAAATACATTATCAATTTCATTTTTAAAAAATTTATCACCATGATCGATCTGCGCAAAACTGCTTTTCAGGTCATTCAGGAATGGATCATAAATTGAATATGCCATCATCCATGAAAGAGATATTCGGTCATAATTTTCAGGGACTATACTGCTTCTGCTAGATTTTATTACAGGAGAAGTTTCCTGAGTATAAGAAAAAGAATATGAAAAAATCAATACCAAAAGTGTTAAAACTACCTGGGTTTGTTGTTTCATCTGTTTATAATTTGATTAAATAGGTCAGATGGAGCTCGCCAAAATAC
>CAYPFV010000159.1:0-7140 GCA_964410015.1 uncultured Bacteroidales bacterium
TAATCATCCGCGTGTGTGTCAATAGTATTGTCATGGCTCGGTTCATCAGAAAAATTTTCTTACCTGCACTTATTATTTTGTATTTCCATTTTTAGTTGTTCAGGAGTCTGACTAATCATTTTTTTCAAAACATAAACAGAATAATAAACGATTTTCCGGGATAGTGTAAATTAAAGATTATGAATGAATATCATCTTATCTATATTTTTGGCATCTTTCGTAATATGAGCTTTTCCCGGAAAAAACAACATTTTTATAAGATGTATGTGCTTTATCCTTAAATTTGTGGTATATATATTCATTTTTTCTTTCGATCTGTCATATAATTTATATCTGCTTTTAAGATGTTGTGTTTTTCTGAGATTTATTCTTTTGTATATTGAATATTTTTTAGTTTCCGACCAGCTTTATTTTAATAATCTGTAAACTTCAATTTTTTATGAAACAAAGAACTTTTACTTTGCTCTTTTTTATTATTATGGTTTTTTGGGCATCAAATCTTTTCTCCCAGATGTTTGATTTAGATACCCGGAAGATGAAATCTGAACCCCGGGATGTTATCGAGGAGGATCATCCCTTTTCTGACCCCGAATATATGGAAGAATTTTTGGCCCGTTTTCAAAGATCAACCGATAAAATTGTTGGTGGTGACGAGGTTGATATTCGTGATTACCCCTGGCAGGTTTCGCTACAAACGGTTCCTCAGTTTGGATCACAGCACTTTTGCGGGGGTACTATTATAGACAGTGAATGGATTCTTACTGCCAGTCATTGTTTGGATGATGAGAACATGACTCCCTCAGTGATACGCGTCCGTGCTGGTTTTACTTCCTTAAGTTCCAGTGAAGGCTCTTTCCACAATATTTCCGAGATTATTTTGCACCCTGAATACAATGGAAATAATTACCGTAACGATATTGCCCTTCTTAAACTATCTGATCCAATAGACCTGGATGATCCCTCCACTGAAAAAGTAGATCTGGTAAGAAGCTTTGATGTTGAAGAAGGTTTGACTGATGCCGGAGTTATGGCAAAAGTTTCAGGGTGGGGTGCCCTTTCCAGTGGAGGTCAGTCACCCAATGTTCTTCATGCAGTTGAAGTACCCATTGTTGCCGGTTCTGCTGGTTATAACCCTGCCTCTATTACCGATGGGATGATCCTTGCAGGGGCAACGGGACAAGACGCCTGCCAGGGTGATAGTGGCGGACCTCTGGTGGTTCCTGACGGAAACGGATTCTATAAAATTGCTGGTGTGGTTAGTTGGGGAAACGGATGTGGTCTTCCCAATTTTCCCGGCGTATATGCCAGAGTAAGTTTTTATGAAGATTGGATTGATGAATATATCATTGGCGATGACCCCAATCAATATGAGGTCTTATGGTTTGAAGGTTTTGAACCGGCCAACGCTGATGGCGCCTTGCCCGAAGGATGGGAATTAAAAGTGAACACAGCGGATGATGGTGGAATCAATGGAAACAACCTGGTTGATACTGCTGATGTTGACATTCCTGATTTTTGGTTTCGTCTTTCCGACGATACTTTTCCTTATAATGAAGGATCTTCAGATGATTTTGTTCGTACTGGTGATGCAGCTATGCATATTACATGGAATACCGATGATTTTAACTGGGCAATCTCCCCTGAAATTGAATTACCCGACAATGAAGGTGTATTAGAACTCTCTTTTTGGCCCTGGATTGCAAATAACGTTTCAGAAGGATGGATCACCAAATTCCATCTTACCGTTTTGGTAAATGATGAATGGCAGACCCTTTTATCAATGGATGATGGAACTGATAATCTGTTCGACTCCGATGTAGTTGTTGACCTGGAGGATTTTAAAGGAGATACTGTACGCTTCGGTTTTGTGCACGAGTGGAATGACAGCATACGAATGTCTGTTGATGATATCCAATTGCGCGCAGAAAATGAACAGGTTACGGCCCAATGGATGGTTTCTGATGGAACTGATCCTTTATCGGATGCTTTCGTTAAAATTCGCGGTGTCGGACAGTTTACAACAGATGAAACAGGCTTGATTGATGTACCCGTTTACCTGGGCACCAATGAATATGAATATTCCGTTTCCCGCTCTGGATATTTTCCCCTGGAAGGAAGTGTGCTCATTTCAGAAGACGGGCAAATGGTGGAGGTTGTGATGGAAAAAATTCCTGCTCCTGAAATTGATATCTCACCCGATTCTTTAACATTTGACCTGGCTTTAGGGGCTATCGATAGCACACAGATCAATATTTCTAATCCCGGTGATGCTGAACTGGAAGTATCTCTCTTTCCTTATCCTGCTTTATCAAACATGAAAGAAATTTCTACCACAGAGCCGGAGTCCGGTGTTTCTGATCAAAAAAATAATATTGACCCCTCAAGTATAAAAGCCATTACTCAATCACCAGTTAATCAGGATCTTGATCCAGAAGCCCTGCAAGACAGCAAAGATATACCTGAAGAACAAGAAGAAATCTTTTACGACAATGGTAGTATTACAGTTTCAATAGGTACGAACGATGCCGGTAGTTTTGCCGCTGCAGCAAGATTTACTTCCGACGAACTGGAATCTTTCTATGGATTATACGAGTTGTCGGAGGTAAAGTATTTTGTTTCTACTGACGATTTCAGCAGCGTGGAGGTAAAGATTTGGGAAGGAGGATCACTGGATGGGCCGATGAATGAAATTTATTCACAAGATGTTACCGATGATGTATTGGTTGAAGAATGGAGTACACATCAGTTGCCCGTGAATCTGCCCTTAAACCCTGGTGAAGAATATTGGATAGGTTATGCTTTGGAAGCTACTGGTGGATATCCATTGGGCGCCGATACAGGACCTATGGTACAGGATAAAGGGGGTTGGTTATTGTTCAACTCAAATTGGGTACAGCTGAATACGCTGGGAGACCCGGTACTTGACTATAACTGGGGCATCCGGGGTGTTTTACAAATGAGCGCTGATATCGACTGGCTATCCTTCAATCCTGATACCGCCGTTATCGATCCGGGAACAAGTTCTGATATAGAAATTCTTTTTGATGCCACAGACCTGGAATTAGGTACTTATGAAGCAGAAATCCTTGTAGTGAACAATGCAGAAGAAAATATTTCAGTCCCGGTGACCCTAAACGTGGTGCCACCCACATACGATGTTACATTTGTTATCACTGACGAGGATGGTGAAGCGGTTGCCGATGCGCAGATAACACTTGATGGGGTGGAAAACGAAGCTGGCAATTATCTTTTCGAAGACCTTGAAGCAGGCACATACAACTACGAAGTTACAAAAGAGGGTTTCCTTACCTCCTCGGGAAGCATTATGGTGGTAGATGAAGATGTTTCCCCCTCCGTAATCCTTATCTCTGAGGAAACAACTCCGGTAGATCTTACTGTAACCATCGAAGATGAATTTGGCGAACCTGCACCCAATGTAGATTTTCATCTGCAGGGATTCGGAGTAAAAACCACTGATGACCTGGGACAGGTTTCTTTTCAAGTTTTCCCCGATACTTTCTCCTTTTCTGCCAGCGGTGTTCCTTTTGTAACACTCGAAGATGATTTGGTTGTTCCTGATCAGGAAAATGCTGAACTGGACTTTTCTCTTGATTACTTGCGGTTTAATCTTGATTTGCTTGTCAATCTCGATGGTAGCGGAACTGTTAGCGGAGAGGGCGAATACTACTACGGTGAATCTGCCACCATAGAAGCAACTGCCAATGAAGGATATACCTTTTTGCACTGGATAGAAGACGGGGAAGTATTTTCCGAAGAGTCGTCTGTTACCTTTGAAGTTTTCGAAGAATTGAGTCTGATGGCTGTTTTTGAACTCAATACTTATGTCATCACTTCTTCTTCTGAAGGTCCTGGTTCTATTGAACCGGAAGGAGAAGTGGAAGTGGAACACGGAGATGATCAGGGATTTTTCATTACTCCCCTCCCTGGTGCTTACATCGCAGATCTATTGATAAATGAGCAAAGTGTAGATGTCACGGAGGAATATATCTTCGAAGATGTTACGCAGGATGGAAACGAGATTCATGCTGTTTTTGAATGGACTTCCTATGATGTAACCATTACTTCTGATGGGAATGGTACAGTTGAACCCTCGGGCACTGTGGAAGTAGAACACGGTAATAGTCTTGAAATTGAATTTACTCCTGATGACGGGCATTATTTGGCAGAACTGCTCGTTAACGACGAAGAGGAAGACCCTGTTGAATCCTTTCTGCTGTTGGATGTAACCGAAAATACTACAGTACATGGCGTGTTCAATATCATGACATACACAGTAAATGCCAGCGCTCAGGGCAATGGTACGATTTCCCCCGAAGGCGACACCCTGGTTGAGCATGGCGATGATCTGACATTTGTACTCACTCCCGATGAAGATAGTTTTATCTCTGATATTCTTGTAGACGACGTCAGTGTGGGAGCTGCCGAAGAATACACTCTTTTTGATATTACAAGGGATACAGACCTTTTGGCTGTTTTTGATCTCATCAACAGTATCAATGATCTTTCAGATGATTCTTCTGTCAATATTTATCCAAACCCGGCTGTTTCTCATCTAACCGTAAAAAGTGATGAGATTATTGAATTGATCAGCATTTATAACATCAATGGACAGATAGCAGGTTCTTTTGAAACCTCTTCTAAAGAACAAAAGATTAGTGTTGAGCAATTTGATTCAGGCATATATTTTGCCAAAATACAGTCGGTTACCGGAAAGGTATCTACTCTGATCTTTGAGGTAAAATAGTTCTTCTGAGTATACTAAACCAACTTTTACGTTGCATAAAAAAGGGTTGCCTTCCGGTAACCCTTTTTTGTTGATTATTTTTATCGACTTTTTTTTATAATCATTGGTTTCGATTTTCTCTTTCAGCGATCAATAATGTTTTCATTCTGCCAACAGGTAAATTTAATTTTGTTAGATGTTATAATTGATTTATTTTTGCAACCGGGAAACAACGGAAGTAGTAAGAAGTAAACATTGATATCAGAAGATAAAACTGCAATTTGGTTGTTTTGGTTTCATTATTGTAAGGAAATTTTTTGTTTGTATTAACGTTGTTCGTGCAATACAAATAACCATTAATTAATTCAACGGATAATAATTTTAATTAAAAAAACATGAAAAAGTTAGCGATTTCATTTGCCTCACTGGTATTCTGTTCTTTGTTTTTGGTTGCAACATTGCATGCAGAGGAGAAAGCACCCAAACTTAAATTCTCAAAAGAAGCTGAGCAATTGGGTACCATTCTGATTAAAGACCTTGAAACCTACAAATTACAGGTTGAGTTTTCCAACGCAGGTGATGCACCTCTTGTCCTTTCCAATGTTAGAGGTTGCTGTGGGACAAGAATAAAAAATTGGCCCAAAAAACCGGTAATGCCTGGTGAAGAAGGGGTGATTGAAGTTGAATTCAGACTGGCACCACGCCCACACAAAGTAAGCAGAACCGTTACTGTTACTTCCAATGATCCGAAAAAATCGAAAATATTCCGCATTTATGGTGAGGTAGTGCAGGAAAAGACCTCTGATTTTAATACAGGACAGCAAAACAAAGCCATGGTGCCAGAAAACAAACAGTAAAAAAGGTGTGAGGCATTTTTATGCAAAACACAATCTTCTTTTCGAAAATTTATTTTGTGTCCGGAAAATTTTCTTAAAAAGAGAATTACCGGACGTTCTTTTTCGTTGATCAGGGTAAAATCTTCCAAATTTTCAAACTTGGGTTGCTACTGTTTTGTTATATTCGCAATCAGTTTTAAATACTAAAATTTTATGGACAGGCAAAAAATTATAACTCTCTTTTTATGGGTATCACGGATACTTTTTGGTGTTGTATTTATTTTTTCCGGGTTTGTTAAAGCGGTAGACCCCTTAGGGTCAACTTACAAATTCCAGGACTATTTCCTTGCTTTTAATGCCGAATGGCTCTTTCCTCTTGCACTTCCCCTTTCCGTATTGTTAAGTGCCCTTGAATTTATTGTAGGGGCATCTGTGCTCATGGGCGTAAAAATGAAATATGCTTCCTGGGGTGGTTTGCTTTTTATGCTGTTCTTCACTCCGCTAACCTTATACATTGCCATTGCCGATCCGGTTCCTGACTGCGGTTGCTTCGGCGATGCACTGATTATCAGTAATTGGGAGACTTTTTACAAGAATCTGATCATTCTTGCTGCTATCCTGTTTATTTTTCTGTATCGCAAAAGATTTAAACCGATCTTTTCTCCCCGAAAGGATTGGCTCTTACCCATTATATTTACCGTTTTCATCCTGTTTATTTCTTTCTATTCCCTTAGAAACTTACCTATTCTCGACTTCAGACCCTGGAAGAAAGGAAATAATATATATGAGCAACTCACACCTGTGCAGGAACAAATTGTTGAATATATCTTTATCTATGAAAACCCCGAGACAGGAGAGGAAAAAGAATTTTCTGTTGAAGAACTGCCCTCAGATCCATGGGTATATGTAGACCGCAAGGAGAAAATCATACAAGAATTTATTGATGCTCCCATCACCAATTTTTATATTCAGGATGAATATGGCGATGATTATACAGATGCATATATTGCCAACCCTGATTTTCAGTTTATTTTGGTCGCTTATGATCTGAAAAGAACTCATAAAAAATCTTTTGAAAAGAAAATCAATGAATTTGCCAGTTTGGCAGAGGTCGATGGTCTATCTTTTATTGTGCTTACAGGTAGCACTTTTGAAACCATGGATGAATTCAGACATGAAGTGCAGGCTTCCTATCCTTTTTATCAGTCAGATGGCATTGCTTTAAAAACTATTATTCGTTCCAATCCCGGTTTGCTTTTACTCCACAATGGAGTAGTACTGGATAAATGGCACTATTCCAACATTCCGTCTTACCCGGAGGTGAAAGAAGAATACCTGCAAAAGAATGAAACTCCCTGACAAATAAAAAGTGATCAGCGCTTTTCTGAAAACTGATGGTTGGTAGAAAAAGATATCTCCTAAATGTATGGTAAACAGTTAAATGTTACATCAGAAATGAAACACCTGGTGCTTATCTCTTATTTTTAAAAAATTCGGTCAATATGCTACTGCATTCCTCCTCCTTTAATCCCATTATAAGTTTTGTTCTGGGATGTAGAA
>CAYPFV010000160.1:0-7075 GCA_964410015.1 uncultured Bacteroidales bacterium
TTTGTCATTACCCCAATAATCATCCTCGTGTATGTTTTAAGCTTAATCATGGATGGTTCATCTGTTTATAATTTGATTAATTCGGTCAGATAGCCTGTCCCGTTTTTTCTAACGGGAGAGCTCGCCAAAAAACCAGTTTTGTATTTTTCTCTGTGTTGCGAAATTATAATCATGTGCGTGTGTGTCAAAAACTTTGTCATGGCTCGGTTCATCTGAATTTATTATCATTGTATCAAACACAAGACTTGTTTGCTTTTTCAATCCTTTAACCATTTAAACGTTTTATTGTTGTGTATGTTTCAAAAACATCCTTAACGCATCAGATACATTTTTCCAAATCCTTCTTTGAAATATTTTCCGGCTTCGGTAGAATTTAATTCAATCTGTTGTCCATTTATATGGCTGATTACCCTGTAGAGATAAACACCGTTGGCCAAACGATCGCCATACTCATCGGTGCCATCCCATGCATAGGAAGTAATATTTTTGCCAATTCTTAGCGGCCCTAATTCTGACATGTCAATTTCTCTCACAACCTTTCCTGTAACAGTAAGGATTTGTATTTTCATGAATGTAGGTAATTCAGACCCGGTGAGGGTAAAAACAAAATGGGTTGCGGTGGTAAAGGGATTGGGCCAATTCAATAATTCTGTAATAGTAGAACGGTTGACCACTTCAAAACTGATGGTATAATCATCAATCCCTGATTCATTCTGCGTTTTATCAGTGGCCTGCACTCTCAGGGTATACTCCCCATCCTTTTCAAAGAGAGGTTCGTACTCTATGGTGCATTGGTTGTCGGGAAGAGAAGCAGGATAGAAATGCATTTTCTGCTGTCCGCCGGTATTAAAATATATCCGTTGAAATTCATCCGATGAGGGTTTACTGATAAACACCTTTACAAGCGTAGTATCATCAAGGGCAAGGTAATTGTTTTCATCGGAAAGGTGTATTTGAATAAAAGGATTGGCAGACACAATCTCGCCATCCATGATCTGGGCTCCGTCAAAGGTTACTTCCAGCAGGGGGTTTGTCTTGTCTTTCTCCACAAAAAAGGGTATCTGTCCGATGTTATTGAACTGATTTTGTTCAAATTGATCCAATCCGGGATTTACTTCCACCCATAATTCATTGTTCCCCGGAATGTTTGTAGTGGTTACCTCTATGGTATCGATCAGAATCTCCCCGGCACTTAAAGGTTTCTGTCTTGGATAATCCAACGGATGAATCTGACGGTTTTCATCCACAACCCAATAGTTTACTTTCAAACTGTCCATATCATAGTCACTGATGTTTTCGATAGCGGTAGAAAAAGAGAGACTTTCTCCTTGTTTGATGGTATCATTCTGAAGCAGGTAATGGTGTGAGGGATTGAGCGCCACTTCAGGTATTCCGTCATAATATACTTTCCAGGTTTCCATTTGTGCAGGTGTGCGGTTCTCTTCATCCATCATATTTACCTGTAAACGCAGATAGGGATATTTTTGTGCATCTATTTTCTGATTTTCAATGTCTATTACCTGTTCTGAGGCAGGAATATCTGTCAGCAAAGTATCCGTGACTCCTGTGGAAGATATTCCCAGCACATCCATCCAGACCGAGTCGGTATTCTCAGGTTCAACACTGTTTTGCTTCCATTCTATCTCCTTCCATTGGTTGGCGGGACCGATATCCCGTGTAAGAATCCTGCCTTTATCCCAGTTGGTTAGCAAACTGTCGCTGATCTGGATGTGAGAAGTTACAGAGGCACCGATCACCTCATTCGAAGAACCGATGGGCGACCCTTTTTCACCAAAAAGCAGATAAGGTGTGTTGTTGGGAATGTTACGAATATTGGCACTACCCAACGATTCAAAGGAAGCATACAACTCTTCAGGATAGTTCTCTGCGTTATGATTTCGATGGCTCACGGCCAAAACATAATGTCCATCGGGTATGGTATCAATAAATTTCCTCATTCTTTCGCGCCAGGTGTCGGAGGTCGAGTAAAAATCAAAAGTACCTATGGGGCGTTGCCGGCAATGGTAATTGTCATACTGCCCCAGGTTATTACCCTGGTTGTGACTCATCCAATGATCGGCAGATACCGGATCAAAAACAGCAAAATACATCCCGTTGCCAACATCTGCCAAACATGAGAATACCTCAATAGCCACCCCATTTTTCCGCACATATTGCTCATTCCAGGGCAAGTAGGGATACACACCTGTTTGTGCACTGATGTTATGAATGGTGTTGATAAAATCCCATTTTCTTTCCTCTTCGTTAAAAGAAACATAGGTATAATCATTATCTCTAAACTGTTCGAATTTTGCCTGGCTCCACCCTGTTCTACCATTGATATACTGAAAATCAGACGATCGCCAGTTGTAAGTTCCGGTGTAAACCGAATCCATGCTCACCCTCCAGAAATAGACTGTGCTGTCGGTTAAACTAAAAGGCAAATCCCATTCCAATACACCTCCACTCTGGGTTATATGATGCCGTGCAATAGGCTGGATGAACGAAGCAGATGTATCAATTTCAAAAATATAAGTTCTTTCAGCAGCAAAAGGATTGCCCGTAGAGGCTTTTAGTGTAAGTTGTGGTTCAGAGACAATAGTATGCTTTTGCGGGGATACCGGGATGACATCGGATGATTTGATGAAAAGATCACGCGAAGCGGTATTATTAGACATATCCATTTCCTCCACTTCGTTAAGACCATCTAAAGTAACAACAAAATGATTCATACCTGCTCCTTTTTCGCGGTCAACCGGCAAACGAAAAGTAAGAGTATCCTTAAACATAGGGGTAAGAATTCTTTTCTGCATGGTTTCCACTGTGCCATCAGGAAATTTTCGCTCCAGATCAAGAAAAACAGAATCTTTGATGCTTCTGCCAATATTGGTGGCAATAATGTTCAGATTAAATGAATCCATTTCGGCGTTTACCTCTTTGGGTGTAAAAAAGATGTCTTTCGATTCAATTTTATAATCAGGTTTCGGATGTGCATTCAGGATTACGGCAGGGTCGCCGTGTAAAGTTTTAAGCAAAGACACATTTTTCACATACGAGTCGTCCGACTGTATGTTTCTGATGGTTTCTCTTGTGGAGTATCCAATTGGTTTTCCATAATTGTCGGCGCTCAGATTTCGGAAAAACTCTGTGGAATACTTGTTGAGTTCAAAGGCTCCCATAGCGGTTGTGGCAGCAATGTAACCGATCACCCCTTTTTCACGAATGATAACGAACTCTTCACTCGAGCTGATACCCCCCCCGAAAATGTCACCGGCAAAGCAGGAGTTGGCCACCAGAAGCGGATATTTTCCAAAATTACTGTATTCCGACGGATAGTCGATGCTAATGTCGAAACCAATACCTGCTGCATGTCCGAAAAATACCATCATACTAACGCCGTTATTGATGATCTGCTTCAGCGAATCAGATTGGTTGATCTGGATCGGGTCGGTTGAGCTTTTCAGAAAAGTACGGATATACCCGCCAAAGAGGGTATCTTCCAGAATCTCCTCATAGCGGTGAAGATATTTTTTTAAGAGATTCTGCTCGCTTACACTCGACCCACCTCCGAAATGGAGGATGTTTTTCATCCATTCGCGTGGTTGTTGTTGTGCATCGTGGTGCTGAATGGCTTTATCAAGATACCAGGAGGCATGCTCGGCATTCCTGGCTGCCAGTCTGCCGGTAGCAAGTGCAGGAGCATATCCGTTGCCATCCAGACCTGAACTGAGCATTATATCGGAAGCTGGATTGCCGTAGGATGGCACCAGTGTTGATGCATAAACCGATGGGTTTTTCCGATAGGAAGGCGCAGTTCGTCCTTTCCCCATCAAAAACAGATACTCCGGTGGATGGTCGTATGTATTGATCAGGTAATCAAGAAACTGCCGGATAGACAAAGGATGTTTTTTTATCCCGTATCCAAACTGATGGTAGAGTTGCTCCACATCGGCAACCAAAACCTGATAACCTGTTGAGGTTCTGAAATCACGGTAACCCTCCGCCTCGTCCATCAACAAAGCATGTGAAATAATGATATAATCCGAATTCCGGTGCGCATCACTGTTGTAATTGACAAAACGGGCAAAATTAGATGGATCATCGTTAACAGGATACAATGTGCTGATATTTTTTACCTGACTTTCGGAGGTGATAAAAAGTTCTCTCTCTCTGTTGGGCTGTGAAATGAGGGCCCGGAAACGATCCTGGTTAAAATAAGCCCTTACCTTGGTTTGCGAGGTAAAATTGTATACCCATACCGTGTCGTCCTCCTGCACATTTAATCCGGTAAATTCTATCAATGTATTGTCGCCACTGGAAACCGGAAGATGGAGAGAAACATTTTGCATTTCTGCAAAGTCAAACAACCTGGGGTAGCGAACAGAAATATAACTGATGGTGGAGCGGTCAACAGGAGTTGCCAGAGAATTGATGGAAGAGAAGACAAAAGGAGTTCCCGATTCATCTAAGTTTCCCGGGTTTACCGTCTCAGAGAATTTCAACAAACGGTAACCTTCGTAAAGAGTATCAATATTTTCGCCCGCAAATTGCACCTGCAGGTGGTGGTCAGGATTCAGAGGGCGGTAATTGGATGCCCCTGCAATGGCGAAATCGATCTGTGCCTCAGGTCCCTCAGTATAAATGGAGGGTGTGGAAATTGTGCGCGTAACACTCTGACCCACATTGATCGCCGAATCAAACCATCCCTCAGCCTCTGCATAACCTGGTTCGGTAACACCATAATTATTGGTTTCTCCCGAATAATAGGAGGAGGTATAATCCTGCCGAACGGTATACCAGGCATAAGATGCTGGTGTGTAGCCACTAAAATCATTGCCCTCCCGAACCGTAAACCGTTCATTGTTTAACTGGCTCCCCCATGTAACATAATATGTAATGGTATCGTTGATCAGACTATAGTTTGGATTGGGATGTTTAGACGGATCATTGTAAAAACCCTGGTCAAACCAACCGGTGTTTTTCCGGGCATAAAATTCAATGTAATCTCCGGGTTGAAAATTTCCTGTGTCTTCGCTGGAAACTATGATGGGTTGCTGCTCCCCACGGGCATATACCTGAAAACTGCGCGGGTCAAAGCTTCCTAAAGGGATTCCGGCATTGGCCATGGCATCATAACCGATGCGGTAAACACCATCTTCGGCAATGGGGACTGCAAAATACTGCTGGTTGTAATTGATCCACTCATTGCCATAGTTTTGCGACATTCCATTCAAAGGAATAAGAAATACTGCCAAAAGCAAAACAGTAATAAAACCATATGGGAGCAGCGTATTGTTCATATATTTATAGTCTTGTTTGTTGATGGGATGGAACCGTATGAAAATATAACCGAAGGTTTGGGTAGCACGCCTGTTGTTTTGAGTCGGTTCATCATATTCAATTCTATCTTTATCAAATCTTTATAAATTGCCCTGTCATATTATATGCGTTTACTCCGAAAACAGGTTTTCGGGAAATTAGTGAAAATGTAATATTTTTAATTATATGCATAGCAGACATTAAAATTAGTATCAATTTGTGTAATTTGTGGACAATAAACTTTTTAGACCGGACTCATTGTAGACTCATTTTAGTATTGTTATTTTCATTGTTGTTGGTTTTCTTCCGGTGTTTCCCTGTTTTGCCTGTTTATATTCAGTTTTAATGAAAACACATTGGAATACATGGCAATAGAATTATCGCCCACATCGGTAAGGGCATAATCCAGTTCAAAGGCATTACCAATGGCAATACCTATGCCCAGGTTAAACTGAACCGATTTTTTAATTTGCTCGCTGGTGTGGGTATACTGCTGATAATTTCCGGCGCCAGCTCTGATAAAAACCACCTTTTTATAATCTAATTCCAAACCTATCGAAGGATCGATGCTGAAGGGGTCACCTTTTACAAGCACATTCCTTTTTCCATCGGTGGTGATATGCAGGTCGGCCGAAGCCAACACACCTACACGGTCTTTCCAAACATATTGATAACTGGCACCCAGCGCAAAATGAGGAAGGGTGATCTCCAGGCTGTTCTCAGGAATCTCATTGCCTGTGAGGGTCAGCGCTTCTCTCATGCTATCATCCAGGTCGTAAGACCATGCATTGAAAGTAGAAGTGATATCCTTTCCTACGAGTGCAAACTTCCAGTTTTTATGATCAAACTGCGCACCCAGATCAAGTCCGAACCCCCATGCACCTGCAAAAGACCCGGCGGTGCGCCGGATGATCTTGGTGTTGAAACCCATTCTGAGCTGCTCATTGACAAGGCGGGCAAAAGAAAAGATAAAAGCATTGTCGGAAGCAGAGAAAGAGCGGATGCGGTCGTAGTTGATGTTTCCTTCTCCGTCGATAAGCTCCGATGTATCGGGAATATCGTCTACACCAAACCTGAGGTAAGAAAATCCGATGGCATTTTTTGTCCCCGTGTTGAAGGCAATGGCACCATAATCATATTCTGTGATTCCGGCAAAATATTCAGTGTGCATAAGGGCAACCTGTATGTCTGATTCCAACCGGAGCAACCCCGCCGGGTTCCAGTATCCTGCAGTGGCATCGTTGGCAACCGATACAAAAGCGTTTGACATGGCCATGGCTCGGGCATCAACACCGATAGATAGAAATTCGTTGCTGTATTTGGGCGCTTGCGCATGTGTTTCAGCAGAAAACACAGCCAACCATACCCAAAAAAGGGAAAACTGTAAAGAAAAAAAAATGTTCTGATATACCGGCACTGTAATCCTTGATTTGAATAACAGCCATAAAGATACAAAAAGAGAAAAGAAAAAAATTTCGGTTTTTACGTGGTTGAAAAGAAGTGATTGGTTAAAAAAGGAAATTTAACCCGCCGGTTTGGTTTTATCGGTTATGAGATAAGGTGTCGGCCGCTATGTGAACATCGTCATGGTAAATATCCAGAATAACCTCCCACTCATCACCAGGGGAAATATTGACAGAAAATTTGGATAGGAGAGTTTTTTCGCCGGGTTTGGCCAATACCTGACCACCCTGACCGGAGTTGCTGGTACCGGATTTTCCTGTTCTTTTTCCTGAAAGCTGGTAAGAATATTCTA
>CAYPFV010000161.1:0-7006 GCA_964410015.1 uncultured Bacteroidales bacterium
TGAAAACTATTATTTACCCGGTTGATTTTGCGGACATTATCCTTTCAAAAAAACTGCTCATCTACCCCAAAAAAAAACTACTCATCTAACCCTTCAGCACTTTTTTGGTAATCCCTGCAGGATATTCCTGATTGATGGTTTCAACTATTGTTTGATAATGTGATGGGTGGGTAACGAAACGTTAAAAACCTAATATAATAAAAAAAATCTACTAAACCAAAAAAATTTAAGCATTCCATTGCCTGAATATAATTTTATGTTACCTTTGGTGCATGATTGCTGAAAAGTTATCATACTTTTATAATGATAATGCAGGTATATGCGATATAAAACTTCAGATTACAACCCCATTTAATAATGAATACTTTTATTAAAAATAATCCCCTAACCAAAATTATCCATCATAAAATTTAGCCTATGGAAATATTAGAAATTGCCAGGTGGCAGTTTGGTATCACCACCATCTATCACTTTTTCTTTAGTCCTTTAACAATGGGGCTATCGGTATTGGTTGCCATTTTACATACTTTTTATTACAAAACCAACAGCGATGCATACAAGAAGTTAACCAGGTTTTTTGGTAAGCTCTTCATCATTATATTTGCTTTGGGTGTGGTAACGGGTATTGTTCTTGAATTTCAATTTGGTATGGCATGGGCAGAATATTCGCGTTTTGTTGGCGATATTTTTGGTATACCCCTTGCTATTGAGGCATTACTTGCCTTTTTTCTTGAATCCACTTTTATTGCTGTGTGGTTGTTTGGATGGAATAAACTACCCAAAGGGCTTCATCTGTTAAGCATTTGGTTGGTAGCTTTGGGATCAAACCTTTCTGCCCTGTGGATTATCATTGCCAACGCCTGGATGCAGGTACCTGTTGGATATAACCTGGTAGAAGGACGCGCCGAATTGAGTGATTTTGTTGCCGTGATGCTCAATGAGCAAATGCTGGTAATGGCGCAGCACACGATCATAGCTGCCTTTGTAACAGGAGGTCTGTTTATGTTGGGCATCAGTGCCTGGCATATGGTACGGAAAAATCAGGTTGACATATTTGCAAGGTCTGCTAAAATAGCTATCGTATTTACAGCTGTATCCTCCATTTTGGTAGCAACTACCGGGCACAAGCAGGCGCAAAATACAGTAGAAACTCAGCCTATGAAAATGGCTGCAATGGAAGCTTTATGGGAAACCGAAAAACCCGCAAGTTTTTCAGTATTTGCTATTATTGACCAAAAAAACAGAACCTCGGAGAGAGAATTGAAACTTCCTTATTTGCTTTCTGTTTTGTCGCATAATAACGTCACCAGTGAAGTGAAAGGGATGAAGGACCTTCAGGAAGAATACGAACAAACCTATGGTGAAGGAGATTACCTTCCTCCGGTAGCGATTGTGTACTGGAGTTTCAGACTGATGGTAGGACTGGGGATGCTCTTTATTTTGATGTCCGTTATCGGCATTATTCAATGGTGGAGAAATAAACTGGAGGAGAGTTACTTATATTTAAAAGCTGCGATGGTAGTTATGTTTCTTCCCCTTGCGGCCAACTCTTTGGGTTGGATAGTTACGGAAATGGGTCGTCAACCCTGGGTTGTCCATGGATTGATGCTTACCATGGATGGGGTATCAACCAATGTAGGCTACCTGGAAATGCTTCTTACTACCATTTTATTTACACTGGTATATGGTGTATTGGCTGCCCTTGCCGTATTTTTGGTTTATAAATTTGCCAAAAAGGGTGTAGCCATCGGCGATGATAGTGGTTCACATGCATATTAAAAGATATTTTAAACATAAAAATTTACGCGTATGGATTTTCAATTAATATGGTTTATTTTGATAGCTATTCTTTTTATTGGCTATTTTATCCTCGAGGGATTTGATTTTGGGGTGGGCATTTTACTGCCTTTTATAAGCAAAGATGATACAGACAAAAGGGTGGTGATCAACACCATCGGACCTTTTTGGGATGCCAACGAAGTGTGGCTCATCACTGCTGGCGGTGCTATGTTTGCTGCATTTCCTCACTGGTATGCCACCCTGTTTAGTGGATTTTACCTTCCTTTGTTTCTAATGCTAATGGCTCTGATTTTACGCGCTATAGGTTTTGAATTCAGAGCAAAGATGGAAGGAAAAAAGTGGAAAAAAACTTTTGATCATTTCATTTTCTGGGGCAGTCTGGTTCCCGCATTTTTGTGGGGCGTTGCATTTACAAATATTGTACAGGGATTACCCATTGGAGATGACAAAAACTTTACCGGAAATCTGCTGCACATTCTTAATCCTTACGCTTTAATGGGTGGTGTGGTAGTTGTATTGCTATTTGTATTGCATGGTGCTATATTCCTTACTTTGCGCACTACGGATGACTTAAAAGAACGCGCCGAAAAAATATCCAAAATACTCTGGATACCTATAGCTCTTCTCACGGGAGCTTTTGCTCTTTTAGGATATTGGAATACAGTGCTTTTTGAAGGTCTGGGGCTGATTCCCGGAACTTTGCCTACCCTTGCTATTCTGAGTTTTATTGCCTGTTATATCTTTATTCGACAGAAAATGCAAGGATATGCATTTGCCACCATGGCTCTTACAATTTTACTGGGGACTGCTGTTATTTTTTACGGTTTGTTTCCCAACGTAATGCCCTCTTCTATTGATTCTGATTATAGCCTAACAGTTTATAATGCTTCGAGCAGTGATTTGACACTGAAGATCATGTCAATTGTTGCATTGCTTTTTGTTCCTGTTGTTTTGGCATACCAGGGATGGAGCTATTACATTTTCAGCAAAAGGGTCAGCCGAGATGCGATTCCAAGAGATTAATTCTAATAACTTTAATGATCACATATTAAACCTTTGTGATTAAAAAGGATTCAAAAAATACACCTACAACCATGCACACACATCGCAGACTCTTTGACCTTGCGAAAAATGTGCATGGTTTTTTTACGGGAATTATCATTACCAGCCTGCTCATTACGGCGGTAATACTGGTGCAGATGTATCTGTTGAGTACGATCATTTCTGATGTTTTTATCTCTGGTTCTTTCACGCGCTTATATCTGTTGTATCTCCTTTTGGGATGCATTTTGGCCAGAAGTCTCCTGCTATGGTTCCGCGAAAAGTTTTCACACCAAAAATCCATCAAAATTCAATCTTCTTTAAGGAAAAGCCTGTTCAATCACATGATAAATCTTGGCCCTTCCTATACCCAATCACATCAAACCGGCCAATTGGTTGCCAACATTACTGATGGTACCAATAAACTTGATGATTATTTTACCCGCTATATTCCTTCTATCATCCATATTGTGATTCTACCAGTTTCAATCATTGTTTTCACCCTCTTTTTTGATTGGATGAGTGGATTGATCATGCTTTTTACTGCCCCTTTAATACTTTTCTTTATGTTTCTGATCGGAACGTATGCCAAAAAAATGACTGAAAACCAATGGGGTCAGCTCAGTGGATTATCCTCTCACTTTTTGGATGTTTTAATGGGGATGAAAACGCTGAAAACTTTTTCCATAAACAACAAAGAGGCAAAAGAGGTAGAGAAGAAAAGTAATCTATTCAGGGTGATGACAATGGATGTACTAAAAGTGGCCTTTTTATCAGGGATGGTTTTGGAACTGGCAGCCAGTATTAGCATTGCCCTGGTGGCAGTGCAGGTAGGCATAAGATTAATTGAGGGGATGATGATTTACCAACCCGCTTTGTTTATATTGTTGCTGGCTCCTGAGTTTTATCTCCCATTCCGCACATTAGGAGCTCACCACCATGCGGGTATGGAAGGAGCGGCTGCAGCAAAATCAATTTTCGGCATCCTCGACCAAAAGGGATATGGATATGACCCTGCCAGCACAAGTAAAAACTCTTTATCTGTCAACCATAAACCTTCTGTTGTTTTTGAAAATGTTTCTTTCACCTATCCGGGAGATTCAAAACCAGTATTGAATAGCATAAATTGCCATTTGAAACCTGGCACCCTTACCGCAGTTGTAGGAAAAAGCGGTGCAGGCAAAAGCACTTTTGCGCATATTATGCTGGGTTTTTTGCATCCTCAAAAAGGGGAAGTATGGATTAACAAATCGCCTCTTTCGGCAATGGATAGAAAGCAATGGCAAAAATGGGTGGCTTATGTTCCTCAGCATCCCCATTTTTTCAACGGTTCTGTATCTGATAATTTACGCATGGCAAATCCCTCAGCTAGTGGGAAACAGATTGCTGATGCCTGTGAGATGGCGGGTGTCAGAGGTTTTATTGAGAATCTGCCAGGAAAATACAATTTTACGATCACCGAAAATGCCTCAGTTTTTAGTGGCGGACAAAAGCAAAGATTGGCCATCGCCCGGGCATTTTTAAAGAATGCTCCTTTGCTTGTACTGGATGAACCAACATCAAGTCTTGATCCTGAAAGTGAGCTGATCATTACACAAGCCAATCTTGAAATTTCCAAACATTGCACAGCACTTATTATTGCCCACCGCCTGCAAACTGTTCAGAAAGCAGATCATATCCTGGTTTTCGACAATGGTGATATTGTGGAAAGAGGTTCACATTCTGAATTGATCAAAGATAAGGGGTTGTACAACCAGTATATATCAACACACCGGCATATCTAACATAAAAGAAAATGATTATAAAACTGTTTTCATATGTTCTGAAATATAAAGGTCAGTTTATCCTGGCGCTATTTTTAGCCACTGCTACCATACTGGCAGGTATTGGTTTGATGAGCACATCAGGATACCTCATATCCAGAGCAGCTCAGCGGCCGCTGATCGTTGATCTTTTTATGGTTACCGCCGGGGTAAGGTTTTTTGGCATTTCACGGGCAGTGGTTAGATATTTTGACCGACTGGTTTCTCATGATCTCACATTCAAAATACTCCTTACCCTCCGCAGCAGTTTGTACCGGAAATTCGACTCTTTTTCTCAAAAATGGATGATGGGAAAAAGACCCGGCGACCTGCTTTCTGGTATTGTATCGGATGTGGAAACCCTGCAAAATATTTACTTGCGAATTTTTTCTCCTGTGATTGTTGCTCTTTTAATCTCCCTTATCACATTTTTCCTGCTTGGTTTTTTTGATCATTTGATAGCGTTCATTACGCTTACTTTTCTTACGGTTAATGGAATTGCAGTACCCCTGGTGGTTGCAAAAATGGTGAAAGGAAGGGGTAAAACCGAAGTGTCAACCGGCAGTAAGCTAAAGACTTATCTGGTTGACCGGTTTCAGGGTTTAAAGGACTTGATTTGGATGGGCAAACAGGATGAAACCAAAGAACAGTTTAATATTCTGCAGGATAAACTGGAAGAAGTGCAACAGAAGAATGCCTTCACTGCAGGAATGGCTGAAGGGCTAAACAATCTGTTATCGCACCTGGCAATGTTTTCGGTTTTGGTCATATCTTTCCCACTGGTGATGAGCGGAGAGATCAAAGGTGTTTGGCTGGCGGCTATTGTGTTGGGTGTATTGAGTAGTTTCGAAGCGGTGCAGGGTTTGGCTAATGCTTTCATCCATTATGAAAACTCCATTGAGGCGTCAAAACGTTTGTTTGCTGTTTCCCAGGATCAGAAAGCTATGAACAAAACTGCCCCCCGGTCAGAATTATCACCTCCTTTTCAATCAATTCCCTTGATTGCATTCAAAAATGTGTTTTTTTCCTATGAGGATGAAAATGTTACTTTGAGCAACATCTCTTTTGAATTAGAACCCGGATCGAAAACTGCAATTGTAGGACCTACGGGTAGTGGAAAAAGTACTTTACTGAACCTGCTGCTTGGGTTTTGGCAACCCAACGTGGGTCGCATTACGGCAGATGAACATGATATATCCCATCTGAATCCGGAACAATACAGGATCCATTTCGGGGTTTTGGCGCAGGATGCTTATGTTTTCAACCGCCCTTTAAGGGAGAATCTTCTTATTGCCGATCCCACGGCATCGGATTATGAGCTCAAAAAAGTACTCCATCAGGTAGGATTAGATGCTTTCTCAAATCAACTTGATCTTGCACCCGGCAACCTGGGAACCCGGTTTTCGGGTGGAGAACGCCAATTGTTTCTGCTGGCAAGGGTTTTACTCAAAAAATCAAAAATATGGGTTTTTGACGAACCCACAGCCAATATGGATGTAAATACTGAAAGACAAGTACTTAACACTATCTGGGAACAAAGGGCAAACAGAACAATGGTTATAATCACTCACCGCCTCAAAGATATGAGCAAAATGGATCAGATACTGGTTATGGATAAGGGAAAGATTACCGGGAGGGGAACGCATGATCAACTTCTGGCTCATGACAAATTATATGCACGTATGTATCATCAGCAATTGCAGGTTATCAGAGATTGAAAAGTATAATCATCTGCTGATTGAATTTTTGGATAGACCACTGTTTCTGGTTTTATTTTTTGAATGACGGGTTCTATGACTGGTTGATGATAAGATCAGCCACCATTTGCCCGGAAATAATGGAAGGTGGCATGCCGGGTCCTGGTGAGGTTAATTGCCCTGTATAATAGAGGTTAGATACCTTCTTATGATGAACGCGAGGCTTTAAAATCGCAGTTTGCTTTAAAGTATTGGCCAAACCATAGGCATTTCCTTTAAACGCATTGTAGTCTTTTGAAAAGTCATCCAAACAGAATGATCTTTGGTAAACAATATGATCCCGGATGTCGACTCCCAAAATATTTTTTAACCTGTTGCACATCATATCAAAATATTTTCCACGCATTTGATCACTGTCTTCAATACCGGGAGCCAATGGCATCAGTAGAAAAATATTTTCATGCCCCTGGGGCGCTACCGATGCGTCGGTTTTAGAGGGACACGAGACATAAAACAGTGGGTCGGTCGGCCATTTCGGATCAGTATAAATTTCGGCGGCATGCTGGTCAAAGTCCTTATCGAAAAAAAGATTGTGATGCTCCAGTCCATCGATTTTGGTGTTCAACCCCAAATAAAAAAGCAATGAACTGGGCGCCATGGTTCTTT
>CAYPFV010000162.1:0-6987 GCA_964410015.1 uncultured Bacteroidales bacterium
GCTACCTTTCGTTCAATCCAATAACGTTTTTTTATACAAAGATGGCGGTGCACTGCAATTGTAGTGTCTTTGCGCCTTTGCGCCTTTGCGTGAAACAAAAAAATCTTTGCGTGAAACAAAAATCTTTGCGTGAAACAAAAAACTTCCCTGGAAAAGAACCACAAACGATCATGACCCCGGCAGTGATGCTGCATATCCTGGTTCAGATTCGTTGTTTTATTTGTTGACGACCAAAAGTGACAGCGTCGCGCCACCTTTTATGCGATGGCTGGGACAAATCACAGATTTTTCTTTTTCCCGAAATATAATTGAAAGAGATGATAAACGTTTATAAATACTACCAGGGTATTCATAAATGCCACAGGCATAGCTCCAATGATAAATCCGTATATCGAAAACAGTGCTGCACCTGTTAAGTTGATCCATCTTAACTTTTTGATGGAACTCATCATCATGGAGAGTAAAATCAGCGAAGATGCCAGGTACCCCAGCCATTCCGTCAAATTAATTTTTTCTGTCATACACGCAGAACTGGTTTTGAAAATCTTTTCTTTTCATACAGCGTAAAAAATCAGGGTATTCGTTTCTCATTTAAAAAACGTTTGAAATATATGGCATCGTAGATGGCTTGTTGAATCTCTGTACGGATATCCATTTCCGAAATTTTCCGATTGGATATATTTGGATAAACCCGGTTAGACAAAAAAACATACACAAGGTTTTCTTTCGGATCGGCCCATGCATAGGTACCGGTAAAACCGCTATGACCAAAACTCAGTGGCGAAGCACTTAAGCAGGCAGAAGGGGTATTGGTCTTTTTTATATTGGGTTTGTCAAATCCCAGGGCTCTGCGGTTTTGGTTTCCTGCAAATTGTGTGCGTGTAAACTCCTCAATAACCCATGGTTTTAGATAATTGACATTGCCATAGCTTCCTTCCTGCAATAGCATTTGCATAAGTATAGCCACATCAGAAGCATTGGAAAAAAGCCCTGCATGTCCTGAAACACCACCAAGCATCGATGCTGTGGGATCGTGAACAAATCCATGTACCTTTTGCATCCGGAACAGTGTATCTATTTCGGTAGGGACGATCTTTTCAGGATCGTGATATTGCAGGGGATTATAAGTAATGTTTTTTAATCCCATAGGAGCGTAGAATTCCTGCTTTACATATTCATTGATGGGCTTACCGGTTATTTCTTCAATCATTTCAGCAAAAAGAATAAAACCCAAATCCGAATAAATATATCTTTTCTGCGTTAACAGTTCAGAATCAAGTAAATTCCTGAAAATACTATCGCGGTAGTTTTTGTGTATATACATATTCAAGGCCACCTGCACAGGAAAATCTTCAGAGTGTTTCGTACTAAATATCTGCGGATTAATCGTTCCTTTATCCAGAGTGGAAAGATAAAAAGGTATCCAGGATCTTAATTTTGACTGGTGGGCAAGAATTTCTCTGATGATCAGATGCTCTTTGTTGCTTCCCCTTGCAAGGGGTAAATATTTCCCCAGCGGATCGTCAAGGTCAATCTTTCCTTCACCATGCAGTTTCATCAAAGATAGTGTAGTAGCCAAAATTTTTGTCAGCGATGCAAGATCATAAATATCGTTGGTGGAAACTTGTTTTTGTTTTGTGTAGGTATGATGTCCGAAGGCTTTATTGTAGATCATAGCACCATCTTTGATCACTGCAATCTGACAACCAGGGTATGCTTCTTCCTGTATACCCATCAAGGCAATACTGTCAACCCTTTGGAGCATCTCATAGTCAATACCCGTCTGATCGGGGTCCCGGTATCTGACCCGAAGACCTCCTTCTGTTCTTATACCCTTGTAAACCGGAAAATAAGGTATAACCGATACGGGCAACCTTCCTCTTGCTCCCAAAACACCATAAATAATTTCGGCTGATACCTCCTCATAGTTGCGACCATCCTGATAGGATACGATTACTGCCTTTGTTTTGAATATATCCTCACCAAAGGATGCTAAACTGTATGGATTGGCAAAAATATTGAGAATAACATTGTTTTGGGATGACAGTCGGTTGACAAGGTTGATGGTAGCCTGGTTGATGCCATAGTTTCGTCCGGGAAACATGCTGTTGTTTTGAATTGACACGATTACCAGGTTGTATTGATCCAGCTCTTTGATTATCTGATCGGCCTGTTCCTGATTGTGGTTTTTGAAAATGCTGTATTTGCTTACAGGATAATAATTTCCCAACATGGTCTGGAACGGATTTTCAGTGGCAGACCCTATGGACAAGGCAGCGATTTGAAGTGTATCTAACCTGCGAAGGGGGATCGTATTATCTTCATTATGCACAATGGTGATGGCTGATTCAACAAGTTTGCGGTTTAACTCTTGTACTCTGGGTGCATTCAAATGTTCATAAACGTTGTACCGGGGCAGATGTCTGTAATCAGCTAGGCCTGCTTTTTCTTTAAAATATAATATTTTTCGCACCTTTTCATCTATAAATTCTTCGCTGATGGTATTTTCTTTTACCGATTTGAGTATGGTGTTGATGGCAAGTTCAAGGTTTTGAGGCATCAGTATCAGATCCACTCCTGCCAGTAATGCGTTCAATTCCAGTTCGCCGGGTGGATAAAAACTGGTGACACCTTTCATATTCATAGCGTCTGATACGACTAACCCTTTAAATTTCATTTCCTTTTTCAAATGATCGTTGATGATTTTGGTCGACAGACTTGAAGGAATATCGGGTGTATCATCCATAGAGGGAATATTTAAATGCGCTACCATGAGCGATTGCAAACCATTATCGATTAGCTGCCTGAAAGGAAAAAGATGAACAGAGTCTATTTCTGATCTGGAATTGGGCAGGTATGGCAAGGTATGATGTGAATCGGTTTCGGTATCACCATGCCCGGGAAAATGTTTTGCTGTAGCAAACACACCGGCATCCTGCATTCCAAACATCAATGCCAGTCCTTTGCGTGCCACATTATAACGGTCTTCACCAAAACTTCTGGAGTTGATAACCGGGTTAGACGGGTTGGAATTAACATCTACAACAGGTGCAAAATTCATGTGAATGCCCATCCTTTTGCTTTGCCATCCCATTTCCATTCCCAGTTCGTATATAAGACGTTCATTGGCAATGGCGCCCAGGGTTATATGGCGCGGAAAAGAAGGAGTACTGTCTAACCGCATAGATAAACCCCACTCGGCATCCATAGATACCATAAGTGGTGTTTGAACATTTTCCTGTAATTGATTGGTGAATTTTATCTGACTAAGCGGACCTCCTTTGAAAAAGATGACGCCTCCAATATTGTTATCAACAATTTGTTTTTCTATTCTTTTGAAATAACGGTTATCGTTGCGGGTATTCACTTCTATCATAAAAAGCTGACCAATTTTTTGCTCAAGGCTAAGAGAGGCAAGCACTGAATCTGTCCAGGGTGTAGAAAAACCCTCAGGAGGTTCAAAGGCTTTTCCCAAGAGGTTGTGGTTGATATTTTTGGTGTTTTCAAAACAAAATGCAATGTATGAGGTGAATATGACAAAAAGGATAGATAGTATGATAGTTCTGAATGTAGTCATTATAATTTAATTACCTTGATGTGAAAGATGTTTGATAAGTAGGGCTTTTTCCATTACCTGCCTCAATGATTCAATATAATAAATGTAAACGTCTGAAGTCTCGCATGAATTATTTACAAACCTACATATTTTTTCATTAGTGTGTTTAGTGCTTTTACGTATTTTATAATTTGTGTTGTTTCCATTTTGATTTTTTCAGTGCAATAAAAGCAAACAATGCCATACTCGAAAAATAAAGTATCTCAACGCTCCACACAGTGGCGGCGCTTCCGTTGCCAAAATAAACCAGCAAAGCAGCGCTAAAAAGGTACAAAAGAATAGATGCAATTTCAATTCTAAGAGCAAGCATTGTTTTTCCGGTTCCCGATAATCCATTAAAAAGGATCATACCTATTGAAAAGGCAATAAGTGCAAAACTTATAACCCTGAGCAGGGGTTTGGTGGATTCGATCAACAACGGATTATTTGTGTATAATTTTGTAATTTCATCTGGCATAAAAAGGGTGATCTGAACCAACAGGATATTAAAAATAACTCCAATGAGCAGTACTTTTTTGATCAGTGGTATTACATCATCTTGTCTACCTTGCCCAATGGTGTTGCTTACAAGTGTATTGGTTGCCGAACTTAACCCCCAGACAGGTATCATAAGCAACATATAAACACTGCGGGTAATGTTGGATGCGGCAAGTGCTGTTTCACCAATTCTTTCTATAATAAGAAAAAAAACAAACCATGCAGAAAAAGAAAAAAAGTATTGAAACATAACTGGTACCGAAAGCCTTAGCAAGGATATGAAAAGGGGTAGGTGAATTTTTCGGAAATCAAGCAGGTTGTATTTCAAATGATCTTTTTTATAAAGAATCCAGAAGAGATAAAATCCAAAACTGAAAAATTCGGCAATGTTGGTTGCCATCGCTGCTCCTCCTATACCCATTTCAGGGAATCCATAATGACCGAATATGAAAACATAATCAAGTACAATATTGAAGAATGACATAATAAAGGTACTGATGGTTAATATCCTGGTTTGGGTTATTCCCACATACAAGGCATTGAAACCCAAAACCAAAAATCCAAAAAATAAACCAAATTTTCTGAACTGAATAAATACTAAACTCTCCTGGAGGACGGCCTTTGACTGAATAAAATACTGAAGAAACAGGGGAGCACCAAGATGAAGCAGAAAAAAGAGGATAACCGCTAATGATAAAAGCACAATCAGTCCCAGGTTGAAAACCCTGCCTATGGAAGTGTGGTCTTTTTCGCCGTTTCTTCTGCCGATCATAATTTGTGTACCTATCGAAAAACCTGTGCCGAGCATTACCATACACAGATAAAAAACTCCTCCTATGGCTGCTGCCCCAAGTGTTACTTCAGAAACTCTTCCCAGAAAAGCAGTATCTATTACCATCATAATGTTTTGTGCTACCAAACCAATAATAATAGGGTAGGATATTTTCCAGATACTTTTGTAGGTTGAAAAACTGGGTTGCATGGAATGTGATGAGGCTTTTGTTTTTATCTCAGTGAATTGATCTTTTTTAATCGATATACAGAACCAGTCCTTTCAGATATTCGCCTTCGGGATGAAAAGCATTAATGGGATGATCGGCGGGTTGTGCCATCTGGTGTAAGATACGTGCCTGCCTGCCCGCTTGTATGGCAGCAGATATAACAGTGGATTTAAACAATCCCATATTCACAACCTGCGAACAGCTAAAGGTGAAAAGGATGCCACCTTTTTTAATTTTTCTGATGGCTTCGGTATTGAGCCTTTTGTATCCCTGCACCGCATTATGCCTCACATGGGCATGCTTGGCATAAGCAGGTGGGTCGAGTATGATAAGCTCATATTCAAGAGCATTTTCTTTCAAATATTGAAGTGTATCGGATTGAATTGTTTTGTGTGGTATTTCCGGCGTATGATTGAGAAAAACATTTTTCTCAGCCAGATCAAGGGCTTTTTGCGAACTGTCAAGTGAATCAACCATTTTTGCACCTGCTTTTAGCGCATACACAGAAAAACCTCCTGAATAACAAAAGGTATTTAATACGCTTTTCCCTTTTACATATTTTGCCAGAAGTTTTCTGTTTTCGCGTTGATCGATAAAAAAACCAGTTTTCTGACCATTAATAAAGTCAATCTCAAACTGGTTTCCGTGTTCTGAAACGATTATTTTTTCATTGTTGCCTAACAAAAAAGATTCTGAATCCGGATTGTTTTTCGAAAAATCAGCAGGCAAAGTATCCTTACTTTTATAATAAATGGTGTTGAGGGTGTTTTTGTAGATGTGCTGCAGACTATGTGCGATTTGTTTTCTGTAAAAGTGAATACCTGTTGCATGTGCCTGTATCACTATATTACCGTTATAAAAATCAATGATAAGTCCGGGCAGGTGGTCTCCTTCGCCATGCACCAGCCGGTATACATTCGTAGAGGGGTTATTTGTAAGATTCATGGCAGTGCGAAGGTCAAAGGCATGTTGTAATTTTTGTTGCCAATATAACTGGTTCAGTTCACGGGGTCTTTCCGGGGCAAAAGCCATCATTCTAACCGCTATGGAGGCATCCTGATATAACCCCGTTCCCAGGTATTCATCTTTGTTGGAAAATACTTCTACCAAAGACCCTTCCGGAGAGGCTCCTGTGATTTTTTTGATGGCACCGCTAAAAACCCAGGGATGAAATCTTTTAATTGCTTCGTCTTTTCCTGATCTTAAAATTATTTTTGTTTTGTTTTCCATCTTCCTATTCACAACTGTTTTAGTTTATCAATCATAATTTTTTCATTTTTTATCACGTATCTGTAGGGTAACAGGGCGTCTTTCCCAGCATAATCGATTCCAATTCTGGGTGTTATCAGTATTTCCTCCTGCTCAAACCTCATGTTCCGGTCCTCAATCCATATGGTATCTCCCGTCAAACTGGTGTTGTTGTGGAGCGTTGTAATACCCATGGCTTTGGTAAACTTTCCCGGACCATTGAGGTGTAGTGCCGGTTTTTTTTTCAACCTTTTTTCTATGCAGGCAATACCTTGCACCGGGAAAACCCCACGTATCAAAACTGCATGGGGTATATTTTCATGCGAAGTTACTACATTAAAAAGATGATGGATGCCGTAACAAAGATAAATATAGCTGATTCCTCCTTTTTTATACATAGTTTCTGTGCGGTTTGTTCTTCTGTTGTTCCAGGCATGTGATCCTTTATCGGTAGTGCCCAGGTATGCTTCTGTTTCTGTGATTACAGCAGAACATATCTCCCCTTCTTTCAAATGGGTGTATATATGTTTACCCAGCAGGTCTCTGGCAATCCAAAGCGTATCTCTTTCTGTGTAATAGTTTTGTTGTAATTTCATCTGTTCATAATTTGATTAAATAGGTCAGATGCCTGCCCCGTTCTTTTCT
>CAYPFV010000163.1:0-6974 GCA_964410015.1 uncultured Bacteroidales bacterium
TTACAGCAGTTCCCAGGGTGTAGTTTTTACCAATATAAAAAAACTGTTTTACAAATGAGGGAATATCGTACAAATAAGAAGGCTTGCTGTTTTGATACCACTGATTCTGATGATGCTGTTTCTGTTTCAAAGCCAGTCCGGTAAAAGGTAGTGGAGGTTTATACATACTGGTAGCGGCATGGATGCTTTGAATATATTCAGTGCCTTTGTTTACCATCGGATCGCCGGGCAAGTGATTCCCAAACCAATACCAGCACAAATAATCTGATGCTGTATTGGATTTGTTTTTGGCACCACTGCTTCGTTTCTCACTTCCACCATATGACCCCCATGAATAGTGCAAAGCCATTTCGGCAGTATAATAGTCCAAAACTGCTCTTGCCATTTGTTTTACCTGTTCGTCATTGGCAAAATCATAAAGGTTGAGCCATCCGATTATGTTGTATGCCTGATAAATACTCGAATTCCACTCGCCTGTTCCATGTTTGTAAACTCTTTTCGACCATAGTTTTATCCATTCCTTCATCTGCGACATTCTGTCGGGTGCGTCCGGGAAATCATCCGGATATTCCAGTGCATGTTGTGCGTAAAGATATCCGGATGTTCTATCCATGTTGATATGATTTTCGGTACCTTCGGAAGTCCAGGGATTATGTGCATCACTTCTTTCAAAGACTTTTTGCAATAAAAGTTTTTTGTTTTTCTTCAAGGCAGGTGCATCAGGATAAAGCGACATAATACGCGCCATTCCCACATAGGTGAAATGAAAAGGATCGCGGTGAGCCATCTGATCAATCCATTGATTTGCCAGTGAATCTGTAGTACCATATTTTTCAAATCTTCCCATCACTTTTGGCCAGTAGTACTTTTGAGGATCGCCAATTTGCATGGAAGGAGGTTGGTATTCGTCTGCTATTCTATCAATAAGCCTGGTGTGCCTTTTCAAAAGTGCCTGATCATATTCGCTATCCCGGTTATTATCAGGTGTGCTGCAATGAAGGAAAAACAAAAGTATAATGATTGAAATCAAAGGGATACGGAATCGTTTTTTGAAAATCATTTTTTAAGCTATCAGATTATCAGTTATAATAAAGAAGGTAGTGGTTATTTCACCGGCATTAAAAACAAATCTTTCACAGAATAAACTTGTTGGTAAAAATAAGAAAACCAGTATTTAAAAAGTATGAAAATCATCTCAAATTCGGAGTATAATTGTATTTAATGTTTTATGCCAAATACTCAAACTTTTTAAAGTAAGAAGATTGAAGGTTTTTATTATTTTACAAATAGTGGTATCAAAAAAACGCCACTTATCCACCCAGGCATTTCGATGAATAAAAATTCTGGATTTTAACTTATCGGTTCAAGGGATTTTAAAAATATACAACTATCTTAGCAATCTATTTGAATGCTGTATAAAAACCCAAGATATTAAATGAATTCCAACGATAAAGCGTCAGACAGACTCCTTTTTCTTTTGATCGAAGCCAGTGCAGGGAATTTCAGGCAGTTCCAGATTAGTTTCTGGGGTCAGATCATCCTTGGATTTTTATATTCTTTTGGTTATTTTGCCTCAAAAATCGCTGGATTCATTTTAGGTTTTTTTATGCCTGTACTTTGGGTTATTATCACATACAGATACCTGTATTATAAATCTAAAAAAAATACGCGCCTGCCTTTCCCAAAGTGGATGCAAACCAACCCCGGAAATACACTGGTAATCATAATGGATGTTTTTTTTCTGGGTCTTATCTGGACAATCATCCTTTCAGGATGGTACGAACCAGTATGGCTCAAAGCAATGTTTACCATGATCTTTCCTGTATTAACCCTCTCAATGCTTCGCAATCTGATTATTTACCCTTTTCCATCTGACAATGAAGAGAATGAAAAAACAGAGCAGGATGATATCCGCGAAGCGTATGAACAGGCTACCCGCGAAGAGGAGTTGAGCAGGAAATTAGAAGCATTGAAAGAAAAAAATGAGGAAGAAAAGGAACAAAAACAAAAAACAGAAGAGAATCAAAAACAACATAATAACAACGATAAGAATCACAAAGATTAAAAGATAACCAAAACAGTTTCGGTTTTAATTTTTCATCCTGATCTGTTAAAATGTTAAGAATTCAATACACAAATACAAAATAGAAAACCCTTAAATTTTTTTTTATGCAAACAGAACAAATTTTCGACCGTTTTTGGAAGTCTTATTCTACTGAAAACCCTAATGCCAAAAAGATTTATGACCTTCTCACTTCAAAAGGTGAAAATGTGATCCATGATCATATTGCCCTTCGTACATTTGATGACCCCCGTGTGAACATTGATGTGATCTCAAAAATATTTACAGATAATGGTTATGAAGCAAAAGGTACCTACGATTTTAAAAAGAAAAAAGTCTTCGGACGCCATTTTGAACACAAAACTGATCCACTTGCACCCAAAGCATTTATCAGTGAGCTTTTGCTGGATCAATTCAGTGATTATTTAAAAAATACTATTCGCCTCTACCTGGATAGTGTCAAGGATGAAGACTATCAGAATCCTGAACTTGTTTACCAGGGCAGTATTTGGGGTAAGATACCCTTTGAGACTTACAATAAACTACGTGAAGAGTCTGAATATGCAGCGTGGCTGCTGGTTTACGGATTCAGAGCAAACCATTTTGCCATAAAAGTAAATGAGTTGAAGAACTTTCGCTCATTGCAGGAAATCAACGCCTTTGTTAAAAGTCATGGTTATATTATGAACACCGCCGCTGGTGAGATATACGGAACACCGGAAGAACTTCTGGAGCAATCCGCAACCAAAGCAGAAATCCTGCCCTTTGAGTTTACCGATGGAACTTTTGAAATCCCATCCTGCTTTTACGAATTCACCCGAAGATACAACGATGAAAACGGAAAACAATACAGTGGATTTATAGCCGCCAATGCCGATAAGATTTTTGAAAGCACTAATTATTACAAAAAAGAAGCGGATATGATGTAAATATAGTTTTCTTGCGTAGTGCTGGCAGGAAAAAATGTTCATTAAGTATGTCACACAAAAAACGCCCAATGCAGGACTTACTATAACCGGTAAAAAAGAGTTTGCTTTTGAAAATACATTTTGTCAGGCTTGCTGCAATACTTTTTTAAATACATGAATATAATACAGCAATTTAGGTTTTCCTCCTGCTAATAACATTTAAATGCAGAATACCCTAATCGTGAAAAACATAAGGTTACATGTCTAATTTTCACCTCCGCAATAGTAACCCGCATGGTGGTTGTATACTTTTTTCATACTTTTTCGCCTTAGGTTAAAATAATTGTTATGAATACCAAAACTGAAGTGCCTTCTACTCTTAAAACCCTTCAGAAAAGCATTGAAGGAGATGTTTATTCCGACTTGTCTTCCCGTGTGCAATATGCTACAGATGCTTCTGTTTACAGAGAATTACCTACTGCAGTATGCAGACCCATGCACCTGAACGATCTGAAAAAAATACTGGATTATGCCAATCAAAATGACATGCCGTTGGTACCCCGCACAGCAGGAACCTCTCTGGCAGGGCAGGTAGTAGGTCATGGTATTGTGGTTGACTTTTCCAAGTACATGAATCGCATTCTGGAGCTCAATACAGAAGAACGTTGGGTAAGGGTGCAACCTGGTGTAATTTTAGATGATCTGAACGACTTTCTAAAACCACACGGTTTGTTTTTCGGACCCGAAACTTCTACCTCTAACCGATGCATGATGGGAGGAATGGTAGCCAATAACTCATGTGGTTCCCATTCATTGATCTACGGAAGCACCCGCGACCACACGCAGGAAATACATGCCTTGCTGAGCGATGGAAGCCAAACAGTTTTTCAACCGCTCAACAAAGAAGATTTTCGAAAAAAATGTGTGGGTAATTCTCTGGAAAATAAAATCTATGATCAGTTATTCAACCTTCTATCTGATGAAAAGTTGCAAGAAGAGATCAAAGCCAATTACCCTGATCCTCGCATCCACAGAAGGAACATGGGTTATGCACTGGATTTGATGCTTGACAATGAGATTTTCTCTGATACAGAGAAAGAATTCAATTTTTGCACTCTTCTGGCAGGTAGTGAAGGGAGCCTGGCATTGTTTTACGAAATAAAACTAAACCTTGTAGACCTTCCGCCGGCAAACACTGCCCTGGTTTGTGTGCATGTAAACTCCATTGAAGAAGCATTGCAGGCCAACCTTGTGGCACTGAAACACCGTCCTGCAGCTGTAGAACTGATCGACAGAATCGTATTGGATTGCACCAAAACAAATATTTCTCAGTCTCAAAACAGAATATTTATTAAAGGAGACCCTGATGCAATTCTGGTAGTGGAATTTGCAGAAAACACCCCGGAGGTTTTACAACAAAAAATTGATGCACTGATACATCAGATGCAGAATGAAAACATGGGATATCATTATCCGGTTTTACGCGGAAAAGATATGGGTAAGGTTTGGGCAGTAAGGAAAGCAGGATTGGGTTTACTGAGCAATATCCCAGGCGATGCCAAACCTGTTGCGGTAATTGAAGATACTGCTGTACATACGGATGTTTTGCCCGATTTTGTTTCAGAACTAAAGCAACACCTCGACCGCTTGCAGATTACCTGTGTATATTATGCACATATAGGTACAGGTGAAATCCATCTTCGCCCGATCCTTAATTTAAAAAATCCGGTTGATGTTGAAAAGTTTTATGAAATCGCCAAACAAACAGCTCATCTGGTAAAAAAATACAGAGGATCACTCAGTGGTGAACATGGCGACGGTCGGTTGAGAGGCGAGTTTATTCCGCTAATGTTTGGAGACAGGATTTATAATGTTTTAAAGCAGATAAAGCAAACCTGGGATCCAAAAGGGATTCTGAATCCTGGTAAAATAACAGACACTCCCTCTATGAAGTCAAATCTCAGATACCAACCTGGTTTGCCTCCCAGAGATATCAAAACTTATTTTCGTTATCCAGAATCAGATGGTTTTTTGAGAGGTGTTGAAAAATGCAATGGTTCTGGTGATTGCCGAAAACCCCATACCCGAACCGGGGTCATGTGTCCTTCCTATCAGGCTACTACTAATGAAAAAGACACCACCAGGGCAAGGGCAAATATTTTACGTGAATTCATCACCCAATCACCCCAAAAAAATCCTTTCAACCATCATGAGATCAAAGAAATACTTGATCTTTGCTTGTCTTGCAAAGGGTGTAAGTCAGAGTGTCCGTCAAATGTTGACATGGGTAAATACAAAGCAGAATTTCTGCAAAATTATTATGATGCCAATAAAGTTCCTTTCAGAAGCAAACTCATTGCCAACTACAACACCCTCAACCAAATAGGAAGAGGTTTATCGCCAGCAGTTTTCAATCTTTTTTCCCAATCGTCTGTATTGGCACCCATTACTAAGAAGATTAGCGGATTTGCACCCGAAAGAAGCTTACCCAAACTTAGTGTTACCAGTTGGAGAAGTTGGGCCAGGAAAAACCTGGCAGAACTCAACAAAAATGCCGACCCGGCAAAAAAAGTCGTTCTTTTTTGCGACGAATTTACCAACCACAATGATGCCCAAACCGGTATCAACGCTACCAGACTGCTTATCAGGTTAGGATATTTTGTTGAAATGCCACAACACGCTGAAAGCGGCCGGGCAGGCTTGTCGAAAGGATTGCTTAAAAAAGTTAAAAAACTGGCGGATAAAAACATTGAAAATTTACATCCTTTTGCTGAAAAAGGGATTCCAGTGATCGGAATCGAACCTTCTGCTATTTTATGTTTGCGCGATGAGTACAAAGATCTTTGCAAAGAAGAATTATCAGGAAAAGCACTCGAGCTATCCGAAAATACTTTCATGATTGATGAATTCATCAGCAAAGAAGCAGAAAAGGGTCATATTACAAAAAAACAATTCAGAACAGATGTAAAAAAGATTTACCTGCATGGTCATTGTCACCAGAAAGCCCTTTCAAAAACAGACTATACAAAAAAAATGCTGATGCTACCCGCCGGGCATGAGGTTGAAAATATTGAATGTGGATGCTGCGGCATGGCGGGTGCATTTGGGTATGAAAAAGAACACTATCAGATAAGCATGTCCATTGGCGAACTTAGTCTTTTTCCTGCCGTAAGGGCGGCAGAACCAGATGCTATTATTGCCGCCCCCGGAACCAGCTGCAGGCATCAGATATTCGACGGAACCAGCAGAAGAGCTTACCATCCGGTGGATATCCTTTTTGAGGCTTTAATGGGATAAAAACACGAAAACATCCGCTGAAAAAACGCTTACCTTTTTCACTTTAGTTTCCATGACCAAACCTGGAAAACAAACTATGATTTGCGGTGTTTTTATAGATGTATACTGGTAGACCTTAAAAAATTAACCCGAAAAAATAGACAATCCTATGCAATATACCTCATTTTTAAGAAAAATGGCACTTCTGTCGTTTTTCATCTTCCTAAATACCCATTTTATAATAGCACAAGACCATACAGCATTTTTTGAACGCAGTTCTTCCATCAACAAAAGTGGTATGTATCTCCTTGGGGGGTGGGCTCTTGCTAACCTCACCCTTGGAACCTATGGATGGATTAATGAAAAAGGAAGTAAAATGTATTTCCATCAGATGAATGCCGCATGGAATGTGGTGAATCTGACCATTGCGGGATATGCCATGTGGGAAATGTCCGGATTTGACCTTGCCGGGATGACTGCCGATGAGATGATGAAACAGCATATGCGTTCGGAAAACCTTTACCTGATCAATGCCGGTTTAGACATATTGTATGTTGCCGGTGGAGCCTGGATGTTACATGCTTCTAAAAGTAACGAAAAAAGACCTGATCTTTTAAAAGGTTATGGACGATCAGTTATGTTACAGGGCGCTTTTTTATTTGTTTTTGACCTGACCAAATTTGCCATTCAATACAATCACAGAATGGATTTTTTGAACAACACACAAA
>CAYPFV010000164.1:0-6869 GCA_964410015.1 uncultured Bacteroidales bacterium
ACCAGGTAAAATAAAGGTTTCTTCATTTTTTTTCACTTCAAATATCATTTGAGCGCTACCTGTTGATCGAGGAGTAATATCCAACATATATGTTCCTGGTTTTACTTGTTGATCTATTGTTTGGGTTATTTCACCATCTTTGGTTATCAGGCGAAGGGTTACCACCGCATTTTTAACAGGCTTAAAATTTGCTAACCATGTTAAATGGGTCATGATGGATGACCGCTCATTCATGACAAGGTGATCTGCTTCCGCAAATAATTCTATTTCTTCAGAATAATTCACAATCAGAAAAGATTCTTCGGCATGCTCATGATCATGTTCGTGATCATGATGATTGTGATCTGCTTGCTTATCATGGTTCTTTTCCTGTAATCCGCAACTCGCAATTAATAAGAAGATAAGGGATAAAAAATTTATGGTAATGTTTTTCATTCGTGTAGTATTAATATTCGTAAATTTTGAATCCGGAGGATGACAAACCGTTGCTTATGGTTTTTTATATAAAGTTAAAGTGTAGAAAATAAGCATAAAGGGGTAGTTCGGGAAAGTGATTTTGTTAAAAAACTTTGTGGGTGATACAAAAGAAACACACCCCAAACAGGCTACGCAAAATCAATAGCAATACGATAAAATCAATTTTTTACTATGCCCCTGGAGGATTTTTTTGTTGAATAGGAGGTGGTGATTGATCGCTAAAATAAATATACTTTACAGTGTTTTGTGAAAGGGGAGGAGGTAAAAGAAAATCATAAACCCGGGATAAATGGATTGCGGGGGAATTTTTGGGTGCATTGGTTAAAGGCAAACCTTGCGTAACAGGTAAATGATCTGCCTTTACTTTTAAAAGTCTGATGGTAAGCTTAGACGATTCTGAAATAATTACTGAAGTATTTACCAGCTCGCAGCAGTTTTTTTCTGACCAGGGCTTTTGACCGGTTTGTAACGGTTGATTTGTTTGCTGAATGGGATTTTCCATATCGGTATGGCAACAATGCACAGTACAATCATTGTTGTTATGGTTGCCACGATGGTGATGTGGTATATAATCATGCACCATCATGATGAAGGGGGCAAGCCAAAGGAGGAATATGGTAAATGTATTTTTCAGAGGTTGAATTATTTTATTGCAAATTTAGAAAGTTTTTTAATGGTTTTATAAAAAACCTTTCCTGATAGAGAAAACCGTTGTGAAAAAGATCAGAATAACAATAGAAGTCACAGCTGTGTAAGCAACAGATGGAAAATCATTCATTCTGTTAATTATGATGCCTGCAAATGCCCATATAGCAACCAAAGCAAGAAAAGGATTATGCAGCCGCCAAACAGCAAAAGTAACAATGGCAGCGCCTGTCAGTATCATAATGATAGCCCACCATTGATCTGAAATGCCCCATCCCGGCCAGTTTATGTCAACAAGAAATGCTGTAATGTTTGCTATAATCGCGATGCATATCCATCCCAGGTAAATTCCAAAAGTGGCTTTCAGAAAAGGGGAGGAGAGATGTCGAATTCTAGCATTGATCATTAGCAGTGTGATTAGTAGTGCAGTCATGATTATAACAGAAAGAAAAACCTTTTCGTAGTGCCAGGCCCATATCCATAATCCATTGAAAATGCTGCTGAGAGCAAAATAATAAATGGTATATCCAGTCCACTCTTTATTGGTTCTGAAGAATTGAAAGATAATAAACAGGAATAATAGCAGATAGATAATGCCCCATACAGAGAACGTTATGCCGGCAGGTACAAAAAGATTAGGGTATTGTGCCGATAGTTCGCCTGTGGTTTTATTGTTCAGAGGCAGGCTATTGGCCAAAAAATTCATGATGATCATAAAAAGAAAAGTAATCAGGTTGATAATCTTCATTGCTATGAATTTTATGAATATGGAAAAAGAAAATTCTTCTAAACAAAGGACTTTTTATCAAAGTAATCAGCTATCAAACGCAGCAGGCAAATTGCTGTTTTCTGGCGATTTTTTTGCAGATTTAAAACCCGGTAACACTATATTCTTTTTATCAGAAGTTAAAAATATGAACCTAAGGTCAGGAGTTATAAAAATCCAGAAACCTTTTCATCTTTGCGTGTACGAATTTTTTCAGTTCTGGTGGATGGATCACATCGGTTTCGTCAATCAAACCCATAATAAATCTGGCTATACCGGCAAAATCATAAACGAACCCATCAAAATAAGTAATTCCCTTGTCTGTTTTGATATAATGAATGGAATCCGGGAATTCTTCTTTAATCAACTTTGAAGCTCTGGGACTTAAATATAATTTTACTTTCAAAGGATTTTTTCCGCTCATACCAAAAACATCAATCTTTGTCATGTCGTGCTTTTCTTCATTCTTCCAGTCGTTGTTTGTCAGTATTACTTCAGTAATCCTTTCGGTTTTGTATTGCTTTACCTGTTGGCTTTCTATTTCAAAAGCATGCAGGTAGGTGAAATAGTTGTAAAATTTTAAAGGTTCAATAATTCTGTTGCAGGTTGTTTGGCTGTTTACCGATTGGTAATCAACCAGTATTGCCTGCTTTTTATGTTTAATGGCATGGCGCAGATGGTTAATATTCTTTGAAACGTTTTGGTTGTAAATGCTTTCTGATAATTCTTCCAGATCGGTTAAAGCATAAAGTTTTGTAAGCAAACTTTTCTGCAAGGGGTCTTTGATTTTAAAATTAAGTAGTGCTTGTTTAATAATATCTGCCTCTTCCAGATTAAAAACGATGAGGTTTTCGGCACTGAGGTTTTTTTTGCCCTGATCAGGAATTTTGAACCTGTTTTTGTTTTTTTCAAGCGTAAAACCCAGGTCTCTAAGAAGTTTAAAATATCTGTCTATGGTTCTGATGTTTACATCAAAATCCTGCGCCAGCGAACTTTTCGTAGTTCCGATTGGAGTTTTGAGTCTGGAAATGATCTGAAAAATCCGGTAAATTTTTTTTAATTCGTCCATTGCCTGCTCATATTTTTTTAGTTTTCCTTTATCTTTTGTCTGTTCAGTAAAGTTTTAAAAGGAATACAAAGTTATCCCACCAAACTAAATATTCTATAAAAATATGTATTGTTTTCGTCATAAACAAGAAAAATAAAAAATGTTGGATCGTTTTACATTTCTTAAGTGTGATTCAACATCTCAAGGATCATTTTCTTTTTGCAGATGTGATTCTGTAGCCTGGTATTAAACAGCATGACTTTGTGGATTTGATTAATTATGAGTGAATTTCATTGAAAAATGGTATTTTTGACCCTTCGAATCCTTTTGTATAAATAGTTAATCTGTATGGTTTCAAACCAATGAAAAAAATGTTCAATACTATTCGAAAGCATATTTCTCTGGATGATTTTATAGACAAATTTTTACTTTGGCGCAGTAAATTCATCGACGACAAGCATTTTATTCTTTTTCTGAGCATAATCATAGGTTTACTGGCTGCTATTGCTGCCGTTGTTTTGAAAAACTCTGTTCATTATGTTGAGGCATGGGTTAAAGGAATAAACCCTGCCAGAAATGTTTTGATTTTTTTATTTCCAGTTATTGGTATTGCTGCCACCGTTTTTTATATCCGGACTTTTGTGAAAGATGATATCGGACATGGTGTGTCGCGTATTTTGTATGCTATATCGCGAAACAAGGGTGTAATGAAACTGCACAATATGTGGTCGTCGATGGTGGCTGTTACCATGACTGCTGGTTTTGGCGGTTCTGTGGGTATGGAGGCACCCATTGTGGCTACAGGATCTGCCATTGGAAGCAATGTGGCGCGCAAAACCAAAATGGGTTTCCGGCGCACCACCTTGCTGCTGGGATGTGGTGCCGCCGCTGCCATAGCCGCAATTTTTAAGGCTCCCATTGCAGGACTGATCTTCGCGCTGGAGGTTTTGATGCTCGATCTTACCACCGCTTCAATCATACCCCTTTTAATTGCTGCTGTAACTGCTACACTTTTTTCTTCACTGCTTTTGGGCGAACAGGTAGAGTTTTATTTTTCCATCAAAGATCCTTTCACTTTTGCCCATTTTCCTTTCTATATTTTGCTGGGTGTTGTTGCAGGTGCCGTATCGCTTTATTTCACCCGCATCAATTCAACTGTTGAGACCCGTATTCAGAAAATTGAACATCCTTACAAACGTGTTTTGTACGGTGGATTGATCCTGGGTTTGATCATTTATCTTTTCCCACCACTATTTGGAGAAGGTTACATTACCATGAGATCGATGCTATCTGGACAGCCCGAAAACTTATTAAAAAATACCATCTGGGGATATTTTGTTGATGATTCCGGTTATCTGTTCGTAGGTTTTTTAGTACTTGTACTCTTGTTTAAGGCAGTAGCAACCTCATTAACTACAGGAATGGGTGGTATTGGAGGTGTATTTGCCCCCAGTCTTTTTATGGGGGGTATTACCGGTTTTGTTTTTGCCCGGTTGATCAACTCATTGAACTGGATCCGACTGTCGGAGCATAATTTTGCCCTCGTGGGAATGGCAGGACTTATAGCAGGTGTGATACATGCGCCACTCACGGCAATATTCCTTATTGCCGAAATTACAGGAGGTTATGCCCTGTTTGTACCGCTTATCATTACCTCTTCTATTTCATTTCTTACCGTAAGGTATTTCGAACCTCATTCTTTGTATACCAAAAATCTGGCAGCCAAAGGGCATCTGATTACACATCATAAAGACCAGGCAGTGCTTACCCTGTTGAGTCTTCAAAATGTGCTGGAAATAAATTTTAAAACTGTTTACCCTGATCAAACACTTGGCGAATTGGTAAAACTCATAGCCCAATCCAATCGTAATATTTTTCCTGTGATTGATAAAGACCAGAATTTTTTGGGGGTTGTTCCTATGGACGAGATCAGAGAGATTATGTTCGAAACATCCAAATATAATGAACTGAATGTGCGGGATTTGATGATTATTCCTACGCAAAAAGTAGAATCTACTGACAGTATGGAAGTTGTAATGAAGAAATTCCGCAAATCAGGGCTTTGGAATCTGGCTGTAGTTGAAAATGGAAAGTACAGGGGGTTTGTATCGAGGTCAAATGTTTTTAATGTTTACCGAAAAATGTTACTCGAATTTTCTGAAGAATAAAAAATCTTTTCCCCGGCGATCTTTGCCATATTGGATTTTACATAAACTTTCACAAACTGTTTCTGAAAAACAAATCAATACGGTAAATTTGCATTTTTAAAATACAAACATTTCATTGTAATTAATGAAACTACTATTCATACTTTATAACCTGTATAAAAGATAAGTAACCTATTTATGAACCGAAAAAAAGGAAAAGATGAAAACCATTGATGGATTAAATTTTAAAGGCAAAAGAGCCATAATTAGAGTAGATTTTAACGTTCCGCTAAACAAGGATTTTGAAATTACGGATGATACGCGTATGCGTAAAGCGGTTCCTACCATAAAAAAAATATTGGATGATGGTGGAAGTGTCATTTTAATGTCGCACCTGGGACGTCCTAAGGAAGGCCCGGAAGATAAATTTTCTCTGCGTCATCTGGTTAATCATCTTGCAGAATTATTAGGAACCTCTGTGAAATTTGCTGACGATTGTATTGGCGAAAGTGCCAGAAAACTATCATCAGAACTAAAACCAGGTGAGGTATTGCTACTCGAAAATCTCAGATTCTACAAAGAAGAAACCAAAGGAGACGAGGAATTTTCCAAAAAACTGGCAAACCTTGCAGATGTATATGTAAATGATGCCTTTGGAACCGCACACCGTGCTCATGCTTCCACAACCATCGTAGCCAAATTTGCCAAAGAAAAAATGTTTGGATACCTGATGGAACGCGAACTAAGCAGTATCGATAAAGTACTCAACGATACCCAAAAACCTTATACCGCCATCATCGGAGGAGCAAAAGTTTCTTCCAAAATTGATATTATCCTCAACCTTCTTGATAAAGCCGACGACCTGATCATTGGTGGTGGCATGACTTTCACCTTTCTCAAATCACAAGGAGCTGAAATTGGTAATAGCCTGGTAGAAGACGATTACCTGGAAACAGCCAAAGACATTATCAGCAAAGCAAAAGAAAAAGGGGTGAAAATTCATTTTCCTGACGATGCTGTTGTGGCAGATGCTTTCGATAATGAAGCCAACAAAAAGACTGTTCCTTCCAATGGTATTGAAAAAGGCTGGATGGGGTTGGATATCGGACCAGAATCCATCAAAAAATTCACAGAGGTTATTACAAACTCTAAAACTGTTTTATGGAACGGACCCATGGGCGTTTTTGAAATGGAAAATTTTGCTGCAGGAACTAAAGCCATTGGCGAAGCGCTTGTAAAAGCAACGGAAAATGGTGCTTTTACCCTTGTTGGTGGTGGCGATTCGGTTGCAGCTATCAACCAAATGGGTATGGCAGAACAGGTTAGCTATGTAAGTACTGGTGGTGGTGCTTTGCTTGAATATATGGAAGGTAAAGTGTTGCCTGGTGTGGCAGCAATCAACGAATAATCTTTTTTTTTGATGATTTTTTAGAAAAAAACCGGCAGTTATTACTGACCGGTTTTTTTATTCAATACTTCTGACTTCTGATTTTAAAACTTAAAAAGTTTTTGCATCTCCCGCTTAAATGTCCATACGTTCTTTTGCTCTTTAAACCATATTGTGATCAAATTTTATTCAACCTGCCTGTTTTTCATGCCCATTTGTTCGTATGAAATTCTGATAAGATCTGAGTCATCTTAAAATAATTTGATGAACCGAGCCATGACAAAGTTTTTGACACACACGCACATGATTATAATGCGCGGCATGTAAAGCATGCAGTCAGACTATTGGCGAGCTCCATCTGACCTATTTAATCAAATTATAAACAGATGAACCGAGCCA
>CAYPFV010000165.1:0-6867 GCA_964410015.1 uncultured Bacteroidales bacterium
CACAGAACGATCTGGCAGAAAAATCACTCGACCTGTTTACAGGCGAATGGAAGCGAATGAACTTTATCTCCGAAAACTATTCCGCTTTCGACGGAACAGGCGATGACCCCCGAATCAGAAGCCATCCATTCTATACCTGGGGTGCTTTGCTGGGTATAATATCGTTTATCAACGAAGGATTGATGCCGGCACCCGAAGAATCAATCAATGCAGAATAAAATTAAAATATTCGTAATCTTTGAGTCCACTCTGAAAAGTAAATTATCCACAGATTACACAGATTTACACAGATGCTAAATGCTGATATTCAATGTGTTTAAAAAAATGAACACAGATTTGCCGAAAATAAGTTTTCGGAGTGGACTCATCTTTGTAATAAGATATTGCTGTAGCATTAACTTTTCTGATCCATATCTATGCTTTGTTGAAAACCATTGAAAAACAATACAAGGTCATTAAACGTTCTACAGACAACTGAAGATAAACTCACAGATTTTTCGCACCGTGCAAACCATTACAGAAAAGACAGATCGCTTTTTGTTCTGCTTAGTCTTTGTGAGAAAACGCTAAATACTGCGTTATACTCGTTTCTAAACCGAGCCACGACAAAGATTATGAAGCACACGTACATAATAATGCGGAGCATGCAAAGCATGCAGTCAGACTTTTAGCAAACTACATCTGACCTATTTAATAAAATTTTAAACAGATGAACCGGGACATGACAAAGTTTTTGACACACAAACAAATGATTATAATTTCGCAATATGGAGAAAATTACAAAACCGGAGTTTTGGCGAGCTCCATCTCCTGTTGATGGTTGCCCGGTGTTTCAAAGTTTTCAAGCTCTTTTATATCCGGCAGGATTCAAACCCCCTTAAAAAGTTCAAACCCATAATCCATGAAACCCCTTAACCGCAAAAATTATGGATCGATACCCCACCTCTCCAACAGCAAACTGGGCGAAGGGGATTACTATATAAACCCCGGACAGGAAAGAATCCTGACCCTGAAAAAACGTGACAAACACGACAACATCCTTGTTTTCGAAAAATATGATGGTTCTAATGTAGGAGTAGCAAAAAAAGAGGGGAAAATATATGCCATTACGCGTGCGGGTTATGAAGCAAAAACAAGTCCTTTTAAACAACACCATCTTTTTCATGAATGGGTGCTTGAACGGGAAGAGATTTTTCATAAACTACTGGCAGAAAACGAAAGACTCGCCGGCGAGTGGCTTGTGCAGGCACATGGACTAATCTATCATTTGCGCCAGGAACCGATTGTTTTCTTTGATTTTTTTGATGCAAACAATCAAAGAAAACCTTTTCAGGTTCTTCAACAAACAGGGTTGACCTTGCCACGTTTGTTGCACATGGGAGATGCAGTACCCGTGGAAACACTCATTCCGTTGCTAAACAAGAAATCCCATACCATATGGACAGAAGAAGTTCCGGAGGGAATGGTATACAGGGTGGAAAGAAAAGACAAGGTGGATTTTCTTGCTAAATGGGTACGTCTTGATTTTCAACCCGGCAAATACGCCATAGGAGTGGATGATAATAAAGCAGTTTGGAATATTTTTAAGGAATAGCATTTTATTAGTAAACAATCTGCATTTTACAGTTTAATCCATCAGCATTGTATGTTTTTTCAGGGTTAAACCTGATTTTTCATATTGTTGAAAAACAATACAAAAAAGATCATTAAAAAAACTCCTTAACCAATTTTCTTTGGTCATTTTTTTCAATAGAAATCGTGCTCAAAAGTTATTGACAGCAAATCAGAAAAATACTTTTTTCCGATTATCACGGTAAAATCACAAGTTTGTTTCCTGTATTTCTGATAATAGTTTTACATTTGCATATAATCCTATTCAAAACACAACTTTCAACAAAAAATAAAAGATGCTGAACATCATACTTTTCGGTCCTCCCGGAGCGGGAAAGGGGACCCAATCGAAATTGCTCATGCAACGATACAATCTCACCTACATATCTACAGGTGATGCACTCAGAAAAGAACTTCAGGCAGGTACTCCCCTGGGCAATCAGGCCCGCAAGATCATAGAATCTGGTGGATTGGTAGACGATGAGATCATTGTACAAATCATCGGCAATGCTATTCAGTCTCATCATACCAGCGATGGTTTCCTTTTTGATGGATTTCCCAGAACTTACGTGCAGGCCTATATCCTCGACGGGTTGTTTACCACCTTGCAAACCTCGCTGAGCAAAATACTGATCCTTGATATATCTGATGAAGAATGTATGAGACGGTTGCTGCAAAGAGCCAAAGAAGAACACCGCTCAGATGACAATAAGGAAGTAATCAAAAAACGTTTGCAGGAATATCATCAAAAAACATTACCCCTGCTGGAGTTTTACAAGGATACAGATAAACTCGCCCACGTAAACGGTATGGGCTCTACACAGGAAGTTTTTAACAGAATAGACCATCATATAACAGAAGAAATAAACAGCAAACCTGTTAACATTATGGTTTATGGATTTCCGGGATCGGGTAAAACAACTCAGGCAAAAAAAATAGCCGATGAATTTAATCTTGCCTACATTTCTACCAGCGAATTGCTGAAAAAAGAGAGAGCAACAGGTTCTAATCTGGCAAAAACTATTGATCCCTACCTGCAAAAAGGATTGCTCGTACCCGATGAGATCGTAATACGTCTGATAGAAAAAAAACTAAGAGAAACCGATGGTGAAAAAAGAGGGTACGTTTTTAAAGGATATCCCAGAACACTGGTCCAGGCTTATATTCTGGATGGAATTATGAAAAAGAAAAACTTAGCTATCAATTGTGTAATCAATTTACAGGTTCAACAACTGGAACTGGTAAAAAGACTGGATGCGCGTAGCAAAACCAAAGACCGGATGCCATACGATGACAGCGCCTCAACAATCGTTGCGCGACTGGAAGAACATGCGCAGAGAAATGATTCGATTGTAAACTATTATCGAAACAACGGTATACTGGTAGATATAGATGGGGAAGGGAAAAAAGAAGAAGTGTATCAACGAATCAAAGATCATGTAAAAAGAGCGATCAGAAACCTTAGATAGGATAAACTTATAAAGAAAAATACTCCCTATGCAAACAAAGGTTTCTATCTGATGACCAAAATGAATCTGAAAAAATGAATTATCAAAGAGCCATCGACGAACTGGAGAATATTATAAAAGCTATTGAAAGTGACCAAATTAGCGTGGATGAACTATCGCAAAAGATAAAAAGAGCCACCGAACTAATATCTGTGTGTAATAAAGCATTGTATGAAACCGAAGAAAATGTGCAGGACATATTAAAGAAGACAAAACCGGAACAAAAAAAACATCAAAATCCGGAAAAATGAAAACAATCAGTTTACTGAGATTTTTCTTTTCCTGTTTCTGATTGTAATTGTTATCCAGCGCACCAGCATACCCAATCCAATCAAAATTGCACCTACACCCGACCATCCCCAAACGGTCAGCGGAACGCCTTTATCTTTATTAATACGCTGCTGAACCTGGCGGTACTCTTCAGGCATTGTGCCTGTTTCTCCTTCTTTCTCCGCAAAAGAAACGGCATAACGTGCCAGGGATTCCCAAACCTTCATCTCACGTCCATTCTCATATATGATAGTTTGATCAACATCAAGCGGATTGCCATCCTCATCTTTCAACACTACTGCTAATTCGGGCAACATTTCTCCTATCATAGGCAAAAAGGAAGTAAGATAGTGGTCTGAAACCATGTGGAACAGTCTGTCATCGTTTTTGTTTAGTTTTTTATATCCCTGCTCATGCTGAATGCCTTCTCCTTCATAAATATAAATGTCTTTCACTGCTCTGTATGCCGGAACAGGAATCCCTGTAAATGGGATTTTCAACCAATAGGCTTTCCCGGGATCATAGGTGTATTTGATACCTGAAACCTGCAAAAAATAGGTGTCGCCCATGAGTTGTGAAAGCAGGGAGACAATCTCAAATACATTATATACCTCAGCGGCATTAAGATAAAAGGAGACCAGAGGATATCCGGGACGCATATCGGGTCCGGTACCTAAACCGGCAATCGTAACCAGATCGAAAAAGGAGATTTGGTTCAGCGAAGCGGGCATTGAACCTGGGTTGAGTTCACCGCGTATTACACCATTAGCCTGAAAAGCAATATCCACATTTTTACCCAAAACTTTTTCCGATTCCAAACGCATGGCATCGGTAAGAAAATTACCAACAGTAGTTTCTACAAACTCTTCTGGTTTCTGAAGAGCAAACTCTGAAGAGATCAAAGGTGCATTCACATCCAAAAAGGCACTATCACTGAATTCTTTAATAAATACATTCAGTTCCTCTGTATATAACTCAATCTTTTTTCTTATCAGGGTATCCTCTTTTATGCTGCTATCCAATTCTACCAGGAAAGGTTGATCATTTTCATCATTCACGAAAGAAACAGAACCAGTCTCAGTATTATATTCAACCTCGAGCATACCAGCCTTTCGCAGGTAATAACTGCTGTGCATGATAAAAGACTCGTTAACCTTCTGTGGCTTTTCTGTTTCAATATGATCGTGTCCGCCAAGAATAATATCCACCCCTGTGGTAGCTTCTGCAATGCGTTTGTCTTCGGCCCATCCTGAATGAGAGAGGAGTACGACAATTTGAGCACCCTGCTGACGCAACAAATCTGCCTGGCGTTGCACAGTTTCTGCCGGGTTAGAAACCTCAATTGGCTCTGCTTCAGGAGCCAGTGCGTAAGCATCTTCTCCAAAAACACCTGTAATGCCTATTTTGAGACCATTTTTCAGTTCTATAATCTTATTATCTTTCAATCCAACATCATTCAGGGAGTGTCCCTCCGGAATATTCAGATTAGAAACCAATAGAGGTAAATCATTGGCAGCTACCGGATAACCAGCCCGCTGATAATAATTTGCCAGCATCTCCGGTCCATAATCAAATTCATGATTTCCAATAGTAACAGCATCGTAACCAATATCTCTCATGATCTGAATTTCAGGCGAGTGCCCCTCTAAGATCAACCAGGCAAAAGGAGAACCTCCTATATAATCACCAGAAGATAAAAGCAATACCTCCTCATCTTCCTTTTTTTGTTCCACTTGCTTTACCCATCCGGACAAACGTGCAAAACCTCCCAATGCCCGGTCCTGTGCATCAGGAACATAATCTATAGCAGGCAGTGGAGTTAAAACACTATGCTCATCGGAGGTGTGAAGTAAGGTAAACCGATATGTTTCTGAAAAAACATCTGACATACTTGTATAAATAAAAAAGAAAAACACAATACGGAACACAATTCTATTGCCGGACTTTTTCATAGTATGATAAATTATAATTTCAAAAATATTATCTACTTTGATGATAAAGGACTGTAAAATGTAAAAATAATACGAATAAATGAAAATCCTGAGTTAATAAACTGTTACGATTTATCCAGGCCATCTTTTCAAAAATAGTTTTTTATCTTTTTACTCTCGATTTTTAACATAAGATAAAATGTCTGTCAGCAAATTTTTAACCGTTGTCATCCTATTTTTCCTTACAAGTAAACTGATACAGTAACAGCTTGTAGATGCAGAAAAAAGTCGTAAAGAGAACAAGGAGAGTTTACAAGGGCCAATACAAATTATCCTTTCCCTTACCCAAAATACACGCCAGATATTTGAAACTGATAATCTGACAAAAATACAATATAACAAAAACAAACATACCGTACTGTTAATCAATATACATAGCATTATGCACCTGAAAAGTGATAATCTGATCCGTAAAGGGTTTCAGCATCTGCGATACAACTACATTTTTTCAGCAAAATTTTTGATCTCCTAAACTTTTACCTACCATCAGTATAATTCTATCAGATTGCTTCAAGAAAAGTTTTTACAAAGAGCAAACTATGGTTTTCCTATCCGGGAAGATAACCATTTCAACTTTTTCTTTACTCCACTGCTAATGCAGGAGAGTGAAGTGTTTAATGATAATAAAAACATCCAGCCAAACAATGGAAAAAGCGATCTTTACCAATCAGCATCTTATCAATTGGATGAAAAGATCAACTTTTCTAATACAACATATCATCAACCCGGTTTCAATTCATTTAATCAGTTCAGTCTTTCAAGCAAAACGTTAGCGGAAATGAAATTCAACAAAAGTTTTTATTTTTGTACAAACACTGATTAGCTTTTGATATCACCCGCCCGGCAATATCCCCAAATGTTTTTAGGTACTTAAAAATGAAACTCAGTATGAGCTTTAATTTCGTTATCTTCGTTCAATCCTAAAAATGGATAATAAAAATGCAAGGGTTTCGGTAAAAATTGAAAATTAAAGACTTTGGATTTCCTCATTGGATAAACCCGGCAATACGACCGGAAGAAGTAAAAAACTGGTAATCAAATAAAAGCATATTGCATGTTTTACTATTTGCTAAAACACAACTTTCTGATGATTTACAGGTCAGACTTTTTTGAGAAAAGTCTGTTTGTCAGAATATTCATGATTCTGATCCTTTTGTTTATCATTTTGCAATTAAACATTATGGGCAGAGCACTTCACACTCTGCTCAATGACAACCTCCCGGATTATGCACCAGCCGAGATCATCTATGGTTTTTTGCCCATAATCATGATGGCAGACCTGCTAACCCGGTTTTTCCTTCAGAAACTCCCCTCCAAAGATGTGCAACCTTATTTGCATTTGCCCATCTCACGCCATACCATCAATACTTTCTGGATGATAAGAGCTTTGGTGCATCCATTCAACTTTTATCTGCTGTTTCTATACTGGCCAATGATCCAGCAAACGCTCAACCCTGAAAAGTACTTTCCAATGCTGGCCATTCTGG
>CAYPFV010000166.1:0-6851 GCA_964410015.1 uncultured Bacteroidales bacterium
ATAGGTCAGATGCCTGCCCCGTTCTTTTCTTACGGGGGAGCTCGCCAAAACTCCGTTTTTGCATTTTTGTCCGTATTGCGAAATTATAATCATCTGCGTGTGTGTCAATAGTATTGTCATGGCTCGGTTCAATTAAAAATAACAAAGTGTTACTTAATTATCCGGAAAAATTTGCAGGATAGTTTTAACACCTTTTTTTATGCAAACCTTTGCATAAAATCATTAACTTTGTCATTTTGCAAGAGTAACCAGCGTTTTTCATAAGGACAAGTAAAAAATATGACTCTGTCAATTGTAATTAATTCATAAAAAGATTGAATCGTTTTTAATAGCGATGTTGAGGAAAGATTAAAAAAATGAGCAGAAAGAAAAAGTACACCATTCAGGACATCGCCAGGGAATTAAACACCAGCATATCCACTGTATCCCGGGCTTTAAAAGATCACCCCCGCATCAGTGCAGAAATGTGTGAAAAGGTTAAGAAGTTTGCTTTAGACCATGATTACCAACCCGATTTCCGGGCATCGAGTTTACGAATGGGAAGCAACAGAACCATCGGAGTGCTTGTACCCCGCGTTGATATGAATTTTTTTGCCAGGGTTTTAAGAGGGATTGATGAAATCTGTTCTGCAGAGAATTATAATGTTATGATTTGCCAATCTTTCGACTCTTTGCAAAAAGAGATGAAACTGGTAAAAAGCCTGTTGCACGGAAAAATTGATGGACTGATTGCCTCCATAAGTATTGAAACACATGATGGAGATCATTTTAAATCCCTACTGGACAAGGGTTTACCCCTTGTTTTTTTCGACAAGGTTCTGGAATCACTAAATGTGCACAAAGTAGTGGTTGATGATTATAAAGGAGCGTATGAATCTGTTGAGCACCTGATCCGTAATGGTTATAAAAGAATAGCGCATTTCGCCGGGCCACAACACCATAATATTTACAGGCATAGGACGCTGGGATATCTCGAGGCGTTGAAGGAAAATGGATTTGAAATAGATGAAGAAATCATTTTCCATGACACGGTAGTGCAGGAAACAGGATACAAAACCCTGAAAAAAATTCATGAAATGAAAAATCCGCCAGATGCAATATTCTCCTCCAGTGATTATGCCATTCTGGGAGCGATTGTTTATTGCAAAAAACATGGCATTGAAATACCCAAACAATTGGGTTTAACAGGTTTTGCCAACGAACCCTTTGATGATCTTTATGGCCCATCTATAACCTCAGTAGAACAGCACCCTATAGTGATGGGTAAGAAAGCAGCACGCCTGCTCATCGATGTAATGGAGAAGGAGAATAAATCAACAGAACCCCAGATCGTGAAACTTGATCCCACGCTAATTGTCCGTCAGTCATCCTCGCGCTTAAGGTTTGTCGGGGATCATACTGATAAAGAGATAGAAATCATTTTAAAGAAAGCATTTTAACATCAGCCAAATGTTTTGATTTGTTACGATTGATCCTTATACACTTATACTGTATAAAAATAAATAAGGAGTATATATTTTTCAATATACCCCTTATCAATAAAATCAGAATGTTTGGATATATTATTTTTAGTTATACAAATTTTTTTAACAAAAAGCTCCAACACTTCCAAAGACAGATTTTACATCTCTTTAACCCTTTGTATCTGCTCTTTCAGAGTAGCAATAGCCAAAGGCAACTGGGCATCAAAATCATCCCATCTTCCTTCAATGGAAATTGCTCCCTGATAATCTATATCCAATAAAGCTTTCAGATAGGGTGTGAAATCATCACCAGCAGTACCCGGTGCTGTACGATTTTCAAATTCAGCAACATGTACATGCTTTATATATCCCTCGGCTTCCAGAATATTGGAGGGAGGTTCATTTTCTCTCATCATATGAAAAATATCTACCAGCAGCTGAATGTTGGGATGATCTGCATCTTTCACTATAGAAAGACCTTCCAGTGAAGTATTGATAAAGTTAACCTCTCGTGAATTAAGCGGTTCAATAGTTATAACAACATCGTATTTTTGTGCTACTGTTCCTAATTTTTTTAAAAGATCTACAAACTGGCTTCTGGCTCTATCCCTGTCAAAACCTTCGGGTATTCTTCTGGAATTACCACTACCAAAAACCACCCTTTTGATCCCTACCATTTCAGCCCTTCGAAATGCAGTATCCGCATAAGCAACAATTTCATCGTGCATAGGTTCTTCTCCCACTGCCTTTAAATGACCGGGTAAAAAAAGATTGGTAGCATATACGGGGATTTCAGCGTTTTGTGCTTTTTCAAGGTTGGGGAGAAAACTTTCGTGGGGTTCAAGGGGTTTCAAAAATCCCAGTAATCCTTCTTCAATAAAGGTATAACCATGTTCATTCATTTTGGCGTGATTGTCAACAGAGGTACAAATGCCAATTTCAGATAAAAAAATTTCATTTTGGGCGGATTGTCCGCAAGAAAAGAAAAAAACCGGTAATAAGGCAAAAAGTAATGCTTTTAGTAAACTTTTTTCTGTTATCGCTTTCATAGTATCTGTTTTAGGTTTAGATGCGTTTAATGATTAAGCTAATTTACAACCTTTTATAATATAAAAACTAAATTTGAATAGATATATTTGTCATTTTTTTAACTTTTCAAAAAAAAAAGAGACTGGTAAATATATTTTATCCTTTCAATATCAATAAGTTATATCGAAATCATTATTTGAATTTAACCGGCAGTTGATAAATCGTAGTAGGGTTATTTTTCGCAAAGCGAAGCGGTATGGATATACCACTGATCTTTGAAAATATTCATTGGAAAAGCAAAGAGGAGATACTATTCCTCTTTGCTGTTGTTTTTTTGCTTTTTCTTAATATCCAGATTGAGGGAATTTGAGAGTAATACAAAGAATGAAGCTACACCAGATATGGCCAAAATGTAAACAAGTAACTGTCCGTAGGGTATAAAATAAAAGAATACTACCATGACCAGCGAAATCCAAACCCCGGCACACCAGGGGCAGGTAATGATAAAGCAAAGTGTACGCATAACGTACGATCCTCTGTTGTTTTTCACAAAGTCCCTGAAAAATTTAAATATTTTTTCAAAAACCACCACACGTGTTACCCTGTAAACAGAAAGCATTAAAATGATCAGGTCGGTAAGAGTTATCTCCCTAATGTCCAGATCATTCATCTCCATGCCATACCCTGTAAGCATTACTAACCCGAAAAACAAAAATAAACTTGTAAAATTCCAGGCATTTTCTTTATAAGTACTCATTGATAGTATAATGTGTTAAATCTCATTTATCGTATAGTTATAATTGTTTTTTTTCTGTTCGCATCTGGATTTTCTAAACCAGTTTAATCCAAATCAAATCCATAGACATAAAAAACAATGATTGTCGACTGACAAACGCTAATAAAACATATGGAGAAGTGATTTAGTTCATGGGATTGGGAAATGAATATGGGATTTGGGGTTCACATAAGATTAATTGAACTCTAATAACTATTTTTAATCCGTTTTTTGCATAATCCCAACAAAAGGAAGATAAAAACTCAATTGCACCTTATTTACTTTGGAAGGATTAGTTTTTTTACGAAGGGAGCTTTTTGATAAGAAAAACCAAAATGCCAGCACCAGGTCCCTGATTTATGAATAAATTTCCATACCAATCACCCTCCACCACCCACAATAATTAATGTCCCCAATCCCCCTTGTCATAATCATCTGTCTTACTGGCAATGGTGTTTTCAGGGTTCGGTTTATCTGCTGATTTGGAAAATCAGAACATTTATCTTGTTACGAAAAAGGAATAAAGATATGAGAAGACATAAGACCTACTCCGTCCGGTAGCGTGTCAGTTCGCCTTTTTCGATCTTGTAAATATAGTTTCCGGCGTTATCCATGAAGAAATGATAGGGATCGAGGGTCACATTGCGATTGTCTTTTGTCTTTTTCCAACGTGCCTGAGCACTGGTATGCCCCAGCAACTGCATGTTTTCCAAATCCAGTCGCAGAATACCTTTAAAGGCTTCCGACTGGTAATTAATGAAAAACCTGTCATCTATCGTTACATGATCTCTGTTGTAAAAGGGCACTTCCACCTGATCGGTAAGTCGAAAAGTATTCTTATCATGCAGGGCTATAATTGCACTGTAACCACCAGTAGCATAAACCACCCAGAGTTGATCGCCCAGGTCGATGATGTCTCTTACTTTTCCGCGCAAGGTTTCTATATCTGCCAGTTCACCATTATTGATATCATAAGAAAACAGTTTGTCGTAGATATCCATTTGATAGATTTTTTCTGATCCAAAAACCAACTTGTAAAAAGGGTTCCGGGTACTGATATCATATAGTTTTTCACCTTCGTATGGATCGTAAGCCATCAGATTAGAGGATGACGAGAACCTTCCGTCGGTTATGATGAACAATCGACCCTGTTCAAGGAAAAAGTCTCTCACGGTAACTTTTTCTGGCTCTGATTGCCATATCATTTCTCCGGTATCAATATCGTATCGTCTGAGACTGATTTCGTTTTGCCTGCCGGCAGGATCCAACTGCTCAGGAAAAACAACAAATATTGTATTGTCAATGATCAGGTCACCGGGCGTGGATATTCCAGCGGCAGAGAAATCAAACCCGGTGAACTCAGCAATCACAGACTTGAAAAGTTCATCTTTCAGAATTTCATCATCTACATTTTGCCACACAACCGACCCGTCTCTGATATCGAAAGCATAAGTGACCAGTCCCATAAGCAAAAGTTTGTTGTTGTGTAGCAATACCTTTTTACTGCCATTGGTTTTGAATTTGTTTTCCCATTGAATATCCCCTGTTTGCAGGTTTATCATAAAAATGGGATTATCCCTTACTCCGCTTTCCAGCGCACGAGTTACCCGTGCAGCAGTTCCCACCATTGCGTTTCCGCTCATGGCCGACAAAGCCGACGAGATACGTTTCGCTTTTTGAGGTCCATAAAACACAGCAAGGTTTTCATCTTCAAAGATATCTGCCAGCAGCACACTGCCGAGTTTGGTATTTATTTTCCAGTCGTTCTTGCCAGTGTAAGGATTGAGCAACATGGTAGTGTTGTTGTGCGAAAGCAGAAACCGATCCAATCCTCCAAGATAAATGATCTCCTCCTCCCCGGCATCTTCCATTCCCAGCAACGCTTTGCCAAAATCTGTACCCAGTGTCAGGTCTTCCCTTTTCCACAGTGTTTCCCCTGTTTTTATATCAAACGCCTGCAAACCATCATCGTTGCGTATCATGTAACTGCTGTTGCCAGCAAGATAATAGCCACTGTAGGATACACGATCCGGATTATTGCCTTCTTCAGACCATAGTTGTTCTCTGTTTTGCAAATCAAATGCCGCAATGGTGTAACTGCCCATCGAGCGTGAAAACATGAGGATCACATTTTCATCCCAAAACACCTCGATATTAACAGGATCAGAACCAATATCACCCATGTTTCCGACACGCTCTGTCCATAGAATATCCCCGGTAGAGGTGTTTAGCAGCGTAAGAGAGTTGTTATAAGTAAGACTAAAAGATCCGGAGTTTCTCTCTGCCAGGAGGAGCATAGTGCCATCAGTTGAAAGTGAAACCAGTTTATCCGGGTTAACGTCAAGTTCCCGTGTGTATTCTTCTTCAAAAGTACTTTTCACCGATACGCACCCGGTAGTAAACAGAAATAAAAAGAAAATGGTGATAAATGTAAAAGGTTTCTGATTCATAAATTTAATTTTTGATAGTTCGTAGTATATTATTGTTATTCCATGTTTAAATGACAAAAAAAAGATGATCAAGTAACTGTTATTACAATTAATCTCAGAAAAACAGCTCACAGATAAGTGTTTTTTAACAAAACTGCATCAAAGATATTTTTGCCATTTTTTAAAAAATCCCCTAAAAAACACCCAATAGTGTATGAAGCGCCAATGACAACCCAATGACACACGAAGCACAAATAATCACTATCTGACACACATAGCAATCCATTGTCCTTGAAAAAAACAACCATCTGATTAAAAAACTACCTTACTTCCTAAAGTGGTTCTTTTTGTGAGTGCCAAGCAACTGCCGGGAAGAAGAGCAACAATTACAACGACCTGACTTAGTGTTTATCATAACCAGTTATCTCTTCTGCAAGCGGAGAAAACCTGCAAGGAAAAATTTTCTGATAGGCACCTGGGCAAGCATCGGGCAGATAGCAGAAGAAGGTATGCTTATCGACCGTTGTTTGATTACCTGCTCTATTTGGGTATTCTTCCGCGCAACAATCTTAGCCGGCAAATAGGGTCATCTCCATGGGTTCTATTCCAACGAAATGACTTATTTTGACAGAGGGCAACGAACCCTCCCCAACCTTCTTCAGGAAAACGGATACCACATTGCCATAATCACAAAATGACTTATAGAATTGAATATCAAGCATTTTCATTGTTAAAACATACTACCAGAACATGAAGAATACAACAAAACTACTTTTATCAACTATCAACGCAGAGGTGCATTATAGTTTGGAATGATGTGTAAAAGAGATCATTACCATTCAAATTATTTGGTGTTTAAATTCACAAATGAAAGTGACTGCAATGCACAGCAGATTTGTCTCACTGTATTTTCCATGCCGGCAACCTCAGCAAAATTCCCTTTGTTGTAATAAGAAGAAGAGTTTTGTGCTCTTCTGTTTCATCTGTTTATAATTTGTTTAAATAGGTCAGATGGAGCTCGCCAACAGTCTGACTGCATGCTTTACATGCCGTGCATTATAATCATGTGCGTGTGTGTCAAAAACTTTGTCATGGCTCGGTTCATCTGTTTATAATTTGTTTAAATAGGTCAGATGGAGCTCGCCAACAGTCTGA
>CAYPFV010000167.1:0-6787 GCA_964410015.1 uncultured Bacteroidales bacterium
GGATGAATTTCAATAAAACGGATAAGAAGATGCTTATTGGATTGTCATTTTCTGAATTGCCGCCTCTCTCAGAGCAGTTTTTGCAGCAAAATAATCTGGGGGCTTCCAGTACATCTTTCAGCACCTTGAAAAGACTGGCACAGAATGGATATGTAATCCGGGTAAAGAATCGGTATGAAATCGATGATCCTTTCTTCAGGATGTGGATAAGGAATAAAAGGAGGGCCTGATAATTTGGCGATTGGACTTTGGCGATTTGCGTTTGGCGATTGGCAAAAAGCAAACACAAAGCAGTGCTTCCATCCGGAGGGGGCTCAGCAGGACTGAATTATGTGTGGTTTTGTGCCATAATAAATCTTAATCTGACATAAAAATCTTTGTCATTAAAGACAATATTACCATTGTAAAACAAACCGATTGCTTATTTTTGACCTGCCACCAGGTATCGACCATACTGGCATCCTATGAACGGAAGCAGTTGTTTTTTCCGACATCTTTTTCATCATTTTGTCTGTAGATCATCGGTTGGTTAAGCACGGATGCAACTGTTTGTTTGCTATTTTGGCTTTGCCAGGCTCGCAAACCCGGTTCATTGGTGTTTGTGTTTGCAAAATATGGGTTGTTCATCTGTTTGTATTTTAATTAATGAGTCTGCTCCGAAAAGTCATTTTTAGTCAATTAGTGAAAACATTAAATTCTTATTATTCAGGTAATCAGCGATGTAAATTAGTGTTAATTTGTGTAATTTGTGGATAATAAACTTTTCAGAGTTGACTCATTAATTCGGTCAGACAGAGCTTGCCAAGACTCCGGTTTTGTGTTTTTGTACATGCTGCGAAATCTAATCATCTGCGTGTGTGTCAAAAACTTTGTCATGGCCCGGTTCATATCAAAACAAAAGTCTGAAATTTTCACTATATGCGAAAAACATCCTTTCATCATAAAAAAATGATAAACATGCATACTTTTGATCCCAGGCATCGATTTTCATTAGTAGCCGGAACTTTAGTGGCAGGGTTGTCGTTAACCTGCTGTAACCAAATTGCGGAAAACCGGGAGAATATACCTGAAAAGCCGAACATTTTGATTTTATATGCCGATGATGTGGGTTATGGCGATTTAGGTTGCTACGGTGCGCGTGGGGTGCAAACCCCAAATTTAGATTATATGGCGGAGCATGGCGTTATGTTTACCGATGCGCACAGTGCTGCTGCTACCTGCACACCTTCCAGGTATTCTTTGCTTACAGGTAATTATCCATTTCGCATGAAGGCGGGTATCCTGCCGGGCGATGCTCCACTTTTCATCCCGCCAGGCACACCTACGCTGGCATCTTCTTTAAAAGAGGTTGGGTATACCACTGCTGTGATCGGAAAGTGGCATCTGGGGCTGGGTGATGGAAATGTAAACTGGAATGAAGCAGTAAAACCTGGTCCGCTGGAAATTGGTTTTGATTACAGTTTCATCATCCCGGCAACCAACGACAGGGTACCCAGCGTTTATCTTGAAAATCATCATGTTGTAGGGTTAGACCCCGATGATCCTTTACAAATACATTTTACCGATGATGCAACCGATCCGAACCCTTTTGATAATCCTACCGGAATAACGCATCCTGATTTGGTAAGGCAAAAAGGGGATGTTCAGCACAGTGGTGTTATCGTAAACGGAGTGCCGCGCATTGGTTTTATGGGCGGAAGCGAGCAGGCCTGGTGGCGCGATGAAGATTTTCCCCATATCCTCACCGGCAAAGCCATCGATTTTATTGATCAGGCAGAAGATGAACCATTTTTCATGTTTTTTGCCTTTAACGAAATTCATGTACCCCGGCTACCCAATGAAAAGTTTGTTGGCAAAAGCAAGATGGGGGTCAGAGGAGATGCCATCGCACAGATGGACTGGATGGCAGGAAAAATATTAGATGCACTCAGAGAAAAGGGATTGCTAGAAAACACCCTGGTGATTTTCTCCAGTGATAATGGTCCGGTTTTAAATGATGGATATGAAGACCTTGCAGTAGAACTACTGGGGGATCATAAACCAGCAGGGCCCTTCAGAGGAGGTAAATACAGCATATATGAAGGTGGAAACAGAATGCCAACGATCAGTTTTTGGCCTGGTGTTGTTCCGGAAGGAAAAACCAATGATGCTCTTTGGAGCCAAACAGACCTTTTTGCCTCTCTGGCAGAACTATCAGGTTTTCAACTAGAAGAAACGGCAGCAAAGGACAGCCAAAACATGCTAAAGGTCATTCTGGGCAGATCAGAACAAGGCAGAGAGATTCTGTTGGAAGAAGCTTTTACCTTCGCCGTGAGAAAAAACAATTGGAAATATATCAGACCTGCCGGCAGTGGTCATCAATGGATAAAAGAAATAAAAAACATTGAAGGTGGTATTTCGCCAGATCATCAGCTCTACAACCTGAAACTCGACCCGGCAGAGCAAAATAATATGGCAGAAAAGTACCCTGTTAAGGTAGAGGAGCTCAGTGAGAACCTGGATAGCATCTTGAAATCTCCATGAGTTTGATGGCAATTTTTATATACGCATGCCTCCCAGGGCGTCGAAATCAATCGTAACCCCATTACATGTATTTTTTCTCCAAAAATTCTCAAATGGAGTGGCATGTGATTATTTATGATAGGATACTATGGATGCTGAGATCGGTTGGAGTTCGATGTTTGCTGTTTTTACCAGGGTTTGTGTTTGATTTGCAAACATGTTCGGTTCTTCTGTTTGTAATTTACGGTTTTTTGATTATGAGGTGCTTATGTTTTTAATGAGAACCCGGTAATGTCAGCGCTACGCGCCTTTGTTGATAGTTGCTTGAACAATTTCATTAGGCCGTTAATCATGCTCGTGTGTGTTTTAAGCCAATCATGGTTGTTTTATCTGATATTGATTAACTTTGCGTTTTTATCATAACAAAATTATTTTTTTAAAGGTATGATGATACATCCAGGATGTTGATGTTGTTATCAGGTTGTTTGTGTTTTCAAAACACGGAGGTTTCATCATATGATGATTTGATTAAAATGGAATGGTGAAGCATCCCTGTTGCTGATGATTGACTTATACTGTTTCCGAGTAATGATAAATGGATGTTTCATAAAAACAGATGCTGATTATGCAAAGTAAATTAATCTTTTACAACACACTAACCAGGAAGAAGGAATTGTTCGAGCCGCTCAATACCCCTTTTGTGGGTCTGTATGTTTGCGGACCTACTGTTTATGGAGATGCGCATCTGGGTCATGCCCGTCCGGCGATTACATTTGATTTGGTTTTCAGGTATTTGCAGCACCTGGGTTACAAAGTGCGATATGTAAGAAATATAACTGATGTTGGTCATCTGGAGAACGATGAACAGGAAACCGGTGAAGATAAGATTGCAAAAAAAGCACGGCTGGAAAAGCTGGAACCTATGGAAGTTGTTCAATATTACACCAACCGGTATCATGAAGATATCGATCAACTCAACGTAAAAAGACCCTCCATTGAACCGCGTGCCTCTGGTCATATCATCGAACAAATTGAAATGGTAAAGCAGATTCTTGATGCAGGTTATGCCTATGAAACCAACGGATCGGTATATTTTGATGTGGAGAAATACAACAAAGATTTCCGGTATGGCAAGCTGAGCGGAAGGGTTATTGAAGAAATGCTTGCCAACACCCGCGAGCTGGAAGGGCAGGAAGAAAAGAAAAGCAATGTTGATTTTGCGCTGTGGAAAAAAGCAAACCCTTCACATATCATGCAATGGCCTTCGCCCTGGGGTAATGGATTTCCCGGGTGGCATCTCGAATGTTCTGTGATGAGCAAAAAATATCTGGGGGAAGTTTTTGATATCCATGGGGGAGGGATGGACCTCATGTTTCCCCATCACGAATGTGAAATAGCGCAATCTAACGCTGCCACCGGAAAAGAGGCTGTAAGATACTGGATGCATAACAACATGATCACCATCAACGGTCAGAAAATGGGCAAATCGCTTGGTAATTTCATCACACTGCGCGAGTTTTATGAAGGGTCGCATAAATCGCTTGAAAAAGCATTTGATCCTATGACCATCCGGTTTTTTATCCTGCAGGCACACTATCGCAGTACGCTCGACTTCAGCAATGAAGCTCTCGTGGCAGCCGAAAAAGGATTGAGAAGACTTTTTCTGGCTTTCCAAACCCTACAAAACCTGCAACCGGCCTCAAAATCAACAATCGACCCGGGCGATCTGGAAGACAAATGCTATGAGGCGCTCAACGATGATTTCAACAGTCCGGTAGCCATGGCTCATATTTTTGATGCTGTACGGATGATCAATTCGGTGAACGACAAAAAAGACACCATCAGCAAAGAAGACCTGGAAAAGTTAAAAAAGGTCTTCCATACATTTGTTGTGGACATTTTTGGACTAAAACCCGGTTCCCAGGCAAATTCCTCTGTCAATGAAAAAATCATAAAAGATTTGATGAGCATTATTCTGGATATCCGCCAGCAGGCAAAAAACAAAAAAGATTATGCTACCTCCGACCGTATCCGCGATGCGCTGCAAGCGTTAAACATAGTGGTTAAAGACAGCAAGGACGGAGCAAGCTGGGAGTTGAAAAACTGAAAGGGCAAATCATTTGGGAATAATCATTCATAAAACATTGGCTGCATAAATAGTACCCATTGCCAATTTATATCTTTAACAAAAAAGGGTTGCCGTTTTAATAAACATGCAACCCTTTGATTTTCAAGTGGGACGTACTGGATTCGAACCAGTGACCTCATGCCTGTCAAGCATGCGCTCTAAACCAACTGAGCTAACGTCCCGCACTTTTTTGAAATGCGAAAATAACAATTCTTTTCCAATTTGAGGATCGGAATCTTTAGAAAAAATACTCCTGCAAATGTATCTACCTGCTTCATCGTATTGTCAGTGAACCGCATCAAAATATTGAACATGCTTCCCGGTAGTATTCGCTGACCTCAGGCATCCTTCAAAGACTGGCAGGGAATGGTTATCATTTCTTGCAAAAGACATGATGCGTATATCAATACAACTTTTGCGTAATGGGGCGCGGTTGATCAGATCATTCAAGGGATTGAATAAACTCCACAATCGCCGCAGCAAATGAATCAGGTTCGGTATCATAGGGATGGTGCAATGATTCTTCGAAAAGGTAGAAATCTTTAAAGTCTGAACCAATATTTTCAAATCCCTGGTCACCTATCAAATAGGGCACGCTAAAATCATATTTACCATATATCCAGAGCGATGGAATAGTTATTTGATCAAGTTCCTCGCTGAGTGATACTTCATCTTCAATGGCCTGGTTTACAGGCTGGTTAAATATATGTGAGAAAAACCAGCGGAGTGGGTTACCAACCATGGCGGAGTTGTAAAATCTTTGCCAGGAAAGTGATGGTTGAACAACTATCCCGTCGTTAATCAGCAGTGAGTTTGCCTGTGTTACATACGACAGGATGGCATTATAGTCATCATCGTTTTCGGGATCCAGTTCAAAAAGATCATTTTTTATCCCTGCCCATTCGTCAATGCTGTTGCCTAGTCCAATTTGTTCATCAGCCACTGCCCTCATGAGTGCCCATCTTGCTACCTGAACATCTTCAAAATTAAATGCACCACTTACAGAAATCCAGCCACTTACGAATTGCTGAAGGTTATGGTAGATCAGCGAATGCATACCCAGGAGTCCTCCAAAACTATGCCCCATGAGGTATATTCGGGCATTATCTCCATATTTTTCCCTTAGCACCATGACCAGTGCAAAAATATCTTTCGACATGGTATCTACGATGTCTTCCGGTGCAGGATAACTGCCCTGCGAGGAACCTTGCCCGCGCTGATCCCAGTAAACAACCGCATAACGTTCTTCCAAAGTAGTAATAAATTCCTTGTCGCGGAATGATAATCCGAAACTGCCTGCTCCATGTACGGTAACCAGCAAAATCCGGTCTTCAAAGTTGCCATGCACGTGCACCGGCATGTCAGCGCCCTCATGTCGCAGATAAAATGATTCATTGACCTGAAGCAGTTCTTCTTCTGTACAGGAAGAAAACAGGATAAATAGGGACAGGATAAGGGGTAGGATGTGATATCTTTGCATGTTTAGTTTGTTTTAGTTGGATGGATTGATTTGAAATAAACGGTAACCGATTTTTACATTTACCAATGGCATCATGTAGGTGTTGTAGGGGATAAGGGTGATTATATTGACCTCTGCAAACCAGTTTCTATGGGGATTGGATGATGAAATTTTGCCGGTTTGCAAACTGAAAGCGGGAGCAAAGTAAAAGTTTCCTGCCAGGGTAAGACTTTCAACGGTGTCGGTTACGAGTCCCTCATCTGTAAACTCGTAAGTATTGGGTAAAAAGGAACGGTAAAAACCAACCGGACTTACACCCAGTTGCCAGTATGGTTTATCTGACTTTTGCCTTCTCCAGGTGAGGCCGCCATGGGCATAAAGTCCAAGTTCTGTTCTGCGGTCAGCAAAGAAGCCGGCATCGGCCTGCCAGAACTTGAATTTGCGGATGGTTTGTTCTTTTCTGTTGGTAGTAGTCTCAAACGATCTTGGAATCTCGACTCCGGCGTTAATGCCCGGATTCCAAAGGGTATTGCCATGATAACCAACAGCATAAATATATTGATTTTCAGCATATGGATTGCTGGCGCTGAGTGTGCCAACAATTAAAATGATCAGTAAAGTCAGTGGGAAAAACAACCGACAAAATGGTAAAAAGGATTTTTGCATTATAAAGAGGAAATTGATGACAAAATGCACTG
>CAYPFV010000168.1:0-6720 GCA_964410015.1 uncultured Bacteroidales bacterium
GATCCTTCATTTCCAAATAAATTTATAATATAAATATTTATTCTGTGTCTTTTATACACCTTACGTTGAATCCAAATTCTTTGGGTTGGTGCGCAGAGTTAAGGAAAGGTGTATCATCAGTTACGTAAAAAATTTCTGCTCTGTTGGGATTTGTTGACATTTCGGAGGAAGTCCAGAAAGAGGCATAAGGAGCATTGTTGTAAATATCATAACCCCAGTTACCGGCAAAAAGGGCATCAAATCCGGATGAACTTTCTGCACCCTTCAATTTAGCACCAGAGAATGTTCCATCGCCGCCATTGCCATCTATGCTAAGAAATTCGTCAAGTTCAACAAACATTTCTTCTGTAGGGATGTGCCAGCCTGCCGGGCATATTCCTTGTATTTTTTCATCGGGCAATGTGGCGGGTTGTGCTCCATTCATCACGCTATGCCATTCATAATGAGCACCTTCCTGTTGCTGGCAAAACAGTCCTCTGCAAATCCTGCCTACAATGGGGATGAGTTCATCAGTGGGTGAATCAGGGCGATGCGCTGTTTTCAGATTTTCTCCCAGCCAGCATTGTTCACCAATCACTACTGTTGAGTACATGTTCCCGTCAATATCCCGGATGCTGTCCTGACCGCAAACAAACTCAGGTTGGTTGACCACTGCAAAATCTGTGGTTTCTATAGAATAGGGGTCGCCAGAGTCTGTTACAGTAACAGAATAAGTACCTGCCAGCAGGTTTTCTATCACAGGAGTTGTTTCCCCATTGCTCCATAAATAGGTATAGGGTGGTTGTCCTCCCGAAACTTCTAATTCAATAATTCCCTGTGGTTTATCGTAAACCTGAACATCAGTAACGGTGAAAGATAAGTCGAGTGGTTCTGGTTCTGGTTGTTCAACGGTAAAAGTTTCTTCGGCATATGCAGCTCCATTGGCTCCATAGGTAATGGTCACATTATAATCACCTGCTTTTAAATCGCTGATGGCGGATGTGGTGTCGCCTGTGCTCCAGTCAAAAATAAAAGGTTCTTCTCCTTTTACAATGTTAAGTGATATGCTTCCGTCGGCAGCATTGTATTCACTTGCTGGCTGAATGGTTTCTTCTATAACCAGTTGCTCAGGAACGGATGCTTCTTCTTCACAAGAGAGGGCAAAGAATGCAGGCAAGGAAAAAATCAATAATTTTATTTTTGCTATTTTCATATGTTTTGATTTTTATTAAATCTGATATCTTGTTGTTGGGTAAACAGTGAATATTATTTTTATTCTTCCAGTCTGAAATCGTCTTCCTTTTGAGGAATTGGGAAATAGATTCCAGTATGAGGGAAAGAGACCTCGTTTACAGAGGTTCTCTCGCCTGGCGGCAATGGCATTTCGAGAGCCTGCAGGTAATATAGTCTGTCACCTTCAAAGCTGAGTTCTTTCAATCTTTCAAGTTCAATAGTCTCTTCTGTAATGTTTGCAGATGTAATATACTGATCAGATTCTTCATAAGATGTACCTGCAACCTCTTCATCCCAGGCTCTTTTGCGGATCATATTCAGGTCTTCTGCAGCGCCATTGAGGTCGCCGTTTTTAAACCGGATGATGGAGCGGGTAAGATACATCTCTGCAAGTCTGATGACAGGAACATTTGAAAATTGCCCTTTGGGCGCTCTGAAATACTTGTCATTCCATATGCGTGGTTCGGTAACGTTGGTGTATTGCTGTTCGTACACATCCGGGTCGTCTGTAACATTTCCCCTGTTGCCTTCCAGGCGGTGATACAATTGCTGGTATCTTTTATCTCTAAGTGCTTCGGGTGTTTCATTGAGTTCCTCATCCATCCATCCCAGTTTTATAGCCATTGTATTGGCCATGCTGTAGGTATGCCATGTCGATCGTCTGAAATTTTCGCCATGTCCACCATTTTCAGCACGGTAATCCAGATAAGTAAAAAGGGTGAAATCGTTGGGAGATGCGCCCTTTTCTTCGTCGTAATAGAGTGCATACCAGATTACTTCATTACCTCTTGAAGCATCACTTCTGTTAAAAGCTTCAATTGGTTCCTGATTCAGTGAAAACAAACCGTTGTTTTGGTCAATCACATAATTAATGTGCTCCAGGGCTTCGTCCCAGTGCCCCATTCTGAATAAAACTCTTGCCAGAAAAGCCCTGGCGCCAAATTTTGTGATACGGCCAAATTGATAGGAGGGATGGTGCACACCCTCTGTGTATCTTTCAGGAAGCAGATCAACAGAAGTTTTCAAGTCTTCAAGGATGAATTCATAAATGGCTTGGGTTGTAACAAAATCGGCGTTTATAGCAGCTTCTGCATCAGTAAATGCCTGGCGAAGCGGTAATATTTCCTCTGTTTCAAAAGCGGGATCTCCGGGAGCAGGACAGTGGCGCAAAGTATGATGAAAATAGGCAAATGCGCGCATAAAATGCATTTCTCCAACAATTCTCTTCAGGTTATTTTCTTTTTCAAAATCGGTTGCTGCCGGATAAGGGTCTTCATCGTTTTCATAGTAAAAATCGAGTGCGGCATTGATGATCCCGATAGCGCGGTAACCTGCGTTAAAACAACCATCAGTCCGGTCGATATTGATGTTTGTTTGCCGGCTGTAGACTTCCACCACCGGATAATTGGCCGAAGAACCAGGGATATGATAGATGATATCTGTCATGCCATCTAAAACCACACGGTCGGCCATGGCAAACATTCCACCCCAGTCAGAATAAAAAGAGTAATTGTATGGAGAAACCGCTGCCCTCTCAAATTCGGTAATGTTTAACCATGGAAACTCAGGTGGGTTGGTGAGTTCAAAAAATTCTTCATGCTCGCATGAGGTGGCAAAAGTGGCGAGCAAAACAACCCATATCAGTATTTTTTTGAAAACTTTCATGTTTATATTTTTTACGATGTGTTAATTTACTTTTCTTGGTTACAGAAATCATCCCCTTTAAAGGATATTTTAGAAATTAGCTGTTATGCCAAGGTTAAAAACTTTTAGTGGAGGTAAAACTCCTCCGCCTGTTTCCGGATCCCAACCATTGTATTCCCTGGTCCAGAGGAAAAGATTGGTAGCTGATCCGTATACTCTCAGGCTGTTTAACCCGATAATCTTTCCGGATAGTTCATCAGAGAAACTGTAACCGATCTCAACATTTTGTAATCTGGCATAATCGCCTTTGTACAGATATTTTGAGTAGAAAGCACTTTCATTGTTATATCCATAAGTTTGATCGGTTTCTGTTCCATCTAACCAGTATCCTTTGGCCAGCGGATGATCGGGGTCTCCATCCCATTCCGGATTCTCAGCATCAACATCCCATCCCCATGGATATTGACTATCCCATGTAAGTTGCGGATATTTTGCTTCATCGCCTTCCTCTTCCCAGGTATTGCCGATCAAATCTTCCCGGAGTACAACCTGTCCGTATTGTACTGAAGTGGTTCTCTTTTCTTCATAATCATAAATATAGTGTCCGCCTGCAAATGTGATAAGAAAGTTCAGATCAAATCCTTTGTATTCAATTTTATTGGTAATACCGCCGGTGAAAGATGGTATACGTGTTTTGTCTTCCAGAATGATGCGGTTTCTTTGCAGGTTGTTGGTAGTGGCGGGTATTTTTCTGCCTGTTTTTATTGTCTCACCTGTTTGCTGCCAATGTGCATAATCTATTTCCCAGATCATGTCTACTCCCTTTTCGGTATCCACTCCTGCAAATTCAGCGATATACCAGGCCCAGAGTTTTCCTCCTGATCTTGAAACGGTGTTACCACTTTGCACTCCGCGTCCATCCCGGTCTAATTGGGGAGTAAGCGACATCACCTCACTGTCGTTGGTACTGAAGTTGAAATCGGTTGTCCACCGGAAGTCACTCGAAGGGATATGTATATTTACGGTATTTAAACTGATCTCCCATCCGTAGTTTTGTATTCTGCCGATGTTGTTCCATATGCCGTTAATGCCCGAGGAGTTAGGCAGTGTGGAAAAAAGCAGCAGATCATCCACATCCTGCAGATAGTAAGCTAATGAACCGGATATTTTGTTGTTAAAGAAACCAAAGTCTACGCCTGCATCATAACTGTTGGTTGTTTCCCATGTAAGATCAGGACTACCCAGGTTGCCGATTCTCGAACCCCCTGCAATAAGACCGGCATCGCCATAACGATTGCCTCTTCTGTTGGTAAAATTGGTAACAAAAAGATTTGAGGGTATGTCTTTGTTTCCGGTGCGTCCGAAGCTGCCTCTTAATTTGATCATTTCTACATTTCCAATTCTGAAGAAGGATTCATCAGAAATGATCCATCCAAAAGAATAGGCAGGAAATATCTCCCAGCGATTTTCAGGACGGAATTTAGAGGATCCATCGCGGCGCAGAGAAACACCAGCAAAATAACGGTCTTTAAATTTATAATCAAATCTTCCAATATACCCTAAGAGGTATTCTTCCTGGTTCAAACCTGAAAACATTTCCAGATAATCTGCCGGGTTGCCGAGTTGCTGGTAGGTACCCTGCAGGTTTTGCCCGCTCATATCGCGTGTATAACGGTTGATGGATTGCCATTCTGCTCCAAAGGTTGCCGTTATGTTATGATCCTCTAAAAAGGTGCGGTTGTAATTGGCATATGCATTATAATTGAAACTTTTGCGGGTGGCGGCTCTGTCGGAGGCAAAGGAACCTAATTCACGCAGATACTCTGAAACCCAGAAAACACTGTTGTTCTGAATGAAATCTAAAGAAAATTCGCTTCTCAGACGAAGACCTTCTATGACCGGTATACGGTACTCAAGGAAAATATTACCCAAAGCCCTGTAGTTCTCAACCATATCGTAATGATTATCAGGATCAACACTTGCCACCAGGTTGGCACCAGACATGGGATTCCAGAATCCGCTGGGATGACTGGAATTATATATTGGAAACCAGGGCAATGATGCGCGGTTGGCATTTCCCCAACCGGCATTGCTACCACCTCCACCATCTCCTGTTGCGCCACCCACTTGCTGCTGCACACGGGTGTTTTCGGTGAAAGCGAAATTGAGGCGTGATCCAACAGTTAAATTTTCAGTTGGGTTAAAGTCGAAATTGGCACGACTACTAAAGCGTGTAAAGTGATTTTTTTTCAGGATGCTTTCGGTGTTGTTATAATTTAATGAGAGATAAAATGTTCCGTTGTCTGTGCCACGTGTGCTCGAAACGTTTACATCCTGAAAAGAACCCGTACGCAGTAATTCATCAAACCAATCGGTGTTGATGTTCTCTGCCTGCGAGCGGCTCAGCATGGCAACCGGATCATCACGGTAAAATTTGATGATATCAAAGGGGTCAAAAGGGGAAAGCCCTCGGTTCGCTCTTGCCTGATCAACCAATCCCATCCATTGTTTGGTATTAGTAAAACCTATATCCTGGGGTGTTCGGTTAAGGGAGCTAATTCCACTTGTGAAATTAACATTGGTGCTGCTTACTCCTTCTTTGCCCTTTTTGGTCGTAACAATGATTACACCATTAGACCCCCTGGATCCGTAAATAGCGGTAGCCGCGGCATCTTTTAAAACTTCAATGGATTCGATATCGTTTACATTAAACATCGACATGGGGTCCTGGCTGGTTGAACCGATGGTTTTTTCAAGTCCACCTCCTGAATAAACAGGCATCCCATCAATGATCCACAAAGGATTTGTGCTGGTATTGATGGAACTTTCACCCCTGATCTTAATATTGATCTGAGCACCAGGCACTCCGCTGGAACTACTTACCTGTACGCCTGCAGCACGACCCTGAAGGGCTGAGGTAATGGATGCAGAAGGGATTGATTTGAGGTCTTCACTGCTTACTGACGCTACCGATCCTATCAGGTCACGTCGCTTTTTGGTGCCATATCCAATGACCACAAACTCATCTAATTGTTCCATGGTAGGATACATGGTGATGGTCATGGGCTCCTCTGTAAGCTCTTCAACGGTTTCTTTGTTCATCCCCACAAAAGTGATTTCCAGCACGGCATCCTCACTAACGGTCAATTCGAAATTTCCGTTTACATCAGATACAGTGCCATTGCTGGTTCCTTTTTCAAGTATCGTTGCTCCCGGAATGGGTGTATTATCCATGACATCAACAATGGTCCCCTTTACGGTTATTTCTTGTGCTTTTATTTGGAAACCACAGAGCAGGACAAATAGAATTAATAAAATGGGTAGTTTTCTCATTTTTTTATTTTTAGGTTAGTGAATGGACGTATAAAAAAAGACAGAGCGTATGTTGAAGGTATTGTTTTGGATTTTGATACGAATCTGTTTAAACCCGGAAAAAGATATTGGCAGAAGTTTACAAAATTGTTTGCTGTTGATAAAAAGTTGATTTTTAGATTTTCATTACAGGTACAAAATTAAAGTCTGATGTGCAAAACCTTTTGTAAGTGCGTCCCATTTCACATGTAAAATTATCTCACAATCGTTTGTTTACTCATCTTACAGGAGTGATTTATCTTAGTATTTGTATTGGATTGGGACAATTTTCACACTTCATAGAAACAGATTTCCATGTTGGTTAGATAACAAGAATCTAAATTTGTTTGCATCTATTCTACTAAGTGAGAATTATGTCAGAATTAAAAAACTTCAGATTTATTATTTAACCTAAAATCAACTGCTTATGAAGAGTTTAACTATTCAAATGAAAATTCTACTTTACGGATTTATCTTTATGTTTTTCTGTGGAGTGCAATTACATGCTCAGGA
>CAYPFV010000169.1:0-6719 GCA_964410015.1 uncultured Bacteroidales bacterium
GTGGATAATAAAAAATTTTCTGTATTTTACTTCAGAAAAAACTTTCAAAGGTACTAAAAATTTTTGTTGTTTTCAAATAAAAATAACATGCAGACCATCTTTATTTGTGATGGTCTACACGTTGGACTTGTATTTGGATAACGATAATTTTACATTTTAGTTTCTGAACTACCAGAAAAAAAACTAAATTATTTTTTTAATAGTGGAGTTTTTTTACAATCCTAAACCGTAATAGGCTCTGGTTCCATTAGGATATACGCCCTCAATAAGTACACCTCCTCCTGCTTTTTCATTCAATAAGGAAACCAACTCGCGCGCATTTACTACTTCTTCTCTGTCAATATGTGTAATGATAAAACCTTCGCGTATTCCTGATGCCGCAATTTTTCCATCGCTTAAAGAAGATACTTTTACACCATTTTTAATGTTTAGCCTTCTAAGTTCACTTTGGGTAACACTTTCAAACCGGGCTCCCAATGCTTCCATTACATTTTTTTCTCCGGGTTCAACAATAGAAACATCACCATAAATATTTTTAAGTACTGCTGCTGTCTCTCTTTTTTTCCCATTGCGGATATATTCAATATTGACACGATCACCTGGTCTTTTCCGGCCCACCGTTTCTAGTAAAGAGGCAGTGCTGCTGATATTTTTCCCATCAATACCAGTAATAACATCACCACTTTGCAGACCAGCTTCATCGCCTGCACCATCCTCTGAAACAGCAGCAATATAAACACCCTGATTTACATTCAGGTCTTTTTCTCTGGCAAGTTGTGAGTTTACACCTTGTATTTCTATTCCTAAGAATCCACGTTGTACTTCGCCAAATTCCATCAGGTCTGTCACTACCTTTTTGGCAATATTGGAAGGTATAGCAAAAGAGTAGCCTGCAAAGCTTCCTGTAGTAGAGGCTATAGCAGCGTTTATGCCAATCAGTTCACCATTGGTGTTTACCAAAGCTCCACCACTGTTTCCACGGTTTACGGCTGCATCTGTTTGTATAAAAGATTCTATAGCAGTGCCTCCGCCAAGAATATTAATCTGACGTCCTTTAGCACTTACAATTCCTGCTGTTACCGTAGAGGTAAGGTTAAATGGATTCCCAACTGCCAAAACCCATTCTCCAACCTTTACTTTATCCGAATCACCAAAAACTGCATAAGAAAAGCTTTCGCCTTCTATTTTTAATAGTGCAAGGTCTGTGGTTGGGTCTGTTCCAACTACGCTTGCATCATAAACACTGTTATCATTGAGGGTTACCTGGATTTCTACTGCGTCCTGAACAACATGATTATTGGTTATTACATAACCATCTTCACTAATGATTACACCACTTCCTGAACCTTGTGTGCGCCTTTCTCTCTCGGGGCGTTGCTGACGTTCACGAGGACCAAAGAAAAACTCATTGAACAAATCACCAGGTCCAAATTGCTCGTATAAACTGCTGGGGCGTTCAAATTCTGCCTGAATGTGTACCACGGCGTTTACTGTCATTTCTGCTACCACTGCAAAATCGGGCAGGGTAGTAGGAACATCTGATAAATAATGAGTGAACGCTGATGGGAGTGAAGTGCTTTTTTGCTCTGTTCGACTATTTATTGAACTCGTTGAATCATTGGAATCAGAAAAAAAGAATTTTTGCATAAAAACAGCTGCTACACCTCCTAATATGGCAATCAGCAGCATACTCAGAAATTTCTTCATTTTGCTTTACTTTTTAATTAACAATCTCTTTAAATCGCTATTTTCTTAACAAAAGATGTTCCTTTTTATTGTTAAGAGCACTATATGAAATTAAATGTTTTTTTATTCCTGAAAATTATAAGCTGATTTTCAGACTTTTAATGGATTGGTTAAAAATTATAAACATTTGTTTTGGGTCAAAGTTTTTACACAATCAATAGTTTAACATTCATCTTGCTTTTTCTTTTGTATTTTTGAACCCGGATTTCTTTCATTGCCTATCACCATTCATAAAAACAAAGGATGAGTTGAAAACGGGAATTATTTTTTGTACTTGTTGATTAATAAACAGGCTTAATGATTTTTTGTTTACTATTGCAGAGAAGGGAAGATTAACCATTTTTGATACGAATTACGTTTGAAATAAATTGATATTGAAATGGTTATGATTATTGCCCGAAACTATAAAAAATTATATCAGAAGTGTTCGGATAAAGAGAGGTTGAATGAATTGTTTTTTCGATAAAATTGTACTTCAGATAAAAATATTGTTAGAAAAAATGCTGTTATTATAAAGCTTATTGTGTCTTAAGTTATGATAAGTGTCTGACTAATGGTAGTTTTCAAACCTTTTTTGAGTTCTGTGAAAAAAATCTCAATTGATAAATGAAAAGAAAAAAAGAACCTGATTTTCAAACCCTACCGCTTGTCATTGGTATTTTGCTGGGCATTTTTCTGGGTATTGGAATGGTGTACTGGCATTTTGACCGACAAAATGACAAATTTGTTGCCGGGTTCCTTGAAAAACACATGTCAATTTTTCAGGAAAAAGAATATAACGCTGATCAAAAACAAAAAAACCAATCAAACAAACCTGTCAACAACTCGTATTTAAATGCTGATAATACCTCAGCCATTTCCGGAAATGATTTCCTGGCAAAGGATAAACTTTTATATTCTAAAACCATCACCATTGATTACAACTTTGAAGCAGAGAGCAGAAGAAAAATCGATTCGTTAATCGGAAATACTTCTGTTGAAGAAACTGATAAAACCTATTACCTCGAATTCTGGGAATCTCCTCTTAATTCAATGGGATATAAAATGGGTAAAAATAAAATTATGCTTTACGGTATTTATCTTTTCGATCTTGCCTCTATTTCCTATCAAAACAATCAGTTATACCTGCACTATCTCAACCAGAGTTATCCACTTGAGATTACCAGCATTTTTAAACCTTTACTACCACAATCTGAGGAATTGGTAACAGTGAAAGAAACCTTTCCAGACCAATAATCATTTTCTAACCCGCATAAAAACCTATTGCACAAAATACATCTCTTGTAAGAAAATACATCTAAAGATTTTTTAGTCCCCATCAATGATATCTTTTTCAAAACTATAAAACCACTTTTTTATCTGTTTATTCTAATAAGTCCACTCTGAAAAATAAATTATCCACAGATTACACAGATTTACACAGATGCTAAATGCTGATAATCAATGTGTTTAAAAAAAGAAAATGAACACAGATTTGCCGAAAACAAGTTTTCGGAGTGGACTCTTCTAATGTAATTTGATAAACAAGTTTCCTGGATAAATGCAATGGTGGAAAATTTAGCAATGCAAATATTTTTATTATTTATTGCAGAGTTTTCGTTAAGTTTGAGAATAATTGCACAAATAGAATTTAAGCAAATATTAATTAGTAAGATTTAGAAGTATAATTATATGCAGCAAACTTTTTATAAATATCATGGTGCCGGCAACGATTTTATTGTTATGTATGATGAGAATGCCAATCTTTTGAATAGTACTGATAACCGGCAAATGCTTATTGCCACCCTGTGTCATCGCAGATTTGGCATTGGTGCAGATGGCCTGATGTTGTTACAAAATGATGAAAAATATGATTTTAAAATGGTTTATTTTAATTCCGACGGTAAAACAGCTACCATGTGCGGTAATGGAGGAAGGTGCCTTGTTAAGTTTGCCTTTGATTTAGGGAAAATAAACCATTCGACCCGGTTTGTTGCCTCCGACGGGATTCATGAAGCAAATGTTTTGGAGGATAAAGGCAGCGAAGGTATTGTTTCATTGGGGATGAAGGATGTAAAAAACCTTGACCAAAGAAACGATTGTTATATCCTTGATACGGGTTCTCCTCATATGGTAAGATTTGTTGAAAATGTAAACAGTCTTAATGTTTTTAAGGAAGGAAGAAATATCCGGTATTCTGCCGAGTGGAAGAAACAGGGTATAAATGTAAATTTTGTTGAGGTTACGGAAGATAAATTAGTGATCAGAACTTATGAAAGAGGAGTGGAAAATGAGACCTGGGCTTGTGGTACCGGCGTAACCGCCGCCGCCATTGCAGCGCATGCAGAAGGCATTAAAAGAAAAAATAACAGCTATACAGTTTGGGCTAAAGGCGGAAAACTAAATGTACGTTTTGATTACTTCCCACAACATCATCATTACAAGAATATTTTGTTAACAGGACCTGCGGTAAAAGTTTTTGAAGGTAAAATAGACTTAAACAACATCTCGCTTGCTTTGGAAAAATAGTTTTCCCGTTTTTTTCTGTCAGGAAATATTTTTTAATAAAATCAAGGGATTGAATATTTCTAATTGATTATTTTTGTATAAGAATATGCAGATACTTAAAGGAAAGTTAACAGAACTAAGGGCAATGGAACCAGCGGATATTGATCTGTTGTATCAATGGGAGAATGATACACAAACCTGGAATTATTCCAATACCTATACCCCTTTTTCCAGATTTTACCTGGAGCAGTATGTAATGAATTCTCATTCAGACATCTATACTGATAAACAACTCAGGTTGATGACCATGGATAAAACCGGAAACACACTTGGATGTATTGATCTTTTTGAATTTGACCCCAAAAACCGCAGAGCAGGTATTGGTGTGCTTATTGATAAACCCTACAGAAAAAAAGGATATGCTTCTGATTCGTTGGATGTAATTATCAGGTATGCACAAAAAGTATTAAACCTTCATCAGTTATATTGTAATATTACATCTGATAATCAAAACAGTATTCGCTTGTTTACAAATAAAGGGTTTCAGAAATGCGGTGTTAAAAGGCACTGGTTGCTCAATAACCAGCAAAAATGGTTAGATGAAGAAATGTATCAGTTATTTTTTGAATAATTATTATCATCATATTTGAACCAAACCGTAATATTCCTATTGACGAATATGAACATAACTATGATGTTTTGAAAAGATCACCCCTGAAAGGGTAAATGATTTCAACCCAATGGCAACGCCAATGATAACTGAAGATGATAGATATTTAGGTGCTGATAGGAAAACTTAAAAGCACAAAACACAAAATATGTAATATCTTTAAAAAACAAAATATAAACAGATGAAGTCAAAAAAGAATAAAAGTAGAAAACATAAGCGTATTCCGTTTTGGATCAAGGTTGTTCTTTCGGTTTTCTTGATTATCCTTGTTGCCGGGGGATATGCCGGTTACAAATTATACAATGCAATTTATGAACCCAATGTTTTTCTGGGTGAAAGAACTACCACCCATATTTTTATACCAACAGGTAGCGATTTTGCCCAGGTGAAAAATATTCTGTATGAAAACGGAATGATTATAAACAGTAATTCTTTTGAATGGCTGGCAGAAAAAAAGAATTACAAAAATAATATTTATCCCGGAAGATATTTGATCCATGAAGATATGGGTAATAATGACCTTATCAACCTTTTAAGATCAGGAAAACAAGATCCTGTGCAACTAACTTTTAACAATATTACAACAAAAGAAGAACTGGCAGGAAGGATTGCCCGACAGATTGAAGCAGATTCTCTCAGCATCATACAGTTGCTGAACGATGAAAATTTCCTGCAAAAATATGACCTGACCCGAGAAACATCCAAAATCATTTTTATACCCAATACCTATGAGTTTTTCTGGAATACTGATGCAGAGCAGTTGTTCGACAGAATGTGGAAAGAATTTGAAATCTTCTGGAATGAAGATCGCATGCAAAAAGCTGAACAATTAAACATGACACCTGCTCAGGTAGCTACTCTGGCTTCTATAGTGCAAAAAGAAACATCAAAACGTGATGAGTATGAAAAAGTAGCAGGGGTTTATGTGAATCGTTTAAAAAGAAATATGCCTTTACAGGCAGACCCTACAGTAATATATGCTTTAGGCGACTTCTCTATCAGAAGGGTTTTAAACAGGCATCTTGCAACAGAATCTCCTTATAATACTTATATGAATCCGGGATTGCCACCCGGGCCAATTGCTTTGCCTGATCCACAATCTATTGATGGGGTGCTCGGGGCAGAAGAACATAATTATCTTTATTTCAGTGCCAAAGACGATTTCTCGGGTTACCATGCATTTGCTACCAACTACAGGCAACACCTTATCAATGCCAGAAAATACCAGCAAGAACTCAACAGAAGAAATATAATGAGATAATTCATCCTTTTATGCATCTTCAAGCACTTGAAAACCCTGTTCAGAACCTATTTGAAACGTATATTTAATTTTTCTGTACAATGAAAATAAAATTTGGAACCGATGGATGGCGCGCTGTCATTGCAAAAGATTTTACTGTGGAAAATGTAGCCAGAGTAGCACAGGGCACCGCTAACTGGCTTTTACAAAACAAAGAAAATCCTTCGGTAATCATCGGACATGATTGCCGCTTTGGAGGTGAATTGTTTTGCGATACCATCGCAAAAGTTATGTTAAATAACTGTATTAAAGTTTACTTGGCAGACGGGTTTGTGTCCACGCCCATGATTTCTTTGGGTGTATTAGATCTTAAAACCGATTTGGGTATTGTCATCACAGCCAGCCATAATCCACCCGAATACAATGGATATAAATTAAAAGGGTCTTTTGGAGGACCACTGCTCGAAAAAGAAATCAAAGAAGTAGAAGAACTCATTCCTGATGATCATAATATTAAAATTGATGCCATCAGTATTGAAGCGTTTGAGCAGAAGGGGTTGCTGGAAAAGGTTGATC
>CAYPFV010000170.1:0-6710 GCA_964410015.1 uncultured Bacteroidales bacterium
TCAGACTGTTAGCGAGCTCCATCTGACCGAATTAATTAAATTATAAACAGATGAAATCAAAAGCATGATTTTTTATTATTCGAAACAATACCCCGCCTATCATATGTTTTCCACAACAATTACTCTGTAAAAATTTATATCAGACAATAAAATATAAACTTTTTGCGAACAAAAATCCCCTTACAAAGCAGGTGAAGCGAATTTTTTTGCGTTGCAAAAGTAATTATATTTTCTTCAAAGAATTATCAAACTGTTTTAATGTGTTCGTAACCGGACGATCGTTGTTATGGTTTCGAACACTTAACGCCTCAGGGGATTCCGTATTAAAATTGTAACGACATGTAAAACATAAGATTAACTATGATGGCATGTTTTTGGAAATTGCCCACCAGGAAGTTTATTAGTTCATTGATCAGGTATAAAAAGTTAGTGGATATACCCTGTCATCTTTAAAGAATAAACCCGCCTCCAAAATTATAAAATTAAAATGTGAAACAAAAAATAAATTGGTATGATAATTATAAACAGAAGAAACTTTTTATTCATTGCGTTTTTTTTATTTCATTCACTTTCTGCTTTCAGTGCAAAAGTGTGGAGTCTTCAGGATTGTATTGATTATGCTTTAGCGAATAATATTGAGATTAAACAGCGTATACTAAATGAAAATGCATCCGAAGAAGACCTTTCTCAAAGTTATTCCAATTTTTTACCTTCTTTAAATGCAGATGTTTCTCATGGATATAGTTATGGAAGGTCTGTAGACCCTTTCACCAATGATTTTTCAACGGAACGGATCATGCGGCAAAATGGAAGTGCTACCGGAAGTGTTTTGCTTTTTTCGGGTTTTCAGAATGTAAATTATTTGCGCATGAATATGCATCGCAACACTGCCATGCGTTATGACACAGAAAGAGTAAGTAATGACATTATTTTAAGCATTGGTGCAGCTTATATGCAAATATTATATAACGAAGATTTTTTAGAAACTGCCCGCGAACAGGTTGAAATCATTGAACAGCAATTGGAGCGAACACGGATATTGTTTGAAGGAGGTACAGTGGCAAAAGGTAGTGTGCTGGAGCTGGAAGCACGTTTATCGGAGGAAAAACTCAATCTTATCACCGCCGAAAACAATTTGCGTTTATCTTATCTTGAACTGATGCATTTGCTGGATTTGGATCCCGGGGAGGATTTTGATATCGAACAACCTGATGTTGATATAACCAACGGATTTATTATGGATAATCACGAACAGGTTTTTGAAAAAGCTGTGCAGATAGAACCTTCTGTAAAAAGGGCAGAAGAAAATATCCTGGTGGCAGAGAAATTGGTTGAGATAGAAAAGGGAAGATTAAGCCCAAGCTTATCTTTGATCGGGAATCTTGGAACGGGTTACTCACAGGCAGCAGAGCAGTTTGCCGGTCAGGAAAATATGGGATCTGAACAAATTGGTTACCTCGAAGACAACACACCTGTTTTTGCCGATAAAATTATTAATTTGTTTGAAACCAAACCTTATGCTGATCAGGTAAGAGATAACTTTAGTCAGTATATTGGGTTGAATCTTCGTATACCTATTTTTGACCGCATGGAAATACGCAACCGGATTCAGCAATCAAAAATAGAACTTCAACGCGCAAAAAACAACTACGAACAGAATCGTAACAACCTGAATAAAATTATAGGACAGGCACATGCTGACGCTTTGGCTGCATATCAAAAATATCAGGCAACTGTAAAATCTCTTGATTCTTTCAGGGAATCTTTTAAATACACACAACAACGCTTCGATCTGGGAATGGTTAGTTATGTTGAATTTAATGAATCGCAAATACGCCTTGCCAGGGCACAGCGAGAGGCTCTTCAGGCAAAATATGATTATGTTTTCAAACAAAAAATCATGGAATTTTATATAGGTGAGGGGTTCAATCTATAAAATCTTTGATTTATTTTGCAATAGCGGCTAACGAATTATCCGAAAAATCTAAATATTTCTCTTATTTGTTTCTCTATGTTGTTTGGTTAATAAAATCTGATTTTTTTATTCACTTATTATTGTTCTGTATAGGATAAACAAAGTGTTGCGAAGCAGGTAATATCACAAGATTAGAAATACGTGAATATTAAAAGATAAGAATGCAAGCTTTCTTATTGGTATACAGAAAATTGCTCCGCATTTTGACAAAGGGTGTATATCAGAATGAGGTAAACCATTATTTTTGTATCTTAGTTGCAGGTATTTTTTTGCTTCCATTTTATTTGCACAAGCAATCCATGCATTTCCTTTTTAAGATCATACGCTATTTCATTGCTTTGCCGAAGCTAAACCCGGTTTTTCAGGGTTGTAATCATTGTGCTTAAAGAATAGATTTTTGTTGATAATCTTTTGGCAATGTATTCGGTGTCTGTAACTATTTTATTTCCATTAAATACCCAATTATAAGTGAATTACAATATAGAGAGTTTACGAAAAAAGGCAAAGGATATCCTCAGAAATAAAACCAAGGAGGATATTACAGACGTAATAGAAAATATTGAAAAACTTCTGGAGGATTATAATATACATAAGATTGAACTTGAGTTGCAACATGATGAACTGATCAGAACCAATCATATTTTGGAGAAGCAAAAGCAAAAACTTGAGCAGCTTTTCGATTATGCACCTATTGGATATCTGATATTGGATAATGATGGTACTATTCTGGAAGTAAATCAAACAGGAAAGAAGATTTTACAGAAAAACCAGAAAGAATTTCATGGTATACCATTTCATCAATATATCCATCCTGCGTCCCAGGACCGGTTTTATTTTCATTGGCGTGCCTTACATGAGACAGGTGAACCACAAAGTACCGACATACGGATCAAAACGAAAAACCAGGAGGTAAATTATTTTCTGATCAATAGTATTCCTTATCAAGACACTGATACAGGACAGCAACTTGTAAGGGTATCCCTTACCGATATTTCAGCTGTGAAGGAAGCAGAAGCCCTTCGCGACAGCGAAAGGCGATACCGGATGCTGTTTCAGAATATGATCAACGGATTGCTTGTTCTTAAACCCTATGTTGTTGATAATGAACTTCATGATTTTAGATTCTTTAGAGCCAATTCTGTTTTTCAACAACTTACCGGTGTTTCTACCCAATCGATGGATTCAGTCCCCATTATGCATATTTTCCCTGATGAAGGATATCAGATTCTGCCTATGTTGTTTAATACCTATCTTGAAAACAAAAATCAAAAGATAGAAAACATCTTGTTGAAAACAGGAAAGGTGGTTAATATTTATTCCTACATACCCGAAAAAGACTATGTAGCGCTCATATTTGAGGATGTTACAGGTCAGAAAATAGCGGAAGCAGACAGGCTGAAGAGTGATCAGATGCTAAAAACAGTATTTAAAATTTTACCGGTTGGGGTAGCTATCACCAATAAGCAAGGACAGATAATTGATCTGAACCAAGCATCAAAACAATTGCTTGGAATACAAAAAAAGGATCATATTTTTAAAGATATTCCTGGCAACAAATGGAAAGTAGTGAATAAGGATATGACTCCTCTGCCCAAGAGTGAGTATGCCAGCGTACTTGCCTTGAAAAAGAATAAGATGGTTGAAAACATAGAAGTAGGGGTAGTAAAATCAGAAGGGAACATAACCTGGTTAAATGTTAGTGCAGCTCCGGTTCCTTTGCCCGATTTGGGTGTTGCAGTAGTGTATTCAGATATTACCCAGCGCGTGAAAGCACAGGAAGAAACAGAAGAAAAATTTAAAAATATTGTCAGAAACTCCACCGATGCCATCATCATTGTTAATCCTAAGGGTTCTATCATTGAATGGAATAAGGGTTGTGAAATCATATTTGATCTATCACGCAAAGAAGCTATGGGGCAGAAATTATGGTTGTTTTTGCAAAATGTTCTTTCACCAGATTCTCCATTAAAAAAACAATCAGAAACACTTAAGGAAAAGATAAAACAAGCGCTGGTAGGGGGAAGGAGTGAATGGTTTAAGAATTTATCTGAAGCAGATATCATTGATAAACATGGCAATATAAAAACTATTCAGTCGGTTATTTTTCCGGTAAAATCTTCGTATGGATATCTTTTGGGTATGGTTGCCAGAGATATTACTGAAACTAAACAAACAGAGATTATGCTGAAAATTGCCAAACAAAAAGCAGAAGAAGCCAGTCAGGCAAAAAGTTTGTTTTTAGCTAATATCAGTCATGAGATACGCACCCCCATCAATGCAATTATGGGTTTTACCGAAATATTGAAAGAATATCCTCTTTCAGATGTAAAGTTTAAATCGCATCTGAAAGGGATAGAAAAAAGCGGTAAAGCACTTATAAGTCTGATTAATGATATATTAGATCTTTCGCGTATTGAAGCAGGAAAAATGGTACTGAAACCAACAAATTTCAATATCAGAGATATGATCTCAGATGTAAAACAGATCTTTTCGCTGAAAGCTTCCGAAAAAGGGATAGAGATATTTACCCAAATATCTGAATATGTGCCCCAGTATCTGGTATTGGATGAGACCAGGATACGACAGATTTTATTTAACCTGGTAGGAAATGCAGTAAAATTCACACACCGCGGGGGCATTTCTGTTGAAATTAATTGTAATCCTAATTTTGAGAATAAAAACCTTATTGATTTACAGATTCAGGTAGCAGATACCGGCATTGGCATTGATCAAAGAAACCTGAAAACAATATTTGAACCTTTTTATCAGAAAAACCCACCGGGATTTCTTAAACAGGAAGGCACCGGGTTAGGACTGTCTATTTCCAAAAGGTTTGTGGAAATGATGAATGGAGAGATTTCTGTTGAATCCGAACTCAATCGTGGAACTCGCTTTCTGATTCAAATACCAGGTGTTTCGGTGGTAAGAGATTATTATGGTTCTTCCAGAAAAAAGACAAAGAGTATTTCTTTTTCTGAAGCAGAAACAGGTGAATCTTTTTCTCCTGTAAAAGATATACAACTCATTAAAAAATTAAATGATGAGGTAATCATACAAAAAGGTTCGCAAGAAAATGCCAAATTGTTCATGCAAGAGAAAATTTGGTTTGAATTTGATAAGATTTCGGATATTCTGGGTTTTGATGAGATATTCTCTTTTGCCAATGATTTGATTGATCTGGCTGATGAACATCACCTGATCAACCTGAAGATATTTGCTCAAAAACTTCAACAGCAAGCAAAAGGATATAATGTTATAGAAATAAACCGGATGCTTTCTGCGTTTGAAACATTAAGACAGTAGCTGGCGGATGAATGCAAACAAATACTGAAAAAAATTATGCAACCAAATAATCTTCAGGATACAAAGGATTTTAAGGTACTTATTGTAGATGATGTACCTGAAAATATTCAGGTACTTGCCCATTTACTGAGCGAAAAAGGTTTGAAAGTAAATTTTGCCGATAGTGGACAAAAAGCATTGAAGGCAATCAAAAATAATTTGCCCGATCTTATCTTGCTTGATGTTTCCATGCCAGGTATGGACGGTTTTCAGGTATGCGAAAAGCTCAAAGAAGATACCCTTACAACAGATATACCGATAATATTTCTTACAGCCAAAGTAGATGAGCAGGATGTAATCAATGGATTAGAAAAAGGTGCGGTAGATTATGTAACCAAACCTTTTAACGCCAAAGAGTTGATAAGCAGGGTTTTTAATCACCTTGAACTGAAGCATAGCAGAGATATCATTAAACAACAAAATGTTGAACTTAAACGGTTGAACGAGGTGAAAAATCAACTGTTTTCAGTGATCTCTCACGACATGAAAAATCTTTTTAACAACATTTTGTTTGGCACTGAATCGCTGGAGAAGGAAATTGGTTTTTTCAAGAAGGAGGATATTTCTCAAATGGCGGGTTTGATCAATGATTCTACTAAACGAGCCTATGATCTTTTACAAAACCTTCTCGACTGGTCGCGCTCGCAAATGCAAAACATCAAATTTAAACCCGTGCAGGTAGAAATGCTGATGCTGGTAAAGCAGGTTGTAAACTTACTAAAACCCAACGCTACAAAAAAAAATGTAGAGGTTTTGATTTATGCATCAAAAGATTATTTTAACGCCTTTGCCGATATTGAAATGACCAAAACTATATTGCGCAACCTTTTGTCAAATGCTATTAAATATTCAAAGCCCGGGTCGAAGATCGAAATAACTGTCGACCAAAATAAGGACTTTGTAAAACTACAAGTCAAGGATTTTGGCATAGGAATGAGTAAGGAGCAAATGGAGAAACTGCGTGAGAAAGATGATGTTAATACACAATCTACTCCTGGAACTCAGAATGAAAAGGGCAGCGGACTTGGTTTGGTGCTTGTAAAAGATTTTGTGATGAAAAATAATGGGAATTTTGGTTTTGACAGCAAAAGAGGGGAAGGTAGTACTTTCTGGGTGGAACTTCCCTGTCATTAATAATCATAAAACCTCCATGCGTTATTACACACAGAAACAATGATATAATCATTAGCGCTTGCAAGAAAACGCCAATTGCTGAGTTATGTTTGCCTTCAAAACAGTCATTTACGTAAAGTAAACTCCTGTTTTTCATTCGTCGCCAGCCGTGCACTTGTCGCTTTCTTATCAAGCACATGAAAAAATAATGGGTTTTCTTGCTGGCACTAATTAGAGTCTGTCCATAAAGTCAATTTTCTGATAATAAATGACATACATA
>CAYPFV010000171.1:0-6690 GCA_964410015.1 uncultured Bacteroidales bacterium
ATCTGTTTATAATTTGATTAAATAGGTCAGATGCCTGCCCCGTTCTTTTTTTACGGGGGAGCTCGCCAAAACTCCGGTTTTGTAATGGGCTACCGGCATCCCGGGTTTTCAACAAATTTGTATCACTAAACTCAAGTTTGATCTGATTTTTCTGTCTATACTAACCATTTGCTCATTTGGTGTTTAATCTTTCAGTTCTGTGTTAACATCTAGCCCCTGACTGTAAGGAACCTTCACTGTTTTAGCGGAAATAATCATATAAATGATTGCCAGAAGCAAACAACTCATGGAGATCAGGAACGCCACGGTAAACCCCCATTGTTCATAAAAAACAATACCCAGCAGAGGAGCAAACAAAGCACGGAAGCCAGTAAGTACAAGGTGAACAGACTGATAGTTTCCTGCTTCCTCCGGGGGGCAAAAATAGGCAGAGCCTATAAACCATGCCAGGGCCATGGAGGCGGCAAAGATACCATGAAAAACAATATATAATATAAGTGTGTGGTAAAGTGTTATTTTCCAAAAGTCGAAATGAACCGGGAAATATTCGGTTAGCATAGTAAAAAATAAAAACAGCAACATGCCGGAAAATGGGATGATCGAAAAATGCCTGGGGTCGATTCTACCCATTAGTTTCCCAAAAAAAGGTAAAAGGAAAATGGCCAAAATGTTATAGGCATTTTTGTAAAATGCAATGCTGTTGTAATTGAGTCCCAATCCGTATTCAAAGAAAAGCACAATAACCGTAACAGAACTCATAAATCCAAAACCATATAACATAAATCCGATTTCATAATCCAGATAAGCACGATTGTTTCTCAATATAGAAACCATACCTTTAGTAGAGTCCTTGACTGAATTCCATACACCAGTTTGTTTTTTGGCAGGTATGGGATTTATTTTTGCCGGTATAGCAGCCAACAAAAAAACAGCTCCGATTCCCAGAATAGCAACCACTGGAAATACATAGACGAAAATATAATGGTCTTTGTCCAGCATCCATCCATAAACAAAAGTAGTGATCATCATCACTATTTTATTAACTGTGGTTGCATAACTGTATAGCTTTCCGAAATTTTCGTGTCTGTAAGATGTTTTCAAAAAAAGGTTTATAGAGGGCATAATAATGGTATTGCCCAAAAAATAGATAAGAAAGATAGCCAGGAAAATATAGTGATAAATACTATCTCCACCCAATTGATCTGAGCTTCTTGGAAAGAAAAACAATAATATAAATGGTGCACGGGTAAGGATAGCTGTAATACGAAGCAGTTTTTTTTTATTTTGGGTCCTTTTTATCCATTCATTGATAAAAACCAAAAGCAAAAAAACCGAAACACTGAATTGAAAAAGTACTCCCAACTGGTAATTGGAACCCAGCAAACTTTTCACAAAGACAAATTCATTGAGTATGATAATACCTGCTATGATACCCTCCAGAAAAGAATACAGCATGTGAAGTGTAAATGTTTTTCGTTCTGCCGGCAATAAATCTTTTATCATTTTATTAATCCTGAATTAGATGAAAGGAACCTGAAAAAAAAACAAACATAATGGTCGATCCTTTGTAAAAAAAAGATTTGCGAAGATAGTTTTTAAATGTTTGCTCACGATTAATCAAACAAATCTTTTCAGTAAAAAAAGTATTAATGAATGAACAAAGAATGTTTTTTAACAAATATTTTATTAAGTTTGTTCTTTTATCATTTAGGATTATGCTTGCATTATTTTTTAATTATATTGGATTATTAGAATGGAAAAAGACATCAGAAAACAAGCAGAAGAGAAAATACTGCATTCAAATATTTCTACTGAATTTAAAGACAATGATTTAGAAAAGATTATTCATGAATTGAAAGTACATCAGATAGAATTGGAATTGCAGAATGAAGAGTTGATGAAAACTCAGGAAGAGTTGCTCCGCTCGCAAGAAGAATATTTTGAGTATTTCGATTTAGCACCGGTTGGATATGTAATTGCAGATGATCTCACAAAAATTCATGATCTTAATTTGAAAGCTTCTGGTTTGCTGAATGAAGAAAAGGAAAAACTGAAAGGGAAAAGGTTTGATCAATTTATACATCCTGATTACCAGGATGAGTTTTATTTCTTTTATAAAAAGCTGGTTGAAGAAGCAAAAAATCTTCAACTGCAAAGTTGTTTGCTGATTGATGGGCGGAAAGTTTTCATACATCTGGATGGGAATAGTAAAGATAGCAGCAAAACAGAGCTCGTGAAACTTACTTTCAGGGATAATACTGTTGAAAGATTGGCACTTGCCGAACTTGAAGAGGTGAAAGAGCGCCTTGAACTGTCGCTGATGGCAGGAAATGTTGCCTGGTGGGTGTGGGATTTTCCCTCGCAGATTGTTACTTACGACAAGAAAAAAGCCCAGATGCTTGGATATAAAGATGGCGCGATGACACAAAATGTGTATGAAATTTCATCGATGTTGCATCCTGATGACTATGAAAAAACAATGCAGCACATGAGAGACCATCTTTCGGGCAAAGTGGGAGAGTATCAGTTGGAGTATCGTCTGAAAACAAAAGATGGTGGTTACAAATGGTTTTATGATCATGGCAAGGTAACCAAAAAACAGGCGGATGGAAAACCTTTGAAAATATCAGGTGTAGTTATTGATATAACCGACCGGAAAAATGCAGAACTCAAATTACAGCAACTCAACAAAGAACTCGACAAAAGGGTGAAAGATGAAGTGGAGAAAAACAGACAAAAAGATTATCTGATGTCTTTACAGGCGCGCCATGCCGCTATGGGGGAGATGATTGGTTACATCGCTCACCAGTGGAAACAACCACTTAACACACTTAATATGATTGTTTATAACATAGTGGAATCGGCAGTCAATAAAGAGATAACAAAAGAAGAACTTGAAGAGTCTTCATCCAAAGCAAATAACCTGATTCAACATATGGCACAAACCATTGATGATTTCAGAGATTTTTTTAAACCCGGAAAAGAAAAGGTGATTTTTAACATCAATAATCAAATCCAAAAGGCATTGAGCCTGGTTTACGCATCATTGAAGAACACTGGCATACCCGTTAAAAATACTTTAGATAATCATATGCTTGGATTAGGTTTTCCTAACGAATTTGCACAAGTAGTAGTGAATATTTTGAGTAATGCCCGCGATGCATTGGTAGAGAACAAACCGGATCAACCAATCATTGAAATATCTTCGCGCTCCAAAGGAGGAAAAAATCATCTGTATTTTTACAACAACGGAGGACAAATTTCCCGAAAGATTTTGCGGGATATTTTCAAACCTTATTTTACAACCAAAATAGAATCGAAAGGCACAGGCATTGGATTATACCTCTCGAAAATTATTATTGAGAATAATATGGATGGTACCATTAAGGTTATAAATAAAAAAGATGGTGTGCAATTTGAAATTGTTTTACCCGTAGTTGATTCATTTGATAAATTATAGAAAAACAAATGGTTATCAGTAGTGATAATCTGGCAATTACTTTTTGTAAAAACAGAAAGCAATTTGGAAAAGAATTTTTGAATTACATGGGTATTTCACCATGAAAATTATTCAATATCATCCGATTTCAATCTGCCACACACCCATTTCCTCAAGTCTGTGAATGTCTGTGCCACTTGCATACGAAAGCGGATATTACGATCAATCCTATTTTATTGATGAATTTTGGGAATTAGTAAAATTAATACTTCCAGGAAGTTTTTTGGGAGTTTGGGAGTATTGTAATATGGTATTTGTCTTTTTTCACCCTTTATAACCTGATTTCGTTCGTTTGGGTTAGCATTCAATAAAAAAGAGAATGGTCATGCGATGATTTATTTTTTCTCCCAAACAAAAAAAGAGGCATAAGACATGAATGACTCAATCTAATGAAGATGGTTTTGGGTTTATCATTCTTTCTGTGAGTTTATAAAACGAAGATTTTATGCCAGGCGAAAGAGTTTCAAGGTAACGTTCTTCTGATAAAAATCCGATTTCCGTTTGTATTTCAGGATATTTTTCTGCTATTTGCAGGAGAATCCTCCAGGCAACAATTCTCAAAGAGGGCGGTTTGTTAACCTGTTTCCATATGTTGGTAGTCAATTCTAAAATTTTGGATTCCCATTTTTCTTCAAAATCCATCTTTTCAATAATTTTGAGCAATTCACGCTGATGACCATCCTCTTTTTCTTTGATGACCTCTATAATTTTAGAGGCATGAACTTTAATACGCTCATCATTTTGGTTTATCACCTGATTTATGATCCATGCCGCCCGCCAGCCTATTGGGTTTTTGTGATGGTTTATTGCCAGATGAAGGGTTTCTTTGAATAGTTTTTCATCTTCCTGTATAATTTTCACCAATTGATTTTTATTGAAATGGGCGGTAAGTTTTTTTTTAATCATGCTTTTGATGTTTTTACCGGAATAAAATAATCGTAATATGTGTCTGATTTTCATACCTAAGAATGAAAACCTTTTTGTTCACAAAATTTCCCAAAAGCAAAAGTTAAAATCAGACAATAAAAGCATAAAAAACGTTTGTACGCTCCGTCAAATTTATTTCCCGGTTTGATTTTTTTATTGCATAAATGTTTTTACTTCCTGATTTCACCTTTAATGGGAATGGTTAGGTTAAAATTATCATTATTGGTTTTTATAACGAAAATGTAATTACCTGGAATATATGATGCAACGTCGATTTGCATTGAAGTATTGCGGGGAGTTTCCATATGCATAATTTTACCAGTAATTGAATAAATAAATACTTTTTCTATGATTTCCTCTGCCTGAAGGTATATCATTTTCTGAGCCGGAACGGGATAAATTTTCAAGGGTGTTTTGTCTTCCAATTGCACAATCGAAGTGGCGTTATCCATTTCAAAATACGCAGTGAAGCAAATATCTTCTCCGGGCATTGCAAAAGTGTGTTGTATTTCTTCGATAGTATCCGATGTATTCTCGTTTACCCAGTAAAGGAATCTGTAGTTATTTTCAGCAATAGCATTGATAGTTACTTGTTCTCCCGCCTGATATAAACCTTCTCCTTCCAATTGGCCAGCGTTTTCAGGGTTTGCCTGTAAACAGAGATCATATTGCGATATTTCAGTATCAGCAGTAGTTACATTGTTTGTTTCAGAGGCGACTATAGTTTCTTCATCGTATTTTACATGTACACGGTAAAAATATTTTGTGTCAGGGGTAAGTCCGTCAACCCATAAAACTGAGTCATTATCTGGGGGGTGCATCTGATAACCGGGAACAATTTCCGTAAACTCCTGATCTGTTGCTACATCAACAAAATAACTCCGGGCACCATGAGCAGGTATCCATGTAACACGAAATCCATTTTGTGTAATTTCTTCTGGTTGGGTTAGCTGGGTGGGCATTGAAACTGTTATTAGATTAGAATAAAGGTCTGATTCTCCTTCGTTTTCAGCCGCCAAACGGTAAAAATATTGTCCAGGTAGAACATTTTCGATCTCCAAAACACCCGGATCAGGAAAAGTATTTTCTACAATGACGTTTTCATAGTTTTCCATTAATTCCGTAAATTCCTCATCTTTTCCCAACTGAAAAACTGAATATTCTGAGAGTGGAACGGGTATCCAGTTTGCAGTGAATGAATTGCTTTCGATATTGGTTGCCGGCAGCGCTAAGGGAGTAATGTTACTGATTTGGTAACCCAGGTGCACGGAGTCGACAAATAAAGTACTTCCTTGCTGCGGCATAAAGGATGAAGATGTAAAACCAACATTGATCGTATCGGGAATCTGGTCTGAAAGATAAACAATGGGAAGGGTTATATGCTCATATTCTTCTGTTTGCAAAGGGCTGGAAAAAATTGTTCCACCTACGGTATCTCTTTTTTCTTCTATCTCGTTCCATTTGGTTAGCAGCAAAAAGCTGCCCATCATATCGTCATTTACCGGAAAATATTTATAACTAAAACTCAATTCGGTGGGGCGTTCGGTAAAGGGGATGCCCCCGTTGGCAACTAAATTTTCAAGATCAATACTTCCCAAAGAGATTAGCCCGGGTACTTCAGCAAATCCGGCAACAGATTCTGTTGTGAGTTTTACTGCAAAATCTCCTGCTGCGGCATCCGTTGTTTGTTCAGCAAGATAGATACTGAAAAACAAAAATTCGATGGATAAAGTATTCCACCCTTCAGCATTGTTTTCATCCTGCCAGTTTTCGAAACCTCCATTGGGCAATTGCTCCAAATTATTGGCAAAGATGCTGAATGATATTAGGGTTAATGCTATGATTCCTATAAATTTGATGTAGTAGTTCATTTTTCAAATAAATTGGTTGTTATGGGAGATAAAACAAAAGAAGCTACGGATGTTGCAAAAATACTTTTTTTTATGGACATATAAAGTTTCATGAAACTTATTTTTGAACCTATCATCACCATAATGATTTTCAACTCCTCTCTTTTAGAAACAGATCCTGCATATAAATGACCTTCAAAATCCGGTCATACAAAAAAATATTTTATTGTTATTTGATGCTGCTACACACTTTATTTTTTTAATAGAAAGCTGCATATTGATTTTTTTCAACAGCGGTAGCTCGTTTCTGATATTTGTTGTTCGTTTCCGGTCAATATCAGATTGTTTTTATTATTGAAAGGCAGTGTTAAAGTATTGATTGGTAGGTGAATATGCTGAGTGGTACTCTTGTTG
>CAYPFV010000172.1:0-6675 GCA_964410015.1 uncultured Bacteroidales bacterium
GCCTTTGTCATTACCTCAATAATCATGCTCGTGTGTGTTTTAAGCCAATCATGGTAGTTTCATCTGTTTATAATTTGATTAATTCGGTCAGATGGAGCTCGCCAAAAAACCAGTTTTGTAATTTTCTCCGTGTTGCGAAATTATAATCATGCGCGTGTGTGTCAAAAACTTTGTCATGGCTCGGTTCATCCTGTCAAACATCTGATAATCAATGTTTTAAATTTTAGAAAATCCGTGTAATTCGTGGACAATTAGCTTTTTATACCGGACTCATGTATCATTTCCGATTCGGGCAAACTAAATTCTTCTTTCATTTTTATATTCATTTCCTCCAGTTTGTTGAGTACCGGATTATAAATACCCGGTATTACCGGAATATGAACCCCTTTTTCCCTGATCTCTCCCGAAAGAATCATTTCAACCCCTACAGCAGCCGGAAGCGCTACAGTGCGTGCCACGGCTGTATCCGTTGCTGGTGTTCCAAAATCAAGCATCGATGATTTGATCACTTCACGGCTACCATCAGCTTTTTTTACTTTAAATATGTGTTGCATTGCTACCATATCCCTTTCTTCACAACCCATTGTCATTTTATTAATCATCAGATCGGAAGTGATTTCAAAGGGAGTATCCTTTTGCCGGTTCATAGGTTTATCATCAAAAATACCCAACCATTCCAACGCATTTAAAGCATATGAATCAACGCTTTGCCCCAAATAATCTGCTGCTTTTTGCTTGATATTGTTCGAATTTTGCATGCCTGTAAGCATTGCCACCATATCAGCATAGGTTTTAGATGTAAAATCAAAGGTGTCATTAGTAATCAATTTTAATGCTTTTAATGCATCCATTGTTTCACACCATCCAGGATACCGGAAAGTACCTCTCATGATGGTTTTGGTTTCTTCTATACCATACAGATTAATATAGGGCAAACTATTACGATTGGGGTAAATCTCCAATTTTCCTACCTCCGGAAAATCTACAGAGAATGGATTTTTAAAGAGGTTTTCTGTTCTTACTTCCACAACCTTTTCCTGTTGAAGATATTTACCGTCGTTGTTACCAGCCATTACCACTCCCTTGGGGCTCCAGGAAAACTTATACCTGAAAGGGTTGTCAGCAGATTCAGGTGCGGGCAAAGCACCGGTTACAGAGTAGAATTCCTCCACCTCACCTTCCAGGGCATGGACATGATCAATAATACGCATGGCACTCATATGGTCGATACCGGGATCAAGACCCATCTCATTAAGAATAATGATACCCGCCTCACGTGCCTGTTTATCGAGTGCCTGCATCGGCTGCTTAACATAAGAAGTAGTTACCATGTTTTTTTTATATTTTATGCATTTCGATGCCACCTCTAAATGAAACACCCATGGTAAAAGACTAACTACCAAATCATTTTCATTGATCATTTGCTCCAGTAAGTCTTTCTGGTCGATAGTCCAACCAATAGCCCTGCCATTTTTATGACCACCTATCATGGCATCACCTTTTGATTTGGTCCTGGAGGCAACAGTTACATAATAGTTTTTGTCCAGAAGATAATGAACGATGGGATTTACAACCATCCCTGCTCCTAGTATCAATACTTTTTGCATAAATAAATTCCGGTTTAAGGGTTTACAATAGGAAAAAAAGATCAGAAGGATTATTCAAACTAAATAGTTGTTTATATACTCATAATCAGGTGTTAATTTTCCTTTGTGCAGAATAAGTGCTTTTTTCATTGCTTCATGCAAGGTAATATGCTCCCATTTCTGCATAAAATCAGTAGTTGCTACAGATTTTATAAAAGGCAGCAAGGCATCCCCAAATGCTTCCGACGATTCTCGGGGAAGTTCACTGGGCAGAATATCAACTGCCATTACCAATATTCCTTCCTCGTCAAATCCCATGATTGGTTTATCCTGTAAAGGATTGTAAACAAATACGGGTTCCTCAATAGTAGTAGCCTGGTGTGTAAACTCTATAGAACCATCAGGATCGCATGTAATGTCTCCCACCACCTCAATCTTTGGATGAGATTCTGTGAAAAGTTTTTTGGCGAATGTTTTTGTGAAAATCCTGGGGTATCGGTCATCCCAGTACATACAATTCATCAAAACAGATAAATAAGGTATATATTGCGAAAAATTGCTCTCATACCTGTCGGGGTGGTCGTAATATTCCTGTAATTGGAAAGGATGATCCTTTTTAACAGGTTTATAAATATGCTTTTCAGTAAAAACGGTGAGATAAACAAGATGGGAAGATACATCCTTGTTTTCCTGCAAAGTTTTCAGTTCATCAGGAGAAACTTCCCTGTAGGGCAAAAGTTGTGCAATCTCGCGTGCACCTTTTGAAACATTACCATTTCCTGTAAAACCAATGGTAAAGGGAATAAATTCTTTGGGTAACCCCTTTTCTGCGATTTCTTTGCCAGCATCTGCAACATCCTGTTTTGCTGAGAGAAGAGAGTCGTAGGTATGCGCCTGTCTGATAGGCAAAAACGGATTGTTATGGAATCCCTTCCTTTCCAAACGCTGACCTAAGCTCCACAATGAATTGATCATGCCCGCCAGACCAGCAAACCTGCCAAAAAAAATGATCCTTTTACCCTTATTATCCGCTACCCTTTCATAATCGATCAGATTACATTTCATCTCCATCATTTTTTTAAGCATGGGCATGTTATAAGGTTGCCCTTTTATTACATGCGAAAAAAACAGATAGGTTTTATCTCTTTCAAAATAAGATTCAGGAATTTCTTTAACCCCAAGAATAACCTGGCAGCCTTCCAGTTTATCTACTATTTTTGCACCTGCCTCAGCATAATCCTGATCGGCGAAAATGCGTGTTGGCGAAGATTCAACCTCCACCTTTATACCTTGTTCGGTTAGTTTTTTTATATGCGCCGGGCTTAGCGGTGCTCTTCTCTCAGTGTGGTGTTTATCTTCATGTCTGATTCCAATAGTATGCATGTAAATTCCTTTTTGTTCGGTAGTTTTGATAAATTGCAAACCTACTTAAATTTAATAGTATTGCCAAATGAAAATGTGAAATTTTCATCATTTTTGTGCGCATTTGTTAAATATTAAACATTTGCCGAAATCGGGTATCAAAGGGTGGAGAAATCAGAGCATATATGTTTTTAAAGCAAACTTAACAGACAACCTACTCTCCTTGCCTGCCAACATTGAAGCAAAATACCTACCTTTGCCGCTGCTTAGGATAAAAACACAGTAAAAACAGAATAAGGCCAAATAAAAAAATGATAAAACTTATTGTAACCGATCTGGATGGAACCTTACTGGATGACCAGAAAACCATTGACCCCTCGTTCTGGGAAATACATCGCAAATTGGTTAACCAGGGCATTATTTTTATTGCAGCTACCGGAAGGCAATATTACAAAATAGAAAAGCTATTTAGCAACATACTTGAAGATATCATTCTTTTGGCGGAAAATGGCACTTATGTAAAACATAACAAAAAAGAACTCATGGTGAATGAACTGGACATAGAATCTGCCAGAATGTTCATCAAAAAAGGGCGTGAAGTAAAAAACACAGATTTAATTTTATGTGGTAAAAATTCTGCCTATTGCGAAAACACATATGATGCCTTTGTAAAAGATGCCCGCCAGTATTATGAAAGATTTCAGGTGGTTGATGATTTGTTGAAAGTTGAAGATACCATATTAAAGGTTACTTTGTGGGACAAGCTCAATGCAGAAAAAAACGCCTATCCCCATTTTGCATCCTATGAAAAAGATTATAAGATAGCAGTTGCCGGTGATGTATGGTTAGACATTACCAGTCATAAAGCCAGCAAAGGACTTGCTTTAAAAAAAATTCAGCAGGATATGAATATTCAGTTTGAAGAAACCCTTATCTTTGGAGACTACTTGAATGATGTGGATATGATGTCGGCAGGATATTACAGCTATGCCATGAAAAATGCACATCCGCGTATCAAGCAGGTATCTCGTTTTATCACCCGGTACGACAACAATAACAATGGTGTGGTGCGTACTATTGAAGAAATAATGGATATTCAAAACCTGAAAAGAACTAAAATGTAAATATTGCAATGCCGCTAACAGAAACACATTTTAATTTTCCTGGTCTGAAACATTTTTACAAAGGAAAAGTACGTGATATATATACTTTTCATAACAACCTCCTGCTTATGGTCTCCACCGACAGAATATCTGCTTTTGATGTGGTATTGCCGGCAGGAATTCCTCACAAGGGACAGGTATTAAATCAGATTGCTTCCAGATTTTTAGATCTTACCGCCGACCTTGTACCTAACTGGAAGATTGAAACACCAGACCCTATGATTACTGTCGGTCATGTTTGCGAACCTGTGCAGATAGAAATGGTTATACGTGGCTACCTTTGCGGACATGCATGGAGAGAATACAAATTGGGGAAAAGAACTCTTTGTGGGGAAAAAATGCCAGATGGAATGAAAGAAAACGAGGCTTTCGGGAAACCTTTGATAACACCCACCACAAAGGCTATCCGGGGACACGACATAGACATCTCAAAAAACGAAATACTTGCACAAGGTATTGTATCTGCTGATGATTATGAAAAACTCGAATATTATACCTATAAACTTTTTGAGAGAGGTTCAAAATGGGCTGCTCAAAGAGGACTCATACTGGTAGATACAAAATATGAGTTTGGAAAGAAAAACGGAGAGATATATCTGATCGATGAAATTCATACACCCGATTCATCAAGGTACTTTTATGCTGATGAATATACGCAAAGACTAGTAGAGAATTTACCACAAAAACAACTATCCAAAGAATTTGTGCGCGAATGGCTGATCAAACAAAACTTTCAGGGCAAAGCAGGGCAAAGCATCCCTAAAATGGACAAAGAGATTGTCCAATCCATCTCTAACAGATATATTGAACTTTATGAGATATTAATGGGTGAAAAGTTTCATAAAGAATCTGAAAAAGAGATCATTTCTCGAATCGAAAGCAATTGCCTTAAATTTTTATCGAAACATTAATCTACTTCTGCATTAGGTAAAACCAGATAAGTCGTATTAAAATTCATAAAGCAATCTTTTAACATTTCCTTCGAAACAGGTATATTTACCTGTAAACTTCCTTCAACTATTCCCGTAAATACTAAGAGTAAACGTTAAAGGGTAATTACCCTCAATGAACCTCAGTGTTTTACCGATAAATAAACTATGAAATATTTTTATCTTTCGATTGCCATAAAAAGAATGATTCATGGAAAAATAAAATGATCTGCAATTTATTTGCACCTTATTAACGAAAAATATTTAACGAATAAAAAACATCATTAAACATTACTTTACTTGACCTAAACCAACTAAATTAAAAATGAAAAACATACATTACAAACGCATAAGTGCCGAAAAATTTTTCAGATCATATGCATTATAAAACCCAATATAAACCATTTTAAATGCAAAAATATCCGTTTTTAGTTTTAACATACAGGAAACTCACCCCTTGATATGTTAATCTATTTAACTAAATATTCTTCAAAAAAACAAGCATAAAGAAAATTCCTGGAAATATGGATAAAAAATATACTGTAGAAAAAGCAAACATGAAAAATTTCCTCACAACTTTTAAAGTTTTGTTTTTATTCCTTGCTCTCTCTTTATGGGGAAAAACTATTTCAGCACAGTTTCAGATAGAATCGATAACTGTAAAAGATGTGTCCTGCAAAGGAGAGGATGATGGTGAGATTACCATCACTGTAAGTGGTGGAGTACCTCCTTATAAATATACATGGATCAGATTAAATCCCATCATTTTAGATCAGATTACAGTAGAAGAAACTTCTTTTACTTTTCCAAATGCTTTCACTATAACTCCTAACAACTATTTTATAGAAGTAACTGATGCTGAAGGCATTACTGTTAGCGGAAATGCAACTGTTTCCGAACCGGAAGAAAGTGTATCAGTGGGCATCACACCCAACCCGGCAGAAATTTGTTCAGAAGACAATCTTCTTTTATCAGGAAACCCCTCAGGTGGCACACCTGACTATACTCATCTCTGGACTGGCGATGGTGCTGCCTTCCTTGATGCAGATGATATTGAAAATCCTGTTTTCAATAGTGAAACTGGTGGAAATTATGAACTTACTTATACCGTAACGGATCAAAACGGATGCCAGGCATCAGAAACAATCAATGTAACCAACAACCAGACTCCAACGGCTGATGCAGGATCTGATGATGTTACCTGCGGAAATCAATATACCTTAAATGCCACCGCTTCGGTTGGACAAGGCACATGGACATATTCCGGTCCCGGCGAGGCATCTTTTGATGATCCCAACAAATCAAATGCAAAGGCAGCAGTTGATATCTATGGTGATTATACATTTACCTGGACGGAAGAAAATAGCACTTGTAACGATAGTGATGAGGTATTGATCACTTTCAATGAAGATCCATCAATGACGGTAGACGTTGTACAGCCCAGTATTGCCGGTGCTTCAGACGGTGAAATAGAGATCAATGTCGCCGGAGGTACTCCTCCTTATACATATTCTGTAACTAAGGGAGAAGGTGAACCCGATACATTTGGGCCAACCGATAATGTTTCTCATAAATTCACTAACCTTGAAGAGGATACCTACGCGATTGAAGTTACAGACGATAATGGATGTTCCG
>CAYPFV010000173.1:0-6636 GCA_964410015.1 uncultured Bacteroidales bacterium
TGGTGGTGAAAAAGATACCGGTGGTGGACGCGAATCAGGTTCTGATGCCTGGAAAATGTATATGAGAAGGCAGACTAATACCATCAATTACAGTACTGAACTTCCCCTGGCACAGGGTATAAAATTTGGGTTCTGATCAATTTTCTCTTTACATCCTGTTTTTAATGTCAACTGATGGGTTTGTAATTTTTAGCCTTCATCGGTGGCAAAGTTTCAAAACGACAAGAATGAGTCCACTCTGAAAAGTAAATTATCCACAGATTACACAGATTTACACAGATGCTAAATTCTGATAATCAATGTGTTTAAAAAAAGAAAATGAACACAGATTTGCCGAAAACAAGTTTTCGGAGTGGACTCAAGAATACTATTGTAAACCTGTTTGTATTGAACTTATCTGAACAATTGTTTTCGAAATTAACCTAAAGAAACTGGCGAGACATTATAAACTGATACTGATTATTTCCAGAATCGAAGCAACAGAATTTCAGCAAACAAGAAAAGCAAGGCAATGATGAGAAATATTTTCCATAATTGCCTTGCGCTATTTATGCGTTCCATCTGTTTATTTATGGATACAGATGAATCTGAATCAAAAAGATGAAGATTAGATGTATTGGATATGTTTAGCTCTTTTTCTAATTCGTCAGGTGAATAACCAGTTAGTTTGGATTCTCTTCGATCATAATTAAATGAAATTGTTCTTAATTGTTCCTGTCCCGACATAAGTTTGTATTGGCCGGCAGTTGTAAGTTGGTCGTAAAAGAATAACCTGATATTGTTATTTGCACTGCGAATTTCAGGTATCACTTCTACGTCCATCCCTGTAAGGGTGAGCACTTCATCTGATTGTGGATTGTAGTTTCTGATCAATACAGATTCATCTTCCGATAAATTGTTCCACAACGGATAAAACTCATTGCTGTAAAGGGCAATGTTGTATATGGTAGGGACAAAGATGGCGTGTCTTTGGAAATTACTGAATTCGTCGCTGGCAGGAACAGCAGAAAGGAACACATTTCCTTTTCCGGCCCGGGTGGAGGTAAAAAATAAATTACCATTTTGCAGTTGTAAAAGGTATTCCTGGCGACTGCGGGTTTGTTGCTCAAGTATATAGTGTTTTTTTACCTCCGGCAAATTAATATTTTCAGGAATATCATCAAATACATCCTGGTAAACATCGTGCCTTTCATTGATACTGCTTACTTTCGTTTCAATAGTATCCAATTGTCCGTAGTTTGCTATTTTTAAGGAGGACAGAAATCTGTTCATGCCCGTGCGTTCCATGTTTTCTGCAGGTAAAACGAGCAGATTCCCTCCCTGAGTTACATATTCGTTCAATGCCGTTGCAAGTGCCTCTGGTAAGTTTGATATCTCATTGAGTATGATGAGATTCTGGCGTGATAAAGAGGAGTAATCTACCATTGATGTCTGGGTATTTTTTACCTCAAAAAGACTGTCGGTTTTTAATAAAGTATTAATAAACCGGTTAGGTTCATCCTGGTTGATGACCAATACGGGTATGTTTTTGCTTAGTTGAAAAGAAAGATAAAACCTGTCGTCGAAAGTAACCGGAAAATCAGTTATTTCCAGAAGCATATCCTGGACAGGTTCACTGCCGAGGTTATAGGTGAGTGTTACATCTGTAAAACTGTTGGCATTAATATCGTAAGAAGCAATTGCTCTTTGTACATCTGAAACAAACAGTCTGAGAGGTTGATTTTCCAGGGACACATCAGATTCATTATAAATGCGTGCCGTAATGGTAAGCGGCTGCCCTTGCAATCTTACCGGACTGTTGATCCAAACAGAGTCGATATATACATTTTCTCTTTGCTGGTTTTGATAGGGTAATAAAAAATAATCCATCGTGCTGTCTGGTTTTATTTGATCGGGGCTGAAAACATTTTGCTGGAAATCAGAAAGCATAAATATCAAAGCGTTCTGATCCGGGTTTTCTTCCCTGATCAGGTTTTCCTGCCTTTGATTGATTTGTTCAAGATTTTTTACCCGCGGACTAAAATCAACTTCGTTGAGCATTTGCAAAAACTCATCCTGACTGACATAACGCTGATGCTTTCCCTCAAAATCATTGGTTAGCAACTGAAAACGGTCTGTGGGTTCGAAAGATTTCACGATTTCGCCGGCATTTTGTTTAGCATGATCGAGCATAGTGCCATAACTCGAAGAGGATTCCATGCTAAAAGAATTGTCGATATAAATACTAACCCGGTTTCCGTAAGTGTTGGCAAGGTTTTCTGCGGAAGGAAGGTAAGGTCTGCTAAAGGCCAGAACAAGAAATATAATGGCAAGTATCCTTGTCAATAAAACCACTAAATGCTTTAACTGTGATTGTTTTTTTGTTTCGCTGGTTACATACTGTAAAAAATTGATATTGGAAAAGTAAACCTTCTTAAACCTGCGGAATCGAAATAAATGTATGATGATGGGTATGATGATTGCTGAAAGTGCCAGAAGAAACCAGGGATAGAGAAAACTCATGCAGTTGCGTATGTTTAAATTTGATTATTTTGCTTTTCTGTTTATAAACAAAACAAAATTACTGTTTATTGTTTAATAGGAGTGATTCATAAATCCTATTCTTCTGAAGATTTTTTATCTGTTTCCAGGGTATTTGTCAATTTTAAAATTTAAAAAGCAATCCAACCTGGTTTTTCGGAGAATCATTTGATAAGTAATATTACTTAAAAAGGTCAAACCAAATAGTATTTTTATCCTGCCAGTTGGGCAGATTGTTGACATCAGCAAATATTTTACATCTATTGGTTTTTTTTGAGCATTTGTAATCCGGTCTGAGAATAAATCCTCTCTTTTGAGATAATGATATGTTTTTTTTTGAAGGTGTTTTATGTTTTGATAATCAATGTGTTCATCCCTCTGGTTTAGGTAAATGTCAGATAATTTCCTATCAAACATGATTTTATATATTTAAAGAACGGTTGTTTTTGTATCTTTACAGATTATTTACTGAACAAAAACAAAACACATTATGATTATAAATTTATTTACAAAGATTTTCTTTTTCTTTTCTATTTTTATTTTTTTAACTTCTCCGTCATTGATAGGAAATGACATGATTACCCAGAATCTTCAGCAAAAAATCAACAAAAGCACAGGTGAGGAAAAAATTCGGATCAACATCCGCTTACAGGATCAATTCGATCAGGATTTGATGCTCGAAAAAACCTCCCATTTAAAGGATAAAGAGATCAAAAGAAAATATGTTGTCAATGAGTTGAAAACTTTTTCTCAAACTTCTCAAAAGGAACTACTTACTTTTTTATCCAGTGGTGAAAAGAATCAACAGGTAAGCAAAATAAAACCCCTTTGGATCGTGAATGCGATCAATTGTTATGCAACGCCTTCGGTTATTGAAGAGCTTTCTTCCATGCCCGGTATTGCCCGTATTGATTATGATCAGAAGCGTAAGGTAATAGAAAACAGCTTGGATGTTACCCCTGTTCAGGAGATGGATAATCTTAATATTACAGATAAAAGCATTGCCTGGAATGTAAACCTGGTAAATGCACCCGATGTTTGGGAAATGGATTTTACAGGTGAAGGAGTTATCGTAGCGGTTTTAGATACAGGGGTCAATGCCGATCATCTGGATTTGTCCGGTAGAATGTGGGAACACCCTGACTTCCCAAACCATGGATATAATTTTGTAGATGATAATAATAATACTTCTGATTTCAACCGCCACGGCAGTCATTGTGCCGGTACTGTGGCTGGTAATGGTACTGCTGGAAATAGTACTGGTATTGCCCCTGAAGCAACCATCATGGCATTAAAGGTTTTAGATTCCACTGGTAGCGGAACAGAAGCAGGAGTGTGGGAAGCCATAGAGTTTTCCGTAGAACATGGTGCACACATTATGAGTTTGTCATTGGGCTGGAAGCATGAATGGAATCCTGATCGGTCAGCATGGCGATTGGCAATGCAAAATGCCATGAACGCTGGCTTGATTGCTGCTGTAGCTGCTGGTAACGAAGGGGGTGAAACACCTCCTCCATCCAATATCCGAACACCTGGCGATTGCCCGGCTCCCTGGACAAACCCCGATCAAATCACTAATGGAACTAATTCCGCAGCGGTTACGGTTGGTTCCACAACCCAATCAGATGATATCTCTTCTTTTTCCAGCGAAGGACCTGTAACCTGGGAAGATGTCTCACCTTTTTTTGATTATGCTCTCGAACCCGGTATCGGACTTATTGTTCCTGATGTTGTAGCACCTGGTAGTAATATCCTGTCTATCGCCCACAACAATAACTCGGGTTACATAACTTTAAGCGGTACATCCATGGCTACGCCTGCAGTGGCTGGGTTAATGGCACTCATGATATCCAAAAATCCCAATATTACACCTCAACAAATCAGTCAAATCCTCGAAGAGTCTGCCATACCCTTCTCTTCTACAAAAAGCAATACCTACGGTAGTGGACGTATAGATGCTCTTGCAGCCATTGAAGCAACTCCTTACATGGGAATCATCTATGAAGATCATGCTTTTTCTGAGATCGTAGGGAACGACGATGGTTTCATCAATCCCGCAGAAAATATAGCGGTTGACCTTACACTGATCAATCCTACCGAAGATACACTTACGGATGTATCCATTTCATTATCTGTACAATCCTCCTATTTGCAACTGACAGACAGTGTTGCTGTTCTTGGCGATTTTGAACCCGGAGAAACAAAAGTTTTTGAAAACTTATTTTCTTTTCTGGTAGCAGAAAACTTACCCGGCAATGAAGTTCTGGAATTTGAATTATCCGCCTTCTCCGATCAGGATACCGAAACAAAGTGGATAAGCACTTTTAGCGCCAAAGCTTATGCTCCCTTTTTGGTATTTGATGAATGGAAGGTAGATGATTCCGAATTTGGAAATGATAACGGAAGACTCGATCCCGGGGAAACTGCCACTCTAAGTATTGATATCCGCAACGAGGGTATGCTTAATACCGATTCCGTCAGGGTTGAAGCAGAATCGTTGAGCGACTTCCTGATTTTTGAGCAAATGCAGGTGTACGACCTGGATTCATTAAAACCTGATGAAAGTGAAGTAGTTAACTGGTTGGTTTCAGCCTCACAGGAAACACCACTCGAATCACCGGCAAACATAGCATTAAAGGCTTCCTCAGGTGTATATGATTTTAATCAGAATCAACCTGTTATAGTGGGTTTGGCGCCTGTTTATTCTGAGGGAAATATTCCCACAACCTATGATTCCAGTCCATCTCTTCAGCAAGAGGCAGATGATCCTGGTGTTATTAAAGTTGATATTCCCGAAGGTGCTAAAATTACAGGGGTTGATGTGGAGTATGAAATGGTATCTCAGAATAATGCCTGGATGGAAGAACAAAGATCATACGTTGAATGTATAAATGATGGGGGATCGAAAGAAAAACAAATCCATGCCGGCCCCGATGAAAGTAATTCCGGATCAGTGTTTTATGAACGTAACGGACTAGGCATTGCCAATAATGTGGAAGGCGGTGGTGAAATAGAATTCAGATTACATGCTTTTCGTACCTGGGGCGGAAGTGGTTCAAATTCACAGTATTCATACGTAAAGAATAATACATGGAAAGTAATTGTGCATTATGAACTGCAAAATTATGACGTTACCCTGAAACTTGTGAATCAATTTGATGAGATGGTTCAGGATGCCGAAATAGAAATTGCCGGTGAAGTGAAAAATACAAATGAAGACGGTGAGGCGCTCTTTAATCTGAACCAGGGAAATCATATGATAAGTATTGAAGCACACAACCATTTTCCTGTAGAATTTTATCCGGTGAAGATAGAAGAGGAAGGTTTGGTTGAGATTCCTATGGAGAGGATGCTGATAGCGAATTTTAACATTACCGATATTTTTGACAATCCGGTGGAAGATGCTGTAATTTTTGTGGATGACAAAGAGATCGAAAATTATGTGAAATATGAACTGAACAATGGTCTTTTTAATTACAGAATTGAAGCTGACGGACACCAGGATTATTCAGGTTCTTTTTATGTTAATAATGAAGACGTTACGTTAAACGTCAAACTGGTCCCTTATTATACTGCAACCTTTGAAATAATTGATCAATGGGGAAATGAGGTGGATGATGTACTTATTGAAATCAACACTGAACAATGGAGTCAACCTGTAATTGATCAACTCGTGCCAGACAGATACGTTTTTACTGTTTCTGCTCCTGCTTTTTTTGAATACCAGGATGAATTTGAAATTGTGGATGAGGATGTAATTATTCCTGTTACCTTAAAGGCTGATGGAACAAATGTAAATGATCTTCAAGAGCAGGATGTTTTACTGTATCCTAATCCCGCTGAAAAATCTGTTATGCTCACCTTTACAGATAACCATTTTGATTATCTGGTAACGATGATAAATGTAAAAGGGCAGGAAGTCGATCAATTCACCATATCAGGAAAACAGAATTATTCTTACGACATATCCGGTTTTGAACCGGGCATTTATTTTCTCAGTTTTGTTACTCACGAGGGCAGTATCAACAAGAAACTGATTGTAGAATAGTTATAATTGAATTTATTGGAATTTCACGAACTAAATTTGAGCAAGCCACTACTGAATGCTCTTCAGGA
>CAYPFV010000174.1:0-6565 GCA_964410015.1 uncultured Bacteroidales bacterium
CCATTTAATTAGAAAAAACTATATGATGAACAGAATAATCTTTATGTTGTTGGGTTTAGCGATCATAAACCTTACTGCAAACGCTCAAACAGAATATGAAACAAATGCAGAAAAAGAAGCCGACAGGTTACTCGATAAAGCAAGAGAAAGAATAAACAGTTATAAAACCATTGAGCTCGGCTTTCAATACCAAATGGATAATGCTGAAATGGATATTAAAGAAACCATGGATGGGAAAGCCTACCTGAAAGGTGACAATTACAGAATGGTAGTTGGAAATAATGTATTTATTTCTGATGGGGAAACCGTATGGAATTATATTGATGATCTGTATGAAATACACGTGAATTATGTTGACGATATGGAAGGCGGAATCACGCCTACTGCATTGCTCGAAAACTTTGAAGAAGAATATGATGGAAAGTTTATTCGCCAGGAACCCTTCGAGCGCAAAACGGTTGACCTGATCGATCTTGTGCCCCGAGAACCACAAGCATTTTTCAAATATCGTGTGGCTCTTGATGCCAGCAACCAATCGTTGGTTTACACCATTGCATACGACCGGCATGGCGGAGAATATACCTATACCATGACCAGTTTTAAAACCAATCACAATCTCGAAGATAATCTTTTTGAGTTTGACCGCAATGATTTTCCAGAAGATGCTGATATGGTTGACATGCGCTAATTTCAGAAAGAAGAATTTTCGCATTTAAAATAAAAAAAACATCTCTTTTCCGCACTATTGGTGAAAGAGATGTTTTTAAATTTTACGTATGCAAAAACTGCCGTAGAAATTTGTAGTAAGACACCTTAGTTTTGCTTGTCTTCCTGAAGCACAGGATTAATTTTTATAAAACACCTTCGCGGGCATATACAATTTCAGGAGCGTTTTCTTTATCCAGGTAGTTTAATATTGTTTGTGCGGTTTTACGCCCCGATGCAATGGCATTTACTACCAGACTTGCCCCCATAACACTGTCGCCGGTAGCAAATATCTTAGATTCTGCAACCCGGTTTTTCATATCAACCTTCACATTTCCACGGTGGGTAAATGATAGTTTGAGGTCGTTGAGCAAACCTTCATGCACCGGATGCACAAAACCCATACTCAAAAGAACAAGATCTGCATCTATCCACCTGTTTTTATCCGGAACCTCCATCATTTTCATTCCCTGGTCTCCTTTTACCCACTCCACATCTACGATCTCTGCTTTTTTAACAGTGCCATTTTCTCCCACAAACTTTTTGGTAAGAATGCTCCACATCCGTTTGCATCCTTCTTCGTGTGAGCTGGATGTTTTAAGCACTTTTGCCCAGTAAGGCCAAGGATTATTGATATCTCTCTTTAAGGGGGGCTTAGGTAAAATTTCTATTTGCGTTACCGAAGCTGCTTTTTGCCTTATACTTGTACCCACACAATCGGAACCTGTATCGCCTCCGCCAATGACCAATACATGTTTTCCTTTGGCTGAGATTTTTTCGGATTGGGGAATTTCTTGCCCACTAACGATCTTGTTTTGCTGTTTGAGAAATTCCATAGCAAAATGCACCCCTTTCAGGTTGCGGCCTTCTACGGGAAGATCCCTGGGTTGCATTGCACCAACAGCGATGCATATAGCATCAAACTGATCGACAAGTTGTTGAGCTGTTATGTCATTTCCAACATCAACATTGGTTTCAACTTTCAACCCTTCCTGGTAAAGTATATCCATGCGGCGGTCTATCACATTTTTAGCCAGTTTAAAATCAGGTATTCCATACCTGAGCAATCCTCCGGGGGCATCATCTTTTTCATAAACAGTTACATTGTGCCCTGCTTTGTTGAGCAGGTCGGCACATGCCAGTCCGGCAGGTCCGCTGCCGATCACTGCAATTTTTTTATCACTTCTTTTTTTTGGAGGTTGAGGTTTAATGTACCCATTGTTGAAAGCCTTTTCCGATACAGCGGCTTCGTTTTCACGGATGGTGACAGGTTCCTCATGAAGTGCAAGTACACAGCCTGTTTCGCAGGGTGCCGGGCATATTCGTCCGGTAAACTCAGGAAAATTATTGGTAACCTGCAAAATATCTATTGCCAGTTTCCAGTCGTTTTTATACATGGCATCCTGCCACTCAGGCATGTTATTCATTACCGGGCAAGCTGACTGACAGAAAGGAATACCACAATCCATACAACGAGCTGCCTGCTTTTGCCGGTCTTTGTCGTTGAGGGTTTGTTCCACTTCACTGAAATCGTTGATACGCTCCTGAACGGGTCTGTTCCCGCTTTCCTTACGTTGTATATTGATAAATCCTTTTGGGTCTCCCATAACAGAATGTTTACTGATTGATAAATTAATACTGATGTTGTGGAGCATCTTCGGTTAGCTCCAGTTTATGATTGATCGCTGCCAGTTTCATTTCTTCCAGCACTTTTTTGTACTCCAGAGGAATTACTTTTACAAATTTTTTGACGTAATCATTCCAGTTTACAAGAATCTTTTCTGCCAATCTGCTTTTGGTATAAAGCAAGTGATCTCCAATAAGTTGTTGAAGTTCATTGATGTCCTGAAGGTCTTCCAGAGATGATAATTCAACCAATCCTTTGTTGCAGAAATATTCAAAATCACCGTATGCATCAAGCACATAAGCGATACCGCCACTCATACCAGCGGCAAAATTTCTCCCTGTTGCGCCCAATATCACCACTCTGCCTCCGGTCATATATTCACATCCATGGTCTCCTACACCTTCAACAACGGCATTGGCGCCACTGTTGCGTACAGCAAAACGTTCGCCGGCAATACCTCTTACAAACAATTTTCCTGAAGTAGCTCCGTAAAGAACTGTATTACCGATGATTATATTATCTTCGGGAACAAAAGTAGTTCCTTCGGGAGGTGTAACGATAATATTACCTCCCGACAGTCCTTTTCCAAGATAATCATTGGCATCGCCCTCTAAGCTAAAAAATACACCTTTGGTAAGAAATGCACCAAAACTCTGCCCGGCTGATCCGTAAAAGCGGGCATGAATAGTATCATCTTCGAGTTTTTGATGGTTAACATTTTTTGCAATAAACCCCGATAACATAGCACCTACTGCCCGGTCGGTGTTCTTTATCTTTTCCGACAGCCAAACCTTTTTCCGATTGGCAATGGCAATTTTAGCCTGTTCAATAAGTCTTAGATCTAGAACATCATCAATCTTATGATTTTGATCCTGTTTGAAGCTTAAAGCATATTTGTTGCTTTCGGGTGGGAAAAAGATCATATTTGAAACATCGACTTTTTTGGCTTTCCAATGGGTAATATCTTTTCTTGCCTCAAGCATATCGGGGCGTCCGATCACTTCTTCCAGTTTTCTGAATCCGTTCTCTGCCAGAATTTCTCTCACATCTCGTGCAATGAACTGGAAAAAATTGACTACATATTCTGCTTTGCCCAAAAATCTTTTTCGCAGGTTTTCGTCTTGTGTAGCCACTCCTACGGGGCATGTATTCATATGGCATTTTCGCATCATGATGCACCCCAGATTGATCAGTGCTGCTGTTGAGAACCCAAACTCTTCGGCACCAAGCATTGCCATGAGCACCACATCCTGTCCGGTTTTGAGTTGTCCGTCGGTCTGTAATTTTACTCTTCCTCTCAGATTATTCATCACCAGGGTTTGATGTGCTTCGGAAATGCCAAGTTCGATAGGTAAACCTGCATGTTTGATAGAACTTACCGGACTGGCACCGGTGCCTCCTTCAATTCCGCTAATGGTGATCAGATCAGCTTTGGCCTTGGCAACACCCGCTGCAATAGTACCAACACCATATTCTGCAACCAGTTTTACACTGATTTTGGCGCTGGGATTGGTAGATTTCAAATCAAAAATCAACTGTGCCAAATCCTCAATAGAATAGATATCATGATGAGGTGGAGGTGAAATAAGTGTTATACCCGGAGTTGAATTCCGCAGCCGGGCAATTACATCGTTTACTTTGAAACCGGGAAGCTGACCACCTTCACCAGGTTTTGCACCTTGAGCCACTTTAATCTGAATTTCATCTGCATTAACAAGATAATCAGTAGTAACACCAAACCTTCCGGAAGCCACTTGCTTGATAGCACTCCGTTTATTTTCACCATTGGGTAAGGGGTAATATCTGTTGGGATCTTCCCCTCCTTCGCCGGTATTGCTTCTTCCTCCGATATAGTTCATGGCAATGGCTAGTGCCTCATGAGCCTCTTTACTTATAGAACCATAAGACATGGCACCTGTTACAAAACGGCGTGTAATATGTTCGATAGGCTCTACTTCTTCCAATGGAACAGGTGTTCTTTTTTTGATATCCAGAAAGCCACGCAGGAAGGCAGGTTTGCGGTTTTGCTCATTCACAATTTGTGCATATTCTTTGTACTTCTGGTAGTTTCCGGTTTTTGTTGCCCATTGCAGAAGTCCTACAGACTTAGGATTCCAGGCATGATGCTCGCCATTGACACGGAATGTGTAAAATCCTTCTGTTTTAGGCATGTAGGATCCATTTTCGTGTAAGGTGGCAAAAGCTTTGCGATGAGGTATCATCACCTCTTGTGCAATTTCTTCCAGTCCGATACCCCCAATGCGTGAAGCAGTGCCTCTAAAATATTTTTCGACGATCTCAGGGGCAAGTCCGAGGCATTCAAATATTTGTGCTCCATGGTAAGAGCGCAATGTAGAAATACCCATTTTGCTCATCACTTTCAATATTCCATTATCAAGAGCTTTGATATAATTTTGCCGGGCCTGTTTGTATTCCATTTGAATATCGCCTTTTTTTACCAGATCATCTATTACGGCAAAAGAAAGGTACGGATTGATAACACTGGCTCCATAGCCGAGCAACAATGCAAAATGCATTACTTCACGTGGTTCTGCTGTTTCCATTACCAATCCTACCTGCATGCGCTTTTGAGTTTTGATTAAATGGTGATGAATGGTTGCTACCGCAAGCAAAGACGGAATGGGCACATGGTCTTTGTCTATCTCCCTGTCTGACAAGATGATATAGTTGATGGCATTATCAACTGCCTCCTCTGCTTTTCGGCAAAGTTCATCAAGAGCTTTTTCAAGTGCTTTGTCTCCTCCATTGTTTGGTTGAAAAGTGATAGGCAGGATGACACTGGAAAAGCCTGCGTATTGGAGGTCTTTGATTTTACCCAGATCCGTATTGGTTACAATCGGACTTTTGAATTTAATCAGTTTACACAAAGAGGGTGATTCTTCGAGCAGATTTTTATTTACTGATCCAATATAGTTGGTAAGCGACATCACCAATCCTTCTCTTATCGGATCAATGGCAGGGTTGGTAACCTGAGCAAACTGTTGTTTGAAATAATTAAAGAGTCGTTGGGGTTTGTCTGATAAAACAGCCATTGGAGTATCATTTCCCATAGACCCTGTAGGCTCTTTGCCATCCACCGACATAGGTTTAATGATCAGATCAATATCTTCTTTGGTATATCCAAAGGTTTTGATCCAGGTGGTATATTTCCCGCCCATAGATGAGGGGAGTCTTTTTTTTACTTTAATGTTTTCCAGTTCAAGACGGTGCTCTTTCAGCCAATTTCCATAAGGATTCATTCGCGAGAGTTGGCTTTTGATCTCTTCATCTGAGATGATTACACCCAGTTTAGTATCAAGCAACAATATCTTACCCGGGCGCAACCGCCCTTTTAGCTTTATCTGTTTTGGTTCAAAAGACTGCACCCCGGTTTCACTTCCCATCACGATAAGATCGTTATGAGTGATCAGATAACGGGAGGGTCTTAATCCGTTTCTGTCGAGTGTCCCCCCAACGTATCTCCCGTCGCAAAAAAGCAAAGAGGCAGGCCCATCCCATGGTTCCATGATGGTTGAAAAATATTCATAAAAGTCCTTCAGACTTTTAGGGATCGGATTTTTATCATTAAACGATTCAGGAATCATCATGGCCAAAGCATGAGGAATACTGCGCCCGGTAAGTACCAGAAATTCAAGTACATTATCCAGGGAGGCTGAATCACTTCTGTTGGGTACTACTACTGGGAAAACTTTTTGAAGATCATCACCAAATAAATCGGTTTTTAATAGTGATTCACGTGCCTGCATCCACATGCGATTACCTTTAATCGTGTTAATTTCACCATTATGTGCTATAAACCGGAAAGGTTGTGCCAAATCCCAGGTTGGAAATGTATTGGTGCTAAACCTTGAATGTACCACAGAAATAGCCGATTCAAAAAGTGGATGGTGAAAATCGGTATAATACTCTGCCAACTGACTGGGGGTAAACATACCTTTGTAGATAATTATGCGTGTGGAAAGACTATTAATATAAAAATACTTTTTATTATCTGTTTCAAGATTTCGGACTTTCTTTTCGGTTTTTTTCCGTATCACGTATAGTTTTCTTTCCATATCATCCGGTTCGTGATCGCCGGTTATAAATATCTGTTTCACCACGGGTTCGTTGATACTGGCAATTTCGCCAAGTACATTCTGATTAACCGGTACATTCCGGGTGGCAAACAGATGAAGTTTTTCTTCTCTGATGGTTTCGTAAAGAAGGTCTTCA
>CAYPFV010000175.1:0-6464 GCA_964410015.1 uncultured Bacteroidales bacterium
ATTTTCAATATTTAGATTATGAGGTGCTTATGGCTTTAATGAGGACCCGATAATGCCAGCGCTACGCGCCTTTGGGTTCACTGGTAGCATCAGATTTCTACCATAATGTCAGCGCTACGCGCCTTTGTCATTACCCCAATAATCATCCTCGTGTGTGTTTTAATCTTAATCATGGATGTTCATCTTTTTATAATTTGATTAATACGGTCAGATGGAGCTCGCCAAAACTCTGGTTTTGTGTTTTTGTCCAGTCCACGAATTATAATCATCCGCGTGTTTGTCAAAAACTTTGTCATGGCTCGGTTCACCTTCAGAGTTTACTGTTTCACGCCCTTTCAAACTTCTGAAGGTTTTGTCAGATCCGATGCCGACCTAAAGGTCGCCATATTGGGATGCTTCTTTAAAAAATGCTACGTGACCGCTATGAAGCATATCGCAACAACCGGATACAAAAACTTTTACTGCCACAGTAAATTCCTGCTAATCAATATTAAGTTTTCTTGAAAAAATAATGCATGATACTTCATCTAGCTGAGAACCGTTAATTCCGGGAGCAATGTAAAACCTGATCCGGTTTTTTTAGCCGGATGCCTGTGAAATAATGCTTTATTTTGAAAGAGAATCAAAAACCTGTATTTTCTTCCATAAATGTTTGTTGTTTTCAATAAATTCAAGATGCAGGGGATGCTCCTGATAAGTATCGTGAGCCTCGCTGTTCTCAAAAAATACAGCGTAGGAGTATGTGTACGAATTATCGAGTACTGGTCTTTCGGGCACCTCAGCCGGAGTTCCGAAATGATATGCTTTGATCTCGGGTATCTTAAAGAGTTTTTTTATTCCATTTTCAAAATCCGTCCTTTCTTGCGCATTGTCAGGATTGTTGAGCCAGAAAAAAACATGATGGCAAAATGGATTTTTCAATGCACGCACTTTGCCATCGGGTTCATTGTATGAATTTGTAGTGGTCATAATCATCAAAAGTATTAGGTTTACAATGGTTGAATTTTACATTTTTTCAAGGTTTTACGAGATGGGACTAGTGCTTTTATTGAAATGTTTTATGAATTTCAGTTCTACGGTGCTAATTTTATACAGGACTGGCATTGGTAATTTTAAGGTGAAAAACGGAAGGATGATCTTGCATAAGTTCTTCCATTGCTTTTTGGATCTGAGACATGGCAAGGTTATAATCTCCCGTGACCAGTGTACTTAATTTGCTTGTTACCACTTTTAACTCCGGATGCTGAAGCTTTGCTATAAACTTATCTACGAGAGAGATAAATTCATCTTTTAAAGGAGAATAGCTGATCTCGATATCTATTTTCATATTGTAAATTTTTTGTTTTTATTGATTTTGGTTAAAGGTTTAAATACATAGCGAAATTAAGGATTTTATTGGAAAATATATCAGGTGATTTAATCCCGGATTTGTTTATTTTGATAAACCCACATTCGAACAGCACCCATCAAAAAAGACACCTCATGAATTAGTGGTATGCCCCTGGTCATTTCTTTCAAAAGACTTGTTTTGATGAAAAATTTAAAATTCCTGTAATGATCGCCTCCAACAAATTTTTCCACGGCACGGGTGGCAAATTTTCCCAGTGGGTGAGTATGTTTGTCAAATGCATAATCCACAATGATGATCTTACCATCCGGTCGGACTATTCTTTTGGATTCAATAAAAATATTTCTCGCTGTTTCTGCGTGGGTTTCGTGCAGTGCAAAACTCATGATGGCTGCATCAAATTCATGATCCGCAAAATCGGTATTGGAAGCATCCATCTTTTGACAAACTCCATTCAAACCGTTGCGATAGGCTTGCCGGAGCATATTATCAGACAAATCAACACCTTTCAGATTGTCGAAACCCTTATCCTGAAGATATTTGAGTTGATTACCTGTTCCACAACACAAATCAATAATTTTCTTATATTCTCTGTCTCTCAGCTCTTCAGATACTCTTTGCCTGATATTTTTAATGGGTATGTACAATACCGAATCATAAATGCGCGCCAGAAAAGAACTGTAATGGTTACTTTTTGCCATGTTATTTGCGGTTTATAAAAATTGTTCATACATTTTTTTATAGTTACAAGGAGGCAGATATAGTGCCTTTACTCAAAACCTTTAATAAAAAAAATATTTGATCACATAGTAAAATTTAATCGTGTAATGATGAAACATCCATGTGTTATTACTCACAAGCACTAATTAGTAAAATGGAGGCTTCATTTAACCTTAACCTACAAGTTATTTACGGATAAAACGAACATGTTTGCGAATCAAACACAAACACAGAAATAATTAAATTCTTTATATGCGTGTTCCATCATACATTAGCATTCAAGTTTTATTATGATGTTAAAAAATTCGTATCAAAAAAAAACATAAAACGATGTTTTCTTAATATTGGTAAAATCAAACATCGTTTAATGTTTCTGTCATTGCTGAAGACAAAACTACAAATGATTTTCTAATGAGAATGAAAAATCATCTGATTTTAATTAAAACAGATTTTTCAGCCCCCCTCAACCCCTAAACCTTCTCAGCCTTCTCCGCATTTTTCACCTCCATCTTCATACGTTTATATTTTCCAAATTTAAATTTTAATATCTTTGTCTGGTATCTTTTCTTATTCTTTTATTATCCAAAACTCCTGCAATTATGAGGAAATTACGCCTACTGCTTTTACCGTTTTTTTTCGTTATGCTTTTTTTCTCTTCCTGTGAGGTAGATCAGGAATACTTCGACGAAACCCTTCTTTATGGGAAATGGGTGTCAGGTACCGAATTTTATAAATACAATGCTGATGGTACCGGTGGTACCTGGGACACAGCAGATGATGTCACAGAAGAGGAAGCACAGGCATTTAACTGGACACTGGAGCAATCTGAACTGACGCACATCCATATTCTTGAAATAGGAGGGAGCGTGCCTAAATTATATACTGTAACCCGCCTTACTGCCACCACACTCGAATACGAAGACGACTTCGGGGTAGAGTTTTCTTACACAAAGGTCAATTAAACTGTTTAGCACAACAACTTCCTAACCCTGTTATGCCATGAGAAAGATTGTTAAACCTCTCCTGATTACTTTACTGTCCATCCTGCTGCTTCTGATCGTCTCCGTTTCTTTCGCAATCTGGTTTGTTTTTACCCCTGAGCATATCACACCGGTGGTGAAAGATCAAACCCATAAATTTCTCACCTGTCAAACAGAGTTGGACGAGGTGGAACTGACCTTTTTCAGTACCTTTCCAAGATTCGGATTGCGGGTAAACAATCTTTTGATGGTCAATCCCTTGCAGGGAGCACCCTCCGATACGCTTGCACGCATTGAAAATATGACAGGAACCATTGATGTAATGGCATTCTGGAGAAGAAATGAAGTAATCCTCTCTGAACTGAGTCTGGAAAACGGGTTTTTAAACGCTTACATCGACTCCACGGGAAAAACCAATTTTGATGTTTTTGCTTTGGATACAACCGCTACAGAACAGGACACCCTGAACCAGGAAGGAGAACCTTTTCAGTTTGTTGATCTGGGAGAGATCATCCTGGAAAATGTGGATGTCATTTATGACGATGACCTCTACAAGATCAGAACCGATGTAAATGGAATCAACGCAGGAATCACCGGAAAAATGGAAGGCGATTTTTTTGATGCAGTAATTGATTTAAAAAACTCGTTTGTTTCCTTTGATTATGCCGGTGAACTTTACCTGGACCAAGCTGATGTAAAGCTTCTTTTCCCCACACGCATCAACCTTCCAATCATGAATATTGCCATGGATAATGCCAATGCCACCATCAACGGATTGAGTTTCAATGCCGATGGATGGTTTGAGATGGATACACTTACAGGCGATATTCGTACCGACATAGATTTTGATTTTACAGATTGGCCGTTGAAAAAAGCTTTGGGCATGACTCCTGCCGCCTACATCCATTACCTCGACGGGATGCAGGCCGATGGTTTGGTGTCTTCAACCGGAAATGTATCAGGAACTTACAATGATTCAGTGTATCCGTTTGTCGACATGGATCTTTCCATGCGCAACGGATCTTTTGTGTATGCTGATTATGACTATCTGCCACTAAGCGATATCAATGGCGAAATGAGCATCTATACCGATTTCCTCACCGATGAACTCTCTAATGTGCAGATCACCTCGCTTTCTCTGAATACTCCCCAATCAACCATTTCCACACAAGGAAAATTGGAAAAGATTTTTTCAGATATTCATTGCGATCTGGTTTCCGATGCGCGACTCACACTGGATGAGTTTAAACCATTGATACCCGATACGATTAATATGGATATTACCGGTATAGTAGACGGGGAGATGAAGTCGGTCTTCTCCGTGAAACAACTGGAGGAGGTTGATCTCGACAATATGCTTTTCTCCGGTAGTCTTTCTGCTATCAATCTGGATGTTGTATATGATACCATCTGGGTTCAAACCGACCGTACAGATGTATCCTTTGCATTGCCGAACCTGCGTCCTTCCTCATCCAATACTTCGTTTGCCGGGGTTAACCTCAGATCTGCCGGATTCCTTGCCGGGGTGAAGAAAGATTACAGTGCCTTTTTCAGCAATGCCACTATTGGCGTGGAAATGTCGGATGTAAGAGATACCACGCGCATTCCCGATTTATTGGTTTCTTTTAAAATGGATACCTTATGGGCGGGAAATGATACACTGCATCTTGCATTGAAGAGACCCGACGGGAGGACATCCGTCAGACCAGTCGATTCCAGACCCATGGAACCTGCCATACAGCTTTCCTACAACAGTGAAATGCTGAAAACTATGATGAATGAGACCAGTGCCTCCATGGAAAAAATCCGTGTAAACACCGATATTGTGAATGATGAAAGCCAGGAGGATATCTTTCTGAAATGGTTGGCCAGGGGGTTCATCGATATGGAAAACGGAAGGGTTGAAATGGCTGAACTCACCCATCCCATCGAAATTCCTGCCATTAAAATGGATTTTGAACCCGAACTTTTTGATATTCAGGATAGCCGAATCATTATCGATAATTCAGATTTTCAACTTACCGGAAAACTTGCCAATATCCTTTCTTATTTCAGGGGCGACTCCATTTTGTTTGGACGTTTTGATTTTGTTTCTGACAATACCGATGTTACACAACTGATGAATCTGACCAACGGATTGGGCTACGAGGAGCAAGTCCCGGACGGCGAAGAAACATCAGAGGATCAGGTTAACATGGACAGTGATTCCCTTACCAGCGGACCTTACATGGTACCCAAGGGAATCGATATTCTGCTGTCCACCAATGTGAAACGTGCCACTTTTGGAAAAGATACTGCAGTTAATATTTCAGGTGATGTGCGGCTAAGCGATGGTATCCTGGTATTGGGCGAACTAAGTTTTACCACGCCTGCAACGCGTATGCTTGCAACAGCTATGTACAAAACACCGCGCAAAAATCACATCTACCTGGGGCTGGATCTTCATATGCTCGACATTCAGATAGAAAAACTGCTTGAAATCATCCCTGATATAGATACCATCATGCCCATGCTCAGGTCCTTCCGTGGCGAGGGTGAATATCACATGTCAATTGAAACCTATATGGATTCTACCTACGCGCTTAAAATGTCCACCCTGAGGGGGTCGGCATCAATAGCCGGGCAGGATCTGGTTTTGCTGGATGGTGAAACCTTTACAGAAATTGCCAAAACGCTTCGGTTCAGCAAGAAAGCAGAAAACCGTGTTGATTCGCTCTCTGCAGAGTTCACTGTCTTCAGAAGAGAAATCGATATCTATCCCTTCCTTATCGTGATGGACCGCTACAGGGCTGTCGTGGATGGAAGACATAATCTGGATATGAGTTTTAATTATAATATTTCACTGGTCGATTCGCCTTTGCCGGTGAATCTGGGAATCAATGTAAAAGGTACGCTTGATGATATGCAATATATTCCTACGGCACCAAAATATGGTGATCTTTACCGGCCTGCCCGAAGAGGAGTGGTACAGGCAAAGAAATTAGAACTAAGGCAACTGATCAGAGAATCACTCAAAGAAAACCTTGAGGAGGAGATCAATGAGGATACGGGAACAGGAGGGGAGTGAAAAGTGAAAAGTGAAAAAAAAGCTGACCCTTCTGCTACGCTCAGGGTGCATACTTGAATCCGTTCAGGGCAGAGCATGAAGAATAGATTTTCTTACCAGTTTGAAAAGTGCTGAATTAACTTAAAGGGATCGTTGAAAAGCTAATATCCATCATTTACTTAATCCCTGTTGCTGATCATCAAAAGATATCCGTTTTTCATATTTTTTTCTGTCGCCAAATCCAAATTCTTAAACTTATTAAAGATTAATATGTTAATCTTACATGATCAATCAAAATTATTTACATTCTCAATGATGAGTCCACTCCGAAAACTTGTTTTCGGCAAATCTGTGTTCATTTTCTTTTTTA
>CAYPFV010000176.1:0-6437 GCA_964410015.1 uncultured Bacteroidales bacterium
TTGTTTTTATAAAGAAAAAGACAAAAAATAAACTGAAACTACAAAGTGAGTAACAGAGAATGTCCTCTTTATAAGTATGCTTCTACTGCTCATTCTTTTCGGCAGATTGGCTATTTCTTTCCTCCTGATTAGTGTCAGCAAGAAAACAATTATTTTTTGTGTCTTCGATAAGAAATCGTCAAAGACAAGGCTTTCTAAGTTTTAGACTATAAGGAGTTTACTTTTCTTAAATGACTGGTTCATCTGTTTATAATTTGATTAAACAGGTCAGATGGAGCTCGCCAAAAGTCTGATTGCATGCTTCGCATTATAATCATGTACGTGTGTGTCATAGTCTTTGTCGTGGCTCAGTTCAAAAACGAAAATAACGCAGTATTTGGCGTTTTTTTTTGCAAATACTAATTATATTTTTCCTGTTTTAAAGGGTCAAATGGTTTTGTTTTTGCTTTCCAATTAATTATAAAAGGTGAAATGAGGTTGCAGTAAGAATAAAAAAAATCATATCAAAAATCAAAAATCAAAAAACCAATCCGTTTCTGGTATTACATAGTAAAATTTGTATCTTTAAAAATAAATTGTAGGATGATGCCTTGCAAACATCATTTTTTTAATAAACACCTAACTACATTTTATGGAAATACTTGCAACGGTAAAAAAAGAAATTGAAAAGCCTTATCGCGATCTTGAATTTTTGCTTGGATGCCTGAAAGAGGTGCTGGAAGAAAACAATGAATCCTCATTAGCAGATTGTATACCCTGGATCAATACCATAGATTATACGGATGCTTTACTTACCGAAAAACATTTGCATTTGTATTCTCTTTGTTTTCATCTTCTGAATATAGTAGAAGTAAATGCGGCTGTTCAAAACCGCCGACATAAAGAGGACACCGAATCTCTTGAAAGTGTGAATGGGTTGTGGGGCAATGCTCTTGGTGAATTGAAAAGACACAACATCACACAGGATCAGATCATAGATGTAATGGCGGACGTACTAATTGAACCTGTTTTAACAGCGCACCCAACTGAGGCAAAACGTCTTACTGTATTAAAACATCACCGCGAATTATATCTGCTGCTGGTAAAAAGGGAGAACAGCATGTTTACGCAATCAGAGCAGAAAGAGATTCGCCGGGAGATTAAGTTAAACCTTCATCGCCTTTGGCGAATCAGCGAAATATATACTGAAAAACCAACGCTTCAATCAGAGCTTAATAATATTATCCATTATCTTAAAAATGTTTTCCCGGAAGTTATACCTCTTCTTGACAGACGATTGGCTCAGGCCTGGGAGGATGCAGGGTTTAACCCCGGGTTACTCACCGATACCCGTAAATTGCCCCGCATAAATTTTGGCAATTGGGTAGGAGGCGATCGCGATGGTCATCCGCTGGTAACCCATCAGGTAACCCGCGACACCCTTTTGATCCTTCGTTTAAATGCTATTTCGATCATCCGTAAGCAACTGGATAAACTAATTAGTTACCTCGCTTTTCCACTCGAATTGCATGACGCAGATCAAACATTGAAAAACCGTATTTCCGTTTTACTCGAAGAATTTGGCAGTGAGGGATACCAGGCTTTACAGCGAAATAAAGGAGAGGTTTTCAGACAGTTTATCAATCTTATCTTACTGAAACTACCTGCTGATATACAAGGTGAGCAAGTCTTAAAACTCAATGATAAACCCAACGGATATAAAACTGCCGCCGAACTTAAAGATGATCTGTATATTCTTAAAAATGCATTGGTAGAATATGGCGCCGTTGAAACTGCCAATGCCGATCTTAATGAGATGATAAGACAGGTTGATGCTTTTGGGTTTCACCTGGCACATCTTGATATAAGACAAAACAGTAAATTTCATGAAAGAGCATTATCTCAACTGATGAATGCGGCTTCTTTGCCCGGAGAGTCTTTTCTTCAATGGGACGAGAAAAAACGCATGGAGTTCATCAACGAAGAATTACAATCCAACCGCCCTTTTGCCCATTCTAAAATACCATTGGAAAAAGAGGCAGAGGAAGTACTTCTTTGCTACAGGGTGGTATCAAATCATATAGATAAATATGGCGTTGATGGTTTGGGGGCATTGATTGTGAGCATGACACGCAGTACTTCTGATTTGCTGCTGGTATATCTTTTGGCCCGCGAAGCAGGCCTGATGGTGCAAACCAAAGGGGGGTTGGCATGTAAACTACCGGTAGTACCACTTTTTGAAACCATTGAAGACCTGAGAGAAGCACCTGTTATTCTTGACCAGTTCCTTTCACATCCTGTAACTTCCAGGAGTATAGAATACCAGCGATCCAGCCGCAACGAAAAATATCTTACTCAGCAGGTTATGGTTGGGTATTCTGACAGCAACAAAGACGGAGGAATATTATCCAGTCAATGGAACTTGTATTATTCGCAGGGAGAAATGATCTGCATTGGAGAAAAACACGGAGTCAAGATCCGGTTTTTTCATGGTAAAGGCGGATCAATCAGTCGTGGAGCAGGCCCGGCGCACTGGTTTATCCGTTCTTTGCCCCATACATCAGTTGATGGTAATATTCGTCTTACAGAACAGGGTGAAACCATAGAGCGTAAATATGCTAACCGCGTAAATGCTGCCTATAACCTTGAACTATTGCAGGCAAACGCTGTTAGGGCAACCCTGGTAGATAAGTTTACACCGCGCAACGGCCATCCACTTACACACGAACTTAGCCTGTTTGAAAGAGAAAGCGTGAAACATTATACAAATCTTACCAATCATCCTTATTTTATTAGTTTCTTCAGGCAGGCAACACCCATCGATGCTATTGAAAATAGCAGAATCGGTAGCAGACCTTCCAGACGATCGGGTAAAAAAACACTCGACGATCTGCGTGCTATACCCTGGGTTTTCAGTTGGGCACAATCGCGCTACAATATTACTTCCTGGTATGGTGTGGGTTCAACACTCGAATTCTTCCATAACCAACATCCGGAAATGTTTGAAAAGATTGTGCAGCATATGGCTACTGATAATTTTCTCAGGTATGTACTTACCAATATCGATACCAGTTTGAATGCCACAGATGAAAATATCATGAAAGCATATGCCGAACTGGTTGAAGAACCGGAAGTGAAAAATACCATACTGGACATGATGCTCAAAGAACTGGATAAAACACGACGCATGATTGACATTCTGCTCAAGCGACCCATAAAGGAACGTCGAAGAAACCATTATTTTAGTACCATATTGCGGGCAGAAGCTCTTACACCGCTCCATCACAAGCAGATCGACTTGTTGAAGCAGTGGAGAACATTGCTGAAAGAGGGCAGGGAGGATGCAGCAGAATCAGTGCTCGTAAAACTCCTGCGAAGCATCAATGCCATTGCAGGAGCGATTGGCAATACCGGATAAACAGCAGCAGAGGAAATAACAGGATACAGGAAACCCATATTTTCTTACCTGCGTGTAAACATTCTTTTGTAAGCTGCCATATGCCTGCCATACCATGCAGGCTGTGTAAGACGCGAAAAAACATAATTTCTGGCTTCTCTGTTCCATAAAGTACGAACCGGAAGCAATATGTATTTTTGTGAGAACATAATCAGAAAATAAAATGCTGCCAACTTCTTTTTGCTGGCACGTAAACTAATTTTGTGCCTCATAAAGAAAAACCGGCTATCGCTAAACCTTTGCAGTTTTTCCGGCATTTTTATTTCAAATACCCGATGGTAGAGTTGCAGATAAGTTTGGGATTGCTTTTGAAAATGATCATATTCACTGAAAACGCGCACAGGGTCTTCCCTTCGGCTCAGCAATAAAATATCGTAAAGGTCTCTTAGAGATACATTCCCATAATAATGTCTGCTATGCATCAGTTGCGAGTGAATAAAATTGTGGATCATTTTTTTATCATCTGGCATTACTTTGCCATCAAACAACGGGTTCTTTGATTCTCTTGCTGATTCCCATAGTTTATCAGAGGAAAATTTTTTCAGGTAAAGATATTGAACTGGTATCCGGTGTATTTCAATACCGGCAGTATAACCCTCGCGATACATTATAGGGTAATGCATGGTAGAGGGGTAGGAGGAAGGGATAAAAGGTTTTTGGGGTTTGTATCCCAGGGTAGTTAGCAACTCCACTGCCGCCAACATATTTTGGTCTTTAACCAGTATATCTATATCATACATCATACGCTCCCCGATATCATGATATACCTCATCGAGCAGATTGGCACTACCTTTCATGAATAATGGGGTAATATTGTTGCTTTTTAGCACCTTGTTGATGTAGCGGGCGTGTTTTTCAATTTTCAGGTTCCGTTCATAATTCAATTCATAAATATATTTTAGTGATTCCTGCAATTCGTCAGGCAGGAAAGTGAGCAGTTGATGCCTTTTTAAAGCTAGGAAGCAGGCAGGAAGAACCATATGGTTGCTTGCAGTTTGCACCCAACGCTGCCATTGGTTTTTGGTGGAAGGAAACCGTTTGATGATACCCGAACTTCTCCCGGGGAAAAGTTCCAGTGATAAAATTCGGGAGGTTAGGTAGTACAGATATTCATGGTTCATGATGATCATGGTTGGTTGTTAACAAAAAAAACAGGTTTGCAGGCAAAGATTATTTTCTGCATTTTACCATTAATGTAATAAGGGTCATGAGAAATTATAATGGTTTCAAGGTTTTATTCAACCAAAGATAAAGTGTTTTTTGTTAATTCTTTATTTCAATATTTTCAACTTTACTAAAGAATTTATAATCTCATAATGAAAATTAGTATATTTGTGAAGTCATTGCATATATCCTCAATCAATTATTATTTTAAATAAAAAAAGCATTAGTAATAATAATAAGCTTTGTTTGGTTGAGTATAATCTGAAATATTATTATCTGAACCGAGCCATGACAAAGTTTTTGACACACACGCGGATGATTATAATTTCGCAACACGGAGAAAATTAAAAAACCGGGCTGGTGGCGAGTTCCATCTGACCGAATTAATCAAATTATAAACGGATAAAAAAAAAAGGAATGATTCCCAAAGAATTAGTAGCCTTATCAGCTTTTCTCATTGTATTTTTTCTTCACTCTTGTGATGTTGATAATGATGACCAGCAATGGTCTGCCGAAGTAGATACTATAATGGCAGATTATATTACCTCATCAGCGGTAACTTTTACTGCAGACATACTAGGAGACATCAGTTCATTAGATGAGATGGGATTTTGCTATAGCAAAGCACCACTGCCCACCATACAAGATTTAACACTAACTGTACCGGTTAGTATTGGTATTTTCAGTGCTTCTGCAGAAACCCTTGAACCTGACACTGAGTATTATGTGAGGGCTTATTACATAGATGGTAATCTTGTTTATTACAGCGATGAAATATCTTTTACCACTACTGTTCCGGTATCAGATATCAACGGCAATACCTATGAAACCGTTCAGGTTGGCGATCAGGTATGGTTGGGAAGTAATTTGTCGGTGAAAAATTATCGAAATGGCGACCCCATTGAAGATGGATCGCTTCTGGGAAATTATCTTGAATTGGAAGAACCAAAGTATTTTTTTTATTTTAATGATGAGCCAGACAATGAATCGGATTATGGATTACTCTATACCTGGTTCACTGTAACAGACAACAGGGGTATTTGTCCTGAGGGATACCGTATTCCTGATGCTATAGACTGGGAAGATCTGATCACACATCTTGATCCGCTGGCCTATCGCTCTGATAATCTGCCTGAAAATTCGTTTGAATTAAGCGCTGTGGCAGGAGGTATGATGAAAACTACCGGAAATGTGGAAGACAATACAGGTTTGTGGTATAAACCCAACGGAGATGCCAGCAATGTATCACGGTTAAGTTTTTTACCCAACGGAGTAAGAGACCCCTCCGGTACTTTTAGCGGACTGGGATTAAATTCACCCCACTGGTCATTTACTGAATATGATCAGGATTCAGCCATTATGTATTATACTCACTTTTTGAATGGTGGAGCATATACCAATCATTTCGATAAAAAAAGCGGGTATGCAGTAAGATGCATTAAAAACTAAGAAAATATAATGCTATACTTTTGATTTTTTCGGGATATTATATTATGCAAAAACGGCTTACGCGACCAGGATGGATGCTGCTTTTGCATTTTTTATTTGCCCATAGCATCTCCATATTGAATCAAAAAGGCTTTGATAAATTCATCCAGGTCGCCATCCATTACATTTTGAACGTTTGAAGTTTCAACGCCGGTTCGGTTATCTTTTACCATTTTGTATGGATGCATTACGTAAGACCTTATTTGCGAACCCCATTCAATTTTCATCTTTGAACTCTCAATGGCATCAAGTTTTTCATGTTTTTTGCGCAATTCGATTTCATAAAGTTGCGATTTGAGCATGGTGAGCGCTTTTTCTCTGTTTTGCCCTTGCGAGCGTGTTTCCTGAC
>CAYPFV010000177.1:0-6137 GCA_964410015.1 uncultured Bacteroidales bacterium
CAATAGAAGGCGATGATTGAGGTTGAAGATAAACTGGTTTTTCCTGGCAACCAACTATAAAAATTAATCCGAAGAATATGATAAAAACTAGACGCTTCGAATATAAAAATGAGAAATGATTTTGTTTCATAAACAAGATAGTTTGGAAATCAAATGGAAAATAAGTACATGTAAAGGCAAAAAGAGCAATAAATTAGTTTAAAGGGGTGATGTAAATACTTGCCCAAAAAAATATCATGAAATTCTTTTGGGCAAAATTAATTCTTCATTGAAAATATTAGGAGGTACAAAAATCTCATTCCAGAGGGTGAATTGTTTTTTTTTTATTGAAATCATGTTTATTTGTAATCATGGTTAAACCCTTTAATTATTATCACCCACTCATTTCGATAAAACCTTTAAATTCGATAACCTTTAAACATGAGTCTGCTCCGAAAAGTCCTTTTTAATTCATTAGTGAAAATATTAAATTCTTATTAGATTGGTAACCAACGATATGTGTTAGTGTTAATTTGTGTAATTTGTGGATCATAAACTTTTCAGATTTGACTCAAAGATTAAACTTTAAAATAATTTTTTTCAATAAGTTTAATTTCAAATGTAACTATATTTTTATATTTTTGTATTACATACATCTGTTTAAATAGAACACCCACCATTTAAATAACAGAAGGCAGGCTAAAATTTAATGTTTCATAGACCATTGGAAAATATAAAGGATTTTTAAATATTATTGCTGCATGATTTTCGGGTAAAAAAACAAAAATAAATTATCAAACGATCAACAAATGATAAAAAAACCAGAAAAACCTGATGCATGGACAAAATCCAGGATACAATTTCTGGAAAATGAACTCAATGACTTGAAAGAAACCTTCAGTAGCTATTCCGACCCTTACGAAACAACCACACAACAAAAACCAAAAGAAATCTCAGAAATTCAGAAACTACACTATTTTTTACTGGACAACATGTCTCAGGGAATTATGTATCAAAATTGCAGGGGTGAGATTATTTTTGCTAACAAGGCAGCTTCAGATATTTTAGGATTAACATTAGACCAGTTGTGTGGGAAAGAACCTTACGATAAAGGTTGGCGCGCTATAAATAGCGATGGTGATGAGCTGAAGCCGGAAGACTACCCAGGTAATGTCACTTTAAAAACCGGCAAAGTATTTAAAAACATTGAGTTGAAACTTTATATTCCTGCTATCAGCAACTACAGATGGATCAATGTATGCTCCATACCTTTCTTTTTGGATAACCCTGCCAAACCCCATAAAGTTATTATAACCTTTGAGGATATAACCCACCACACTACATTAGAAAAAGAGCATTTGGAAAAGATTCAACTGGAAAAAAAATATATGCTCGCTAAAGAATCTTTGAAATTCAAGCAAAATTTTCTGGCAAATATGAGTCATGAAATACGCACCCCACTTACGGGTATTTTGGGCATGTCGGAAATATTACTTGAACTTGACCAAACACCTTTGCATAGAGAATACCTTGAGATGATCAAAAATTCGGGAGAAGAACTTAAAGAGATTATAGACAAAATTCTTGATTTTTCAAAATTAGAGGCAGGAGAAATAATACCTGATAATAAAGTATTTCTTTTTGATCATTTGATCAAAAAAATAAAATTGTATTATGAAAACATCGCTTCGCCCAACATTTCATTTCAAGTCATAAAGAGTTCTGATCTACCCGCAAAAATCATTTCAGATGAAAAAAAAATATTTCAGGTAATCAGCTATCTCTTATCCAATGCTGTAAAATTTACAAAACAGGGAAACATTACTCTGCACTTTCAATCAGAGAAAACAGAAAACCGCGCAAAGGAAGTTCTTATTACGGCAAAAGTAACTGATACAGGAAAAGGCATACCAAAAGAACTAAGAACCAGACTTTTTGAACCCTTCTCAAATCTGGAAAATAATGATGCGAGAAATTCCGATGGAACCGGATTAAGTTTAGCAGTATGCAAAAAAATATCCTCAATTCTTAATGGAGATATTTTTTTAGATACCCAGTATACCAATGGAAGCAGATTTCAGTTCATCTTTCAGGGGTATTTACCTGAATAAAATAATTCACAGACTAAAACCACTCAAAAACCATAAGTTTTCCAGCAATTCAAGAATAATGATTAAAAATATATTTATTCATGATTATTCTTTAGAAATGTCAATTTTTTCGTGGGTTTTCATAGATTCATATATGGCGTCTACCACCAGCATATCTTTCAAACCCTCTTCGCCTGGCACCCTGGGTTTCAAACCGCTGGAAAAAGCCAGGGCATCCTCATCCATCTGTGTAGCCTGCTGATTGATTTGCGGAAACTCAAGCTTTCCCTTGCTGGTTCGTCCTTTTATGCCACTAAAAGCCGAAAAAGGTTTGAGTTCAAACCATCCTTGCTCAGCAAAAGCATGCAGGTAATTAAAACCAGCATGAAATCCGGTGTCGAGATTGGCTATTGTTCCGTCAGGAAACTCCAGTTGAAAGGTTGTTGCTTCATCTACCCCTTCAAACTTTCCAGGTCGTGTAACAAATGTTTGTGCTGATACGCGGGCAGGTTCAGAGCCGGTTAAATAACGTGCTGCCTGCAAAGGATAAACCCCCATATCCATCATAGCGCCACCCCCCATTTCTTTCTCCCATTTCCAATGATTGAAATGGGTATTTCGATAACCTGCTCCACAAGAAATATGAAGAACCTGTCCGAATACCTTTTCCTGTCCCAGTCGCATAATCTCTTGCGTATTAGGCTCATACTGCATTCGGTAACCCACCGATAATCCCACACCATTTTCACGGCAGGCTGATATCATTTCACGGCATTCATCCGCATTCAAAGCCATGGGTTTTTCGCAAATAACATGTTTTTTGGCCTTGGCCGCACGTATAGTAAACTCTTTATGCATTGAATTGGGAAGCACCACATAAATAATATCAATATCAGGATTCGTAGCTATCTGATCAAAATTATCATAGTTATAAATATTGCCCGCAGGAATATTATACTTTTCTGCCCATATTTTTTCTTTTGAGGGAGTGCCCGTTACAATACCGGCCAGATAAGTGGTTTGGGTTTCCTGCAATGCAGGTGCCAGGATATCTGTACTATAATATCCTAATCCTACCAGGGCAATGCCCATTTTCTTTTGCTTTCCTGTTAAAAAAGTGGGAAATGCCTGAATATGAGAAGAGAATAATGCACCAGTGGTACCCAGAAGAGACATCTTCATAAAATCTCGGCGCGACCTTTTGTGATGGATTGTATTCATAACATTTGAGGGTTTTGAATAAGAGTATAAAGATAAAAAATGTTTTCATTACCTGCTTCAATTCACAATTGCTTGCCCAACAATCATTATCAGGTAAAAACATAAATTCACTCCTCACTGCCAGGTAATGTAAGAATCAGGTTTTAGAATATACCCGCAAAGTTCGCTGTTACAGGGGTTAACAAAAAAGAGAGAGATGTGGCAGGATGTTGAGGACGGATAAAAGATTTGTTTTGAATAAACCTGCAAAAGAATAAGTGGTAGGATTTGAAAAGTATAAAAAAATTACTACTTTTGCACCCGCGGGTTTGGTACGACCAGCTCCTGCTGAACTCCCCCAGGACCGGAAGGTAGCAAGGGTAGGCGGTCGTAGCGGTGCGATATCAGACTCGCTTTTTTTGGAGGATGCAATGGTTAAGATCAATCCATCAATTTATCATCAACTAAAATGAGAAAACAATACCCGGTCTCTGCAATCCACATGTCCCTTGCATCCTGCCATTATCAAAACACACATTTCTCAACACAATCACCCTTCACATTGCTGGCAATCCTTTACGTTTCACTTTTGGCAATTGAAACAACAAAGCAATTGGTATATGACTTTCCACAACTATTTATTTTATAAATCTTAAATATTTTACTTGTATGAAATTTTTTATCGACACTGCCAATCTCGATCACATCAAAGAAGCTAATGATCTTGGTATACTCGATGGGGTAACCACCAATCCTTCGCTTATGGCCAAAGAAGGCATCAAAGGACAGGATAATATTTACAAACATTATATTGATATTTGCAACCTTGTTGAAGGCGGAGATATCAGTGCAGAGGTAATCTCAACCGACTTTGAGGGTATTGTGCGCGAAGGTGAAGCCCTGGCACAACTTCATCCGCAAATCGTAGTGAAAGTACCAATGATAAAAGATGGAGTTAAAGCCATCCGCTATTTTAAAGATAAAGGCATCCGCACCAATTGCACACTGGTTTTTTCTCCCGGACAGGCTATCCTGGCCGCCAAAGCAGGTGCCACCTACCTCTCACCTTTTATCGGTCGTCTTGATGACATCAATAACGAAGGGGTGCGTCTGATAGAGCAAATCGCCAATATTTACACCATACAAGATTTTGAGACGCAAATACTTGCTGCCAGCATCAGAAACAGCCAACATATCGTGCAGTGCGCTGAAGCAGGTGCAGATGTGGTTACATGCCCGCTGGAACCCATTCTCGGACTACTTAAACACCCCCTAACTGATATTGGCCTGGCCAAGTTCCTTGCCGATCACAAAAAATAAGATATCATCTACCCCTGACTCTTTTGTATCTGAAAATCTTTTTAAGAAAAAGAGTCAGGAACTTTTCCGGATTTAACACTCCTTTATTTACCTCTCCCATTTAAGTCCACCGATCAAGCCCTTTCCTGAAGGTTTAGCTATTTTTAATGGTAATTATTTCATCAAAAAGGACAGGTTTGTGTTAAAATATTGTAGTTTTGAATATCAGGATAAACCCGCGAAAAGATCAACATTCGCCCGATTTTTCCTGTCTTTGTTTAGCTAAGTGTTAAATTTCCTATCTGCTACCCTCACTTTAGCAGGATTCATTCACCAAAAAAGACACAACTGACCTATGGAAAATCCGGAGACTGATCCCAAACCAAAAAACCTGGAAGACATTATTTTTAAAGTTTTTAATGCTAACGACTGCTATGATCGTTTGGAAGCACTAAAAAGCATTGAAGATCAGGATGTTTTGCGGAAAGTAGCTGCCAACGATCCGGATTATTTCGTAAGGCAAACCGCTACAGAAAAGATCAAAGACCCCGAAACCCTTATGCAAATAGCATTAAACGATCATGATTATTACGTGCGACTGGCAGCTGTGAAAAATATAAAAGATGAAAAAACCCTGGCGCATATTGTGGTGAAAAGTCAGGACGATTATTACTTGTGCAAAGATGCCCTTTTTAAGATCAAGGATAACCAGATTTTATACGATCTTTTAAAAAAAATCACCGATACCGACATCATCAAAAGTGTGGTAGAGAACATTACCGATGAGGATATTCTGAAAATTATCTCGCGTGAGCACGAAGATTTCCATGTACGGTCGGACGCCCTCAAGAAAATCTTTAACCAGGAAAACCTGATTGAAATATCTCTGAGCGATCCTGACTATTATGTTCGTGCACTTGCCGCCGACCGAATTACAGACCAGGATGTACTCAGAAAACTCGCCTATGAAGACCCTGATTACTATGTAAGAAAAAAGGCAGTGGAAAGAATCAACCAACCCCAAACCCTGGCAGGTATTATTCTCAACGACAATGATTTCGAAGTACGAAAAGTAGCCATTTCACACCTTGACGACAAAACTATACTGGAGGAACTTTTGCAAAAGGTAACAGATCCTTACATTCAGTCAAGAATAAAAGAAAGAATCAATGCGCTTTAGAAGAAAATAACAGACTTTTACTTTCAGGATAAGAAAATGAACCAAGCCTTGACAAAGTTTTTGACACACACGCGGATGATTATAATTCGCAGCATGCACAAAAATACAAAACCGGATTTTTAGCGAGCTCCATCTGACCGAATTAATCAAATTATAAACAGATGAAACCTCCATGATTAAGCTTAAAACACACACGAGGATGATTATTGGCCTAATGGCAAAGCGCGTAGCGCTGACATTATGTTAGAAATCTAATGCTATCAGTTAATCCAAAGGCGCGTAGCGCTGACATTATCAGGGTTCTGATTAAGAAACATAAGCACCTCATAATCAAAATATTGAAAATTACAACCAGATAAAACAGCATAAAAAAAAGAAATCTTCTTCTC
>CAYPFV010000178.1:0-5993 GCA_964410015.1 uncultured Bacteroidales bacterium
CATTACCGGGTAGTCCTTTTTCCTGCAGTTCAGTGAGCCCTGCACCCGTTATCAGAGAGCAATCTATGCCACACTGCTGCAAAGCGTGATAAAGCATGGCTGCGGTGGTCGATTTTCCGGAAGTACCGCCCACAGCAATAGTTTTTTTGCTATTGGCGATAGATGCAAGCAGTTTTGAGCGTTTTACCACGGGAATACCCAAGCGGATCGCTTTCTGATACTCGGGATTGTCCTCCTCTATAGCCGTTGAGATTACTACCACATCGGTATGATCTCCAATACCGCTTCCATCCTGCGGAAAACAATCAATGCTCATTTCCCGGAATTGCTTTTTTATAAGTATTTCGGTATGGGTCTCAAACAACCGGTCAGAACCCGAAACCTGTTTCTTTTCACCTTTTAAATATTGAGCAATGGCACTCATACCCGTGCCACCAATACCGGTAAAAAAATAAGAATTGTAATCTTGAAAATTCATGCTAAGTTTGTTGGATACTGTAAAAAAACAATAACATTCTCCGTTCATTTCAAAATATACGGCCAATTTTTCTTTTTAAAATCGCCTCATCAGTGGCTGAAAAACCTGTGTATGCAAACCACATAAATTTTCAGAAATAAATGATGAATTCGTTCTCAAAAAGTCTGTCTTACAAAAAATTCACACAAAAAGAACCATGATGGATGATGTTAAAGAACACGAAAAAATCAGATAAATTGCGAAGAACAATTGTTTTCATTGAACGTAATAATGATTGAAGGAAAATCAGTTTCACAAAGATAGTTTTTAATCGATTCCCCCAAAAACAATAGTGGGAATAACTCTTTTGCAGAGCTATTCCCACTCACCAACGAATGCTTTCGCATTTCGCAGCGCCAGGTTACTGTTAAAGGCCGGTATGCCATTCAACAACCTGTTAAAGTTGTTTTTTGCACCCCTAAGCACATTTGATATACCTACTAAAGCAGATCATTTGTGCTGTCCGCTGAACATATCTTACGATACATTTTCCCGGACTAAAGTGTCGTTTTAAAGCATCTGCAATGCCAATTCAATGTTTCACTGTCAGCTGTCTAAAAATAGTATTCTCCTTTCAGAAAACCCTATTTATGATCAGTTTTCTCCACATTTTATCTTGACAAAGCAGTAGGAAAAAATCATCTTTTCAAATGACATTTTTCCTGGCAATAGTTACCAAAACTATGTTTTTTTTATCTATTGCCACTTCCGACTCAGTCACTTAAAGAACGTGTTCTTTCTGGTGCTCTGACCATTGTCCGCATAGATGAATTTTTACATACATTTAGCGGTACTCCGGACTTTGGTTCCTTCAATATGCAAACCTTTCGGTTTGAATGATCAGATTCAGAGGCAACTAAGCATCCTGCACTTCTCCATATTTTCAGGAACTGCCTTTTATCGCTTACCTGATGAATCAAATATACAACAACAAAACCATACAAGTCAAGCTTTTAATCTTCAAGTTATCAGGTAGTTTTCAACTATAGTTTTCAACAACTGTTTATAAATTGCAAAACTATTGATAATCAATAAAACCGGATAGATTTTTCTGATTTATTTCCATAGTTTTCAACACCAGTTCAAACAGTTTTTTAACATATACCTTCACATTTTCAACATAAAGAAGCGATATTTTTCTATACTTTCTGTTGTTAAAAGATCATTTTTTTCAAATTCAAACTACCAGAAGGATCAAAAGCGAAAGGAAATTTGCTCTATCTTCACCTTCGCCCCACCACTCATACACTGAATAAAAAAACAAAACTAAAAAATGACCAGTTATTTGTTTCTTTGAGTAATAAAGTGAAGACATAAACGTAAAGCGCAAAACGCAAAAAAAGTTATTCTCGTAACGCAAAGTGCTAAAGCGCTTAAAGGTGATAGCCAAACGCAGAAAACAAATTCAAATATCCCTGAACCTGGTTTTTCCACTAAAAAAACCTAAAAAACCTTGATAAAACTACAATTTCCAAAAAGTTATCTTAGTTTTGATTGAAACAAAAAAATACAGTCAACCCGTTACTTTTCAATCAAACATTCTACATATTACAAATCAAACAATCAAATAAAATCTCACAAAAAAGTCAATCAATTATGAGTATAAAAAAGAGTTTACTGGTTTTTACTTTTATGGCATTTTTATTGTCAGGGCAGTTAAAAGCTTATGAAGATGCCAGACTGATGCGTTATCCGGACACCAACGGCGAGAAAATTGTTTTTGTTTATGCTGGCGATATCTGGAGCGTTGGTGCAGATGGCGGTGAAGCAAAAAAGCTGACCTCACATGAAGGATTAGAATTATTTCCGCGCTTGTCGCCTGATGGCAGATGGATTGCCTTTTCTGCTGAATACAGTGGTTCGCGACAGGTTTATGTGATGCCTGCAGAAGGAGGAACACCCCGGCAGCTCACCTTTTATAATGATGTAGGTGCCATGCCCCCTCGAGGTGGTTTCGACCATGTAGTATTAGGATGGACACCCGATAGCAAAAAGGTATTGTTCAGAGCAAACCGCACCGAATATGGTCAAAGAGTTGGTCGGTATTTTACCGTTAGTATCGATGGTGGTTTTGAGGAAGAACTGCCTGTTCCTTTTGGTGGTTTTGCCAACTTGTCTCCCGACGGGAAAAAGATCGCTTTTACCTATCCCGATCGTGAGTTCAGAAACTGGAAAAGATACAAAGGGGGTCGTGCTACCGATGTATGGATTTATGACCTTGAAAATGATGTTTCCGAACAAATTACTGATTTTGTAGGTAGCGACCAGATACCCGTATGGTACGGCAACAAAATCTATTTCGCTTCTGATGAAGACCTTTGGCTGAACATACACAGCTATGACACTCAAACAGGTGAAAAAGAACAACTTACCTTTCACGATAATTTTGATGTTATGTGGCCATCAGGATCAAACGGGTATATCGCTTATGAAGTAGGAGGGTATATTTACAAACTGAATCTGGAAACCAAACAAGAGGAAAGAGTAGTAATAGGCATTCAGTACGACAATACACGTACACTTCCTTATTTCAAAAATGTAAAAGACAACATACATGATATGTCTTTATCGCCTGCGGGAAAAAGGGTGCTAATGGGTGCCAGGGGTGATATTTTTTCAGTACCCGCCGGTGAAGGAACCATTCATAACCTCACTAACCAACAAGGAATAAGATCGGTATATCCCATATGGTCGCCCAACGGAAAGCACATAGCTTATTATAGCGATGAGACCGACGAATACGAAGTGTATATTCTTGAAAATAAAGAAAATGCAGAACCCAGACAGGTAACAAAAGGATCGCAGGGATGGAAATATGCCCCCAAATGGTCGCCAGACAGCAGGTACCTTGTATTTTTCGACCGTAGCATGCAATTGCAATTGCTCGATGTCAACACAGGAGACATTGAAATTATAGATCGTGCTCGTGCTTTTGAGATCACACAATTCAATTTTTCCCCCGATTCCAAATGGGTTGCATATACGCAAAGCAACAGCAATGATGCGAGTTCAGTGATGGTTTACAATATTGAAAATGAAGAGATTTTTCAACTTACAGATCATACTTTTTCAGACAGCAACCCTGTTTTCTCCAAATGTGGCAACTATATCTTTTTTACATCCAACCGCGATTTTAACCTGACTTTTTCCGATTTTGAGTTTAATTACTTGTTTACTGATGCTTCACGCCTTTATGCTCTGTATCTAACCCATGAAAGTCCACGACTTTTTAAACCCAAGGAAACCACCGAAGAAACAACAGATGAAGATCAAAAAGAAGAAAATCAGGAAAATGGAGATAATGGTGAAAAAAGTGTACGTATCGATCCGGAGAATTCAAACCGCAGGATTGTTGCTTTTCCAGTTTCGTCGGGTAACTACTGGGGGTTACAGGCAGTTGACGAAGGGCTCGTTTATTTCAACGACAAAGGGATGAACCTATACAGGATCAAAGAACAAAAAAATGAGTTGATTATGCCCGAAATAACAAATGGTATGGTTTCGGCTAACGGAAAAAAATTCCTTTACCGCCACCGCGGTGATTATGGTGTTGCCGACCTGAGTGCCGGACAAAAACCGGGTGAAGGAAAGCTCGATCTGAGTAATCTGGATATGCAAATTGATCCGCGAAAAGAATGGAAGCAGATATTTCGGGACGGATGGAGAATTTACAGAGATTATTTCTATGTAGAAAATATTCACAATGTTAACTGGGATGAGTTGTATGAGAAATATCGGGAAATGATACCTTACCTGAATCATCGTTTTGACCTCGATTACATATTCAGCGAAATGGTTGCCGAAACCAATGCAGGTCATGCTTATGTAGAATATGGTGATTTTGAGAAGGTTGACAGAGTGGAGACAGGTTTGCTTGGCGCAGAACTTCGTGAAGATGAGTCTTCTGATCGCTTTATAATAAGTAAAATCTATGAAGGTGAGAACTGGAATTCACAACACCGCTCGCCACTAACCATGCAGGGGATAGATATTAATGAAGGGGAATATCTGATTGCTATTGAAGGACAAAACATAACAACAGCAGATAATCCTTATAAATTTTTGGTCAACAGGGTTGATGTTGCCACAAGAATTACTGTTAGTTCATCATCTGATGGTTCTAATGCCAGAACTTATACAATACATCCGGTTTCCAGCGAAACCGAATTGAAATATCTGGATTGGGTAAATGAACGCAGAGAAATGGTTGACAAGCTCTCCGATGGTCGTATTGGGTATTTTCATGTGCCCAACACAGCCTTTGAAGGCAATCGTGAATTGCACAAAGGAATGTATGCTTATCACGACAAAGAAGCCCTGATCATTGATGAAAGGTTTAACGGAGGTGGTTTTATACCCGACAGGATGATTGAAATGCTTAGCAGAGAAACACATGCCTACTGGCAAAGACATGGTTTGCAACCTATGAGCACACCTGGTATTGCACACGACGGACCTAAAGCAATGCTTATTAATCAGTACAGCGCTTCTGGTGGCGATGCCCTGCCCTACTTCTTCAGGCAAAAAAACCTGGGTACCATTATAGGTACACGCACATGGGGTGGTTTGGTAGGTATTTCCGGTAATGCCAGACTGGCAGACGGAGGTTATATCCATGTGCCACGTTTCGGTATATACAACCAGGATGAAGAATGGATAATTGAGGGAATAGGTGTTTACCCCGACATTCGGGTAGTTGACGAACCACACCTGGTTTCCAAAGGAGAAGACCCATCCCTGCAAAAGGCCGTGGAAGTTTTGATGGAGCAACTGGAAGAGAACCCTCCTAAAAAATGGGTAAAACCAGAAGATCCAGACCGTTCGGGATGGATAGAAGAAGAAATAGAGAATGAATAAACACTAAAAAACTCCGGTGGAATTCTACCGGAGTTTTTTTATATCATAAGAACAGATCACATACATTACTGTACTACCTCCTGCTGATCCATGGCAAGCTCGAAATTATCTTTATACCATTGTTCTTCTTTTTTGAATGGCAAGAGAAAGGAGGTAGAATAGTTCATTATAAAATTTAAAACTCCCAGCAACACCGCAAAGAACCCTAAAATAAGGGCAATGATAACAATAAAAAGCAAGATGATTCCCATGTTGCTCAATGTTGACTCGCCATCAAACTCTCTGGATCCATCGCTGTATTTTTTGTAATAGCTGGTTCCCATTCCGGCAAATAATGCTGCGAAGATTCCCGCTACCATTCCGGAGTTGATACCACCGATCCACTTCATTCTTTTTTCAACACCATATAAAGTAGTGCGGCTGGAAAGGATATAAAAAACCAAACCTAATATGTGTATGATCAGAAAAGTATTGATACCCGCAGTAAACAATGTAAGCAGCCCCACTCCTATACTGCAGGCAATAATCCAGTAGGAACCTGTAAAAACCCTGGAGACCCGGTCATGATAAACCTGCTCAAATTCTTGCACTCTTGCCAGTATCTGTTCATCATCCGGAT
>CAYPFV010000179.1:0-5992 GCA_964410015.1 uncultured Bacteroidales bacterium
ACAGATGCTAAATACTGATAATCAGTGGTTTTAAAAACGAAAAATGAACACAGATTTGCCGAAAACTTGTTTTTGGAGTGGACTCATACATGCTTTCGGGATTTTAAAATGTTTTCTTTAGCAAATACATGGGTCGAAAATTAATGATAAGAGCATTTTTAGAAAATAAAACAAAAGGTAAAAAAGTTGTGCTATGGGGCATGGGCAGAGAAGGAATTTCTACATTTCGCTTTCTCAGAAAATATCTGCCTGATCTTCCACTATTTGTACTTGACGCGGATTCCTCTGCCTTGCAACGTTTTCGTGAAACATTTCCTGATGTGCAGCGGGTTGCGTATTATAACAACACTCAACATCTTCTGCACCCCAAGGATAAAAACCTGTTGGTTTTCAAATCTCCTGGTATCTCACTCAAAGATTTTGATGATGGTTTTTGGAAGGAGCATATTTGTTCACAAACCCAATTATTTCTCGAACTATTTAGAAAACAGACAATCGGAATAACAGGAACCAAAGGAAAAAGTACGACAACAAGCCTGATCTATCATATTTTAAAACAAGCAGGGAAAGATACAGTAATTGGCGGAAATATGGGTGTTCCTCCTCTCGATCTTTTTGAAAAAATAAAACCTGATACCCTTGCTGTGCTGGAAATGAGCAGTCATCAATTAGAAACGGTTACCCTCTCACCTTATATCGCTGTTTTTCTTAATCTTTTTCCCGAACATTTAGATCATTACAAATCCTATCAACATTACCAACAAGCCAAATACAACATTGCCCGTTGGCAACAAAAGGACGATTTCCTCATCATTAATAGCAGTAGTGAATGGATCAAAAAATTGATGAAAAGCAATGCAACTTCCGCAAAAATTTTCAATTTTCAAGTTGGTTTATTGGATAATGATGCCTCTGCTTATGTAAAAGGAAAGGATGTTTTTTTACATGCCGGAAAAATAAAGGTGCAATGGCAGAACCTGACCGATCGGATAGCTCTCCCGGGAGATCACAACCTCAACAATATTCTGGCATCTGCCCTGGTATGTGCTCTGAGTGATATTCCACAGGAGCAGATTCGCCAGGGTTTGGAAACCTTTGAAGGTTTACCACACAGGTTACAGTTTTTGGGCACATACAGAAAGGTGGATTGCTATAATGATTCTATCAGTACAATACCGGAGTCAACCATTAGTGCTTTAACTACTTTAAAACGGGTACACACTCTTTTGCTCGGTGGATATGATCGGGGTATCGATTATTCACAACTGATTCACTTTCTTAATTCTTATCCGGTTTCAACCGTTATTTTTCTGGGTAACGCCGGAAAAAAAATGAGAAACCTGTGGGAAGTGGCAGGAAATAAGAATGATAAGAAAAACTATTGGTTTGATGATTTCAGACCGGCGGTTATTTGTGCGGTTGAAAATACGCCTGCCGGAGAAAAATTGCTTTTGTCGCCTGCCGCTGCAAGCTATGATATGTTTAAGAATTTTGAAGAGAGAGGAAAAACGTTTCATGAAATACTCAAAAGTTTGGTTTCATGAACATTCAGAACAAAAACATCATTAAAAGATAAATTCAACCATGTTTCAAAACTATATTTTTCAGGCATTTTTTCAGGTTAAAGAGTTTCTGATTTGGTATTGGCGCAGCAAAAAGCTTCATGGCATCCATAGTCCCTTTGTTTTTGGCTTTTTGAAAGATTGTGTTTTTGCTGATGAAATTCATCCTGAGATGAAAGATTTGGAAACTCATCGGGCTAAGTTGATAAAAAATAATACCGTACTTGCTTTTCAGGATTACGGCGCTGGAAATCGTTTAGATCGCCATAGGTCAGGAAATCAGAATATTAAAAAACAAACTGTTGCCTTTATTGCAAAAAATTCGTTGCACAATCCGCGCAACTGCCGATTGTTTTTCAGGATGATTCGGTATTTTGAATGTGAATATGCACTTGAGATGGGTACAAGTTTGGGTATCACCACTTCCTATCTGAGCAAAGCAAAACCCAATACAAAAATTGATACTTTAGAAGGTGCCGAACCCATTGCTCAGATAGCAAAAGAGTGGTTCTCTGCTGCAAACTTGAAAAATATTACCTTGCATACAGGCCAATTCAACCAACTATTAACCAGAGTTATAACGAATAAAAAGTATGATTTTGTTTTTATGGATGGAGATCACAAAGGCGAAAAAGTATGGCAATATTTTCATCAACTTTTAAAACATATATCTTTTGATGGCGTTTTAGTGGTTGATGATATCAGGTGGTCGGCTTCTATGCTCAAATGTTGGAAAAAAATAGAAGGACATCCCGATGTTACAGTCACCATTGATATGTTCAGATTTGGAATCGTATTTTTTGATCAGGCACTCAGCAAACAGAATTTTTATATCCGGTTTTAATCCGTAACTAAAAATAGCAATTGTTGCCCGGATGTTTATAACTTTGTTCAATAGATTAAAAATAAAGACACATGAAGCAGGAATTGATCAGTTTAGAAAAATTGTCGAAAAACTACAAGGTAGGTACAGAGGTTGTAAGAGCTTTGCGATCAATCTCTTTATCTATTTTTAAAAATGAATATCTTGCCCTGATGGGGCCTTCGGGTTCCGGGAAATCAACTCTTATGAATATTTTAGGATGCCTCGATAGCCCTTCCTCTGGTCGCTATTTTTTGAACAATAAGGATGTAAGTAAACTCATTGATAACCAACTGGCAGAAATAAGAAATAAAGAAATCGGATTCGTTTTTCAAACTTTCAACCTGCTTCCACGCTCTACAGCACTCGATAATGTTGCTTTGCCTTTAATTTATTCTGGTATCAGCAAAACACAAAGGCAGCAAAGAGCAATGGAAGTTCTCGATCAGGTTGGATTGTCTGACCGTGTGCATCACAAACCCAACGAACTATCAGGAGGACAGCGACAAAGGGTTGCTGTAGCTCGTGCCCTGGTCAATAAACCCTCTATCATCCTCGCCGACGAACCTACAGGAAACCTCGACTCCAAAACTTCCATAGAAATTATGGGACTCTTCCAGGAAATCCATGAAGCAGGTAACACCATTATTCTTGTTACACACGAAGAAAATATTGCGCTTCATGCCCACAGGGTGGTGAAATTGCTTGATGGTGAAATTGCATCTGATACTATCAATGAACAACCCACCAGAATCGAATTGTCGAACTTTGCCTGAAATGAGAGATTAAAGAAATACTGATTTTCTCTCAGGTAAAAAAAAATTACTGGGTGGGAATTTAATTTTGCCGATGTGTTTTTTTACTCCCTTTCAACAAAACCATATTCCTGGTGTTTCAATGAAAACATGTTCATGGTTTAAGAATTTTGTAAAATTGTTAAACAAAATGCTTTGTTTGAGATTGCTACCTCTGTCGCAAATCATTGTTTGTTAGGCACTGTAAACCATTTCTTTATCAGGATTGACTTTTGATGTTAGTTTTTGCTTTGCAGGGTTTTGGTTTTGAAAACAATACAAAATAAACCTCAGTTGAAATCTGTTTGATCAAACACCCATGTTTTGCAAATTAAATACAAATACCAATGAACCGAGTTTACAAACTCAAAGAAGTCAAAATAGCAAACATGGAGTTCCATCCGACCTTAACATACTAAATTATTTACGGATGAATAATTTCAATTGATGCAGTACTTATGAGAAAAAGCTGTCAGAAAAAAACAAGAGTAAAATGATATGTTTTGATACAATTTTTAAATAAAAGAGAATCGTTTTGATGAATTTGCCATCAGTTTCTATTCTAATTCTAATCAATAAAATAAAAAAAAGCTATGGAGTCCTGGAAGATATATACAAAAACAGGAGATAAAGGAGAAACATCATTAATTGGCGGTAAGAGAGTGCCAAAAGATCACATCCGAATCGAGGCTTATGGAACTGTAGACGAGTTAAATTCGTTTGTGGGTTTGATCAGGTGCCAGGATATTAACCCTCATTATCAGCAGGTTTTACTGGTTATACAGGAAAATCTGTTTGTTGCAGAATCGTTGCTTGCAAAAGATGAAGGTGAGGTGAAAGTACAATTGCCATGTATAAGAGAAGAAGATATTCTATTGCTTGAAAAAGAGATAGACAAAATGAATGAAGACCTCCCTGAACTGAAGAATTTTATTTTACCCGGAGGCGACGTTTCTGCCTCTTATGCCCACCTTGCCAGGTGTGTTTGTAGAAGAGCAGAAAGAATTATCATTACTTTATCAGCAGAACAGACAGTTTCGGAGCTCATTCTCAAATATATCAATCGTTTGTCAGATTACTTTTTTGTACTTGCCAGAAAATTATCTCATGATAAAAATACAGGAGATATTCTCTGGAAAGCACGTCCATGCTCCTGATTCATTTAGTCAGGAAATCACATGCAAAGCATGATGAATGATCCTAAAAGATGATGATTGTTTTATCTATCTTCCAAACGGGGGCCGAAAACGTTTCTGCTCACCACTCGGTTGTGGGGTCTTGTTTTTGATTTGGTAATAAAACCCACATTAAGTTTGGTAGTGAAGAAATGATCGTTTTGTGGACTGTAAGGGCGTGTAAATCCATCGAGGTAGTCGAAAAATGTATACCGGAAATTGAATTCCAGACCCATATGCCATTGATGGTTAATATTCCATTTTACACCCGCTCCTATTGGTATAGCTACTTGAAGGTCAGCAAAGGTGTTAGTTTGATTCATCAGTGCTTGATCATAATCATCAATTATTTCACCCGATAATTGTGGATTGTGATAAAAAAGAGATAAACCTGAAAAAATATAGGTGTCCATATAGTTTTGTCGAATGTCTTTTTTGGGTTGGTTGTGGTTTCTGGGCATATATAATTCTCCGTGCATACTCCCTTCAAACACGGTGTTGGTAAAAGATTTGCCACGGGTGACAACATCTATGTCTGACGACCATTTGTCATTACCTCTTAGCATACTTGCATGAAAATCGCCTTTAATTGCCCAGATATTCCCTGAATGATAACGAGCGTATACCGATGCTGATGGCATCATGCCTCTTGCATTCACATCCAGAATACTGTTTTGTGTTTGAAGATCGCGCACAGCGATATCTGTAATGGCATTGGCTGCTCCTACTCCTAAACCTAATTCCCATTTCGGCCCGGGTAAACTAAAATTGCGGTAAGACAGTTGTGATTTTTGCTTTTTTCCCATATTAGGATACTGTGCATGGGCAAATTGAAAGGATAGGGTAAGAATGATGATGAGAAGAGTGTTAGTAGTCTTTTTCATTTTTCGGGTATTTTTATATGTATATCTTTAATTAATTGAACTTAGTCGAAATTTACGTGTTTTACATTGTAAAAGTATATTAAAAATACTGTTTCTGCAACAGGTGTTTACTACGATCTTTCAGTAGGTAAAAATACCTATTTTCATACTGGGTTAGTATGCATTTTTTTACTGGTTTTTCTTTTGATTTGGTTTTTTAACTTCTATCAGATAACCAATACTATGAATAACATTTAGAAAATATGATTCTATTACATTGGTTCATCGCCGATAGTATGCCCCTTACTGCTTTGTTTCTTTCAATGTTCATTTTTGATCATCTGAATCCAAAATTTTTCTTAGTTTTCCTTCGATATCAATAAAATTTAATCAAAGCTTGCAGGAAAACGCTAATTGCTGCCTTTTGCTCGCCTTCAAAACAGTCATTTACGAAAATTAAACTCCTGTTTTTCAGTCATCACAAGCCTTGCACTAGTCGTTTTCTTATCAAGCACATGAAAAAATAATGAGTTTTCTTACTGAGACCAACTAATGCGAAAAGTTTAAGGTTTCCCATCTCTCTGTTTCATTATTGATTCAATAGAAATGGTAAGATTTAGTTGTTTTTTAAGTAATTTCGTAAGCAGAATTTTATTTTTTCAATAAAAATTTTTCAACCTGTATTTTGAAAGGAAAAGAAAGTAAACCTCATATCGGAATTTTTGGAAGGCGAAAC
>CAYPFV010000180.1:0-5925 GCA_964410015.1 uncultured Bacteroidales bacterium
CATCATGAGCGTATCTTCGCTTGAAACGCTCAAGCTCTTCAATGTTGTTTTCCAGATGTTGCAGTTTTTCCAGATGCATTTATTCGGTTCTCGTTTTTTTTCGATGAGTGAGCTCGCTAACAGTCTGACTTTATGCTTTACATGCAGCGATTTATAATCATGCGCGTGTTTGTCAAAAATTTTGTCATGATTCAGTTCAGATGATCTTCAATCCATAAAAAAATTTCGCTTCCCAAAGGCATGCTGATCCAGTCTCTTTTCAAACGCTTTGTTCATTTGTCTGCGGAGGTACTCTGTATCAAAATAGTGTCGCATCGTGTTTTCCCGGAAATCAATCAGGGCATCTTCATCGCTGTTCTTCAAAATTTTTCCTGTACTTGCCACCTGGTGAGCCATTACCGGAGATTTTTCGGGCAAACCATTGAGGGGTACTATATCAATTTTCGTTTGAAGAATTTCACCCAGTTCAGTATGGATCAGACCCAGTTCCATCAAACCAGGGGGATCCTTAAAAAACAATGCAATATCTATGTCGCGATAGTTATCCCTGGTTAAGAAAGATCCGAAAACAAAAGCAAAGAGAATTTCTTCACGTTCTTGCAGGTAGTGAATTATTCTCGCTTCTGTTGTTTGTTTATCCATTGGGTTTTGGATTTATGCTGGTTTTACACCGTTAATTTCCATAATACCCCCTATACCACTCAACAAATCGTTGAATACCTGCTGTTACAGGTGTGGAGGGGCGGTAGTCCAAGTCTTCTGCCAGGTCGTCGACATTGGCCCAGGTGGCGGGTACATCGCCGGGCTGAATGGGCATGTAGTTTTTGGTCGCTTCCTTGCCAATGGATTTTTCGATTGCTTCAATAAAATCCATCAGTTTTACCGGACTGCTGTTGCCTATGTTGTAAACTTTGTAAGGTGCCATGGAGCAGGATGGATCGGGATCCTTGCCACTCCAGTCTGATCTTCCTTTGGGTGCATGATTAATTACTCTTACCAATCCTTCTACAATATCATCCACGTAAGTGAAATCGCGTTGCATGTTGCCATTGTTGTAAATATCGATGGGTTTGCCTTCGATGATGGAATTGGTGAAAAGAAACAATGCCATATCGGGTCGCCCCCAGGGACCGTAAACGGTAAAAAATCGTAATCCGGTGGTGGGCAAGCCATAAAGATAACTGTAAGTATGTGCCATCAGTTCATTGCTCTTTTTACTGGCGGCATACAAGCTGATGGGATGGTCTACATTATCGTGTGTGGCAAAGGGCATGGATTCGTTCAGTCCATAAACGCTGGAACTGCTGGCATATGCCAAATGTTTTACCTGGTTGTGCCGGCATCCTTCCAGAATGTTTATAAAGCCTACAATATTGCTGTCGATATAAGCAAAGGGGTTTTGCAGACTGTATCGAACACCAGCCTGTGCTGCGAGATGGCATACCTTGTCGAATTTTTCCTGTTCAAACAACAGGAGTATGGCATCCCGGTCTTCAAGGTTTAACTGGATAAACCTGTACAGGTTGTAATTCTCACTCCTGATAAGTTCGCCATATTTGATCTTACTTTGCACAATACCTGTTTCCTTAAGGCGGTTGTATTTCAGGTTGACATCGTAATAATCGTTGATTGCATCCAATCCCACTACTTCTTCTCCCCTTTTTAATAGTTCCTTTGCCAGGTGAAACCCTATAAATCCCGCACTACCAGTTACAAGTATCTTTGCCATAATTACATGATAAGGTTATTTTTCTTTATTTGAGAAAACCAAAAGTAATACATTATTTCCAAATTTTAAGGGGCGGATTATGTGCAGATGATATCTGTAAATATCTTTTTTTATAACGTGTTTGTGGTGTTTTGTGGATTGTAGGACGATTGACTACAGTCTGTTTATGATGGTTACAATCATCAGTGCCAGGGAGGTAAGAGAAGAGCTGATGGCAATGGTTTCCTGTAGCGTTCTTCCTTCTGTATCAGGTTTTTCTGGTACAATAATCTCTGCACCGGGTTCTACTTTTGGATAATCTTTAAATAGTAGATAGTTTCGGGTTTTGTTAACTGAACCATTGGGATATACTACAAATACTTTCCCCTTTTTGGCATTGTCTGCAAAACCTCCTGCCCTGGCGATATAGTTTCTTACGCTTCTGTTTTGCTGATAGATGGTTGAAACCGGATAAAGAAGTGCCCCGGAAAGCTTTACTGTTTGCTGTTGAGTGGGTATGTGCAATATATCACCCTCTTTTAATATCAGATCATCTATAGAATAAGGTTTTTTTAATATTTTTTCCATATCAATGCCAATGGTATTGTTTTCATCATCTTGTTGAATCACAAATTCGTCTGTTTCCATATCCTGGAAATCCTGCTGCGATTGACCTCCAATAAATTCCTGTTTGCGGGTAAGCGATGCACCTGGTAAAAATGCCTGATCGGTAAACCCACCTGCTCTTTCCACTATATTTGAAATTCTTTCATTTCTGGAGGTGATGGGGTAAGTGCCCGGGAAAAGAACTTCGCCCTCTATTGTAATGGTTTTTTGGGGATTAAATGCCGGGGATTTTCTCACGAATATCATGTCGAAGGGATGCAATTCAAACCCCGCCCCTTCATCATCGATTAAAAGGTCCTGGTCAACTTTAAAGGTGTAGACTTCTGTGGTTTTTTCCTGCTGGGAAACGGCATCTCTGTCCGAAATCCTTCTTGCCACTTCTACTTTTGAGAGGGATGCAGATTCTTTGAATCCGCCTGATTTTCGGATTACCTCGCCCAGGGTAATGTTTTCAGCAAAAGAGAAGCTTCCCGGTTGCCTTACTTCTCCGAAGATTCTGATGGTTTGGTTTTCTCTCAGGTCAAATACGGAGCTGATAAATACCATATCTTCTCTTTGCAAAAGAATATCGTCGGTTGTTTGGTTCTGTATTTTTTCCAGGTCTGCTTCTCTCAAAGTGATTTCGTTTTTTTCGTTTAAGCGGTATATGGCAATGCGTTTCAGAAATGCATCTTCCTGCAAACCTCCGGCTTCTTCAATCAGTTCGGTAAGATACATGGGTTCATCCAGTGCGTATTCTCCTTCACGGTAAACAGCACCAGAAATGGTCACCCGGTTTTCCATTCTTTCAATGATCTCTTCTATGGTAATGCGGTCACCGTTTTTGAGCAAAAACGAATCAAACAAATCTTTTTTTACAGTAAGGATTTTTCTTTGCCAGTCGGTTATTCTATGTACTTTCACCTGCCGGGTATAGGCTTTGGGTGCAAATCCACCGGCAAAACCTATTAAATCCTGAAATGTTTCGTTCTCTTTTATTTCATACGTAGCTGGTCTTAAAGCTGCTCCCTCAACAGATACCATCTTTGCGGCGGGATGAATAAAGATAAGGTCCTCGTCCTTCAGTCTGATATTTTGTGATATTTCTCCTTTCACAAGAAAATCGTACAGGTCTATTTCCGCTACTTTCTTATTATTTCGGATCACATCAATATTTCTGAGGGATCCGATCTCAGCCGATCCGCCGGCATAATAGAGTGCATTGAATACTGTTGAAAAGGAAGGTAGGGTATAGGTGCCGGGATTATAAGCATCTCCGGCAATGGTTATTTTAATGCTTCGGATCTTCCCGAGTGTTACCTGGGCAAAAGTATTGGGATCGGGTCCTCTTAACCCTGAATAGATAACAGATAATTTGTTAATGATGAGATCGGTTGCCTGTTCAATGGTGAGGCCGGCAACCTGCACGGGCCCCAGATTGTTAATGGTAATTTGCCCCTCAGGATTCACGGATTTTTGGTAGCTTTGTTCGGATGCACCCCAAATCTCTATCATGAGTTCGTCGCCCGGACCAAGGATGTAGTTTTCGGGTGTGGGGATGTTGGTGCTGGGCTCAAAAGAAAGGTCTTCTCTTTTAAAGAGATCATATCCGAAAATGTTGGAAGTGGATTCCGGTTCATCCTCTTGTTTAATGTCGTCAGGTTTAAGCACAGGTATTTCCATCCTTTCCCCGGTTGTATCTAATAAAGTGTCAGATAATGAACGATCATTTTCTTCCAGAGAATTGATTCTCTGCCTGAGTTTCAAAATCTCGCTATAAGGCATACCCCGGTTGATTGCTTCTGCTTCCAGTTCATTTTCGCTCATTCCGCTACTTTCAGCGCGATTTAAGAAACTGCGAACCTGGCTGTCGGACAGTTCATCAACGTTTATGTTGCTGAAATCCATTTTTTCGAGAGCACTGTCCTGAGAAAGAACTGGATGAACAAGAGCGATTACTAAAATAATAAGGAGTATAAACAAGAAAGAATTTTTTTTCATGAGTTTATTTTTAATTTTTGATGCACTGAGGGAATCCGAATCCTCCGGGAGTTTATTTTCTGGTTGATGGTATGGATTAACATGTTAATGAATAGCTCTGATTGATCAGGAAGATGAAATGGAAATCTCGTAAATGAACAGATTTTTTGAATGATCATTTTTGTTCGTATGGTCAGAAATATGTTTTGGATTTTGTGTTTACGGGTAACGCAACTATTTTATACAGCTTCGCCACCTCAGTTACATTGTTTAATGCTAATAAACTGATATTCAAAATCATACAAACTAACCAAACAATGTAGAAAATCCGATTTTACAACCGGTCAATTACTTTCTTTTTGTCGGTCTTTTTTTGACAAAAACAGGAGGATTTTTGATATATTCTTATTGTTAAAATGAATCCTGTGAAACCATGGGTATTTTTACTTCTGGTATGATAAATCCTTACCCCTCATTGCTTTTGTCAAAAATCTTGTCAAACGCTGGCAAAAATACATTTTTTTGTTTCAACACGATACGAATTTAAAGGGGATGGTTAAATAAAATACTTATGGCTTAATCAGCTGAAAAACTTAGACTAAAATAGGTGTTGATCGTCTTTCTATTTTTGTTTTTTGTAGGTGTTTTCTACGGTATGTTAATAATTGTAAACACGAATGATTTTTTCCACATGATTATACTGGGTCTATGTTGATTTTTAACTTTACAGACTTCCAGCGGCTGTCTATGCTAAAGTCATCCAGGATTTTTCTTACCTGGTGCTTTTTTTCAACAAAACCAGCCTTTCTTTCCAATTTAACAAGGATGGTTTTGAGGAATAACGCTCTTATACGTGAAACCAGAGGATATTCGGGTCCTAAAACAAATTTGCTGTTGATTTTTTTCCTCAATTCTTTTGCCAGATAAGCAGATGCTTTGTTTAGCATTCCAGGATCGCGGTGGCTGAGTGTGATTAGTATTAACCTGAAGAAAGGGGGATAATGGAAATTTCTTCTTTCCAGAATTTCATTTCTGTACATCTCGTCGTAGTTGTTATCAATTACTTGTCTGATAATTGTATGGTATGGGTTAAAAGATTGAATAATCACCTTACCTCTTTCATTCTTTCTTCCTGCTCTTCCACTTACCTGTAGCATCATCTGAAATGCTCTTTCATGTGCTCTGAAATCAGGCCATGTTAGCATATTGTCAGCATTGAGTATGCCCACAATTTCCACATTTCCGAAATCCAGACCTTTGCTTACCATTTGTGTTCCCACAAGGATATCGATGCGTTTCTCCTCAAAATCACTGATAATATTGCGGTAAGCATTTTTTGACCGGGTAGTGTCGAGATCCATCCGTTTTATTTTAGCATCAGGAAAAAGTAAAGGTATTTCTTCTTCAATTTTTTCGGTGCCAAAACCTTTCAGTTTAATACCACTATACCCACAGGAAGGACACTTATCGGGGGGAGTGACTGTATAACCGCAATAATGACATTTCAGTTTATTGATTCTTTTGTGATAAACCAGACTTACATCACATTGCGTGCAATTAGGAATATAGTTGCACTGTTCGCATTCCATTCGGGGTGAAAAACCGCGGCGGTTTTGAAACAGGATGATCTG
>CAYPFV010000181.1:0-5629 GCA_964410015.1 uncultured Bacteroidales bacterium
CCATGCCTGACAAAGTGAGACAATCGGCACACATGTCGTTATGGAACCTGGCCCTCGAAGTACACACCGGCAGGATATTATCTGTTGTATTGGGTGATTTTTACATCCTTTATATCCCATTGGCAGGGATAATAATTTTAACAGTGCTTATTACGGGTACGATTATTTGGTTGAAAAGAAAAAAAAGAAGAAAATGCAGATCAGGGAGTTAAACAAAGAGGGATGATTTATTGAGGTATCCTCAACCTCCATTTCGCCAGGCATGATGCAAGCACTTTAGATTTTATAGGTTTTGTAAGATAATCATCCATTCCCATGTTTATATATTTTTCGGCATCCCCCTCCATGGCTTCGGCACTTAAACCAATAATTACAGGCAGGTCTATTTTCAGGTTTTTCATCTCTTTAACAGCGGTAGCACCATCCATCACAGGCATCTGAATATCCATCAAAACCACGTCATAATTATTTTGGGTTACTTTATGCAGTGCTTCCAGCCCATTACTGGCATTGTCAACGCTGCACCCCATGCTCTCCAGCATGAGCTCCACAACCATCCGGTTTACTTTTTTGTCTTCAACTACAAGTATACTCATATCCAATATAGCAATGTCTTCACTTTCATCTTCCTTAGCAGAAAACACATCAGTAATTTTATTTGCGGGCAAATGGGTTTTTAAAGTAAAAGTAAATTTTGCGCCTTTTCCAATCTCTGATTCGGCGTGAATAACTCCGCCCAGAAGTTTTACAAGGCTTTGTGTAATGGCCAGACCAAGTCCTGTGCCTTGTTTAATTCTGGTTTTTGAATCGTCAACCTGAGTAAACTCCTCAAATATTTCCTGGAGTTTATTGCCGGGAATTCCAAGACCAGTATCTTCTACTTCAAATTGAAGGATTATATCATCCTCTCTTTTCTCCTGAACTTTACCGGTTATTTTCACAAAACCTTTATCTGTAAATTTTATAGCATTTCCAACAATATTGTTAAAGATTTGGGTGATTTTGTTTTCGTCAGAAACAAAAAAGGATGGAAAATCATCCGTTAAACGAAATGAGAAATCGATTCCTTTTCCCTGGGCAATGGAATAAAACAGCGAATTGATCCGTTTATGAAAAACACTTGATTGAACAACTTCATTGACGATTTCAATTTTTCCGGCTTCGATTTTAGACAGATCCAGCACCGAATTGATCAGTGTAATGAGCGAATCAGAAGATTCTTCAATGATGTTCAGGTAATGGTTCTGCTGCTCATTGAGATTGGTTTTTTTCAGGATCTCAGTAATACCAATGATGCCATTGAGAGGCGTTCTCATTTCATGGCTCATGTTCGACAGGAAAGTTTGTTTTATACTTGCCGTTTTTTTTGCAATGTATAATTGGTTTTCAAGATTCTGAGTTTCCCTTTGTTTGGTAATATCGATATATGAGCAAAGTATCCCGATTATGTTTCCCTCATGATCACGCAGTGGTGATTTGTTTACTTCCAACCATCTCTTTGAACCGTCTGAGTGAGATTTTTTTTCTTCTATGAGCGAAAAAACGGGAGTGCCAGTGAGTATAATTTCCCTTTCCTGTTCATGAATCTTTTCTGCCATTTGTTTGTCGGGCAAGAAATCAAATTCGTTTTTATTTATGATCAGCTCTGGTTTTTTAATCTGAAGATCATTGAGGAATGCCCGATTTGCGCCAAGGAATCGTAAATCTTTATCCTTCCAGTAAACCCTGACGGGTATAGTATCAAAAACCATCTGAAGTTTTTGCTTTTCTTCAAAGAGTTCTCTTTCAATCTTTTTTCTCCGGGTAATATCAATCAGGGCCATGATTACATGCTTTTCACCATTAAGCAACAGTGGTTCTACGCTGAATCTAAGCCAATATGCCCTTGGTCCATCAGGGGTTATCAAACGGGTTTCTACCTCCTGGTCGTAAAGCATTTTTCCTCCTTGTAAAACGTACTTCAGCCCTTTGTAAATGCTACAATCCTGGCAGAAAGAAGTAGATCCACATAATTTAATTTCATGATCAGGATTTATGCAACCAATAAATTCTCCACATCTCTTATGTTCAATATCTTCTGTTTTTCTGCAAAATAAACGTTCTGATGCCTTATTAGCCAGAACGATTTCTTCATTTTTATCAATAACTAACAATGCCACTGGCGATGACTGCATGATGGAAAGCAGGTTATTATGTTCGTTTTCAAGGCTTTGCTGAGAAAGAACCGATTCATGGATATCGCGGATAATCACATACGTTTTCGACAAATGACCATTTTTACCATAAAGAAAACGAATAGTATCTTCACGCCAGCGGTATTGCCCCTCTTTGGTTTTAAACCGAAATATGATCTGAATTTTGTCATCTTTGTACTTTTTTGCCAGTTTAATTTGGTTGTTGTAATGTTGTTGATCATCAGGATGAATAAATTTTACAACATCCTTTCCTTTAGAACCCATAATTTCAGCATCCTCATATCCATAGGTTTTTTTATGGGCAGGTGAAACATATTCGATATTGTCGTGATCATCAAGAATCACAAAACCGTCATTGGTATTTTCGGCAAGCATTCTGAAGCGTTGTTCGCTGCTAATGAGTTCATGTTCTTTCTTTTTCTTTTCGGTTATGTCGGTTTCAATTGCAATAAAGCGTAAAACTTGCCCTTTTGAGTTTTTTATTGGCTGAATATCTATATAAATCCAGTAGGGTCTGCCAGATTTGGTAAAATTAAGGATTTCCCCTTTGTAAGGCATTCCTCTGTCAAAAAGGTCTTTCATTTCCTTCACTTGTTCCTTTGGAGGGTTATTTCCCTGCAACACCTTTCCGGGCGATAATCCCTTAACTTCTTCCAGGTTATATTCCGTAAGTCTTTCAAAACTTTTATTTACCCATTCTATTCTCCGGTTTTGATCTGTTATAATCACCAGATTATCTGTATTTTCGGCTATCAAAGAGAGAATACGGTTTCTTTCTTCTTCTTCGATCACAACAGTAGCATCATGCATAACTCCAAACCAAAGAATACTGCCATCATTCTGTTTTTGAGGATAAGCACTGGCATCCATCCAGACTATACCCAGCCGGGGATGCTGAAAACGAAATCTTCTTTTCCAGTTGGTATTGCTTTTAAAAGCATTATCAAAAGATTGTATCAGTTCTGTAGCATCATCTTCAAAGATAAATTGTAAGAAGTTATTCGGATCCTCCATCATCAATTGAGAAGAGAAGCCATACTCCTTATCGACTTTATCACTTATAAAAGGGAAAGTAAAAGAACCGTCAGAGAAAATTTGAAGTTGGAAAAATATGCCGGGGAAAAGTTGCGTGAGGTCTGGAAGAATAAGATTAGAAAAGGAATTTTGAATGTTTATATCAGCGGTATCTGCTACTTCTTTTTTCTTTTGCAGATGGGAGATAAACTGTAAAATATCAAATACGCCAGAAGACGGGGTAACAACCAGATCAATACCTTTATTGAGAAAATCAAACCGTTTTTGGTAGGGGGCATTTTCCTCGATCATCAAAATACTGTAGAGGTAAGGAGGATCTGCTATATTTTTGAGATATAGCAAATCTCTGATCATTTTAGGATCAATTAAATGAACCGCAAATATGCATTCACCGGTGATCTCCTCAATTTCTTCTTCCATTGGAATGGTTTCCTTAACGTAAATGCGGATATCCGGGAAAAACCTTTCCAGGTTATCAATGAGTATTTTTCCCCCATTCTCATCCCATCCTACAATAAAAACACTTATCATATCATACCATTTCTAAACCATTCGAATATAGGAAAAAACAATTCTACGTCAGATCAGTTTGCTTAATGCTTTCACAATATAATAATAAAAATGCATCCGGCAAAAGTTAAAAAAACAAGTGTGAATAAAAAAACCTTCAACCATAGTTTCAGGTTGGGGTGCATCTGATCTCTTATTTTCTCTAATCAATAGATTTTTTCAACCTTTGCCATTTTAAATAAGTAAAGCTTCTCCATATCCATTCTGCCGGACCAAATCTGAATTTTTTCAACCAATATCTGCTAAAAATGATCTGTAGTGCAAAAACCACTAAAACTGCAGAAACACCCTGCCAGGTGCTTACCTTACCATACAATCCAAGTCCATAATTCTGAAAAACAAGCGCTGCTAAAACACTATGCATTAAATAATTAGTCAAGGCCATTCTTCCAACACCCGACAACCAGTTGCTCAACTTGTGAATATATCTGAGATGCAAAAGCAAAATCCATAAACCAATGTATCCAAAAGTAAGGGCCGGACCACCAAATGCTGTAGCAAAGGTTACCCAAAAGGATATAACACCGGGTGAATAAATATCTGCATGAAGAGAAGCAATAGCAATAAATAAATTTGCTGGTAAACCAATGGATAAACCTATTATCATCAGTTTTCTAAAGAAAGTAATATTCTGATCAATGTTGACAAGTAATTTTTTACGTCCAGCCCAGACACCAATCAGAAACATGGCTATTATATTGACATGAAAAAACAATATACCACCCAAACTCAGCACATACTCTTCTATTCTCATATGTATCATCTCCAAAAAACTTCCCTCCTGGTAAACAATCAATGCCTTTTCAACCATTTCGAGCATCATTTTATTTCTCTCAAGCATGCCTTGCTGCATTTCCTGCTGGCCTTCGGGCAGCATAGTCAGAAGGGTTGCTAACCCCATAAACACTACTGGTACAACAATAAAAACAACAGCCCACCTGATTAACTTCCGGGTTTTCTTTTTCCAAAATAACATCAGCAAAAAGCCCAGCAAAGCATAAAATACCAGAATATCACCAGGCCAAAAAAACACCACATGGACAGCACCAATAAGAAGCAAACCCAACAACCGCATAGCATATATTTTTTTCACCTGTTGGGTGTTCAAAGACGATTTCTGACTGAAAAGATAAAAACCATAACCAAACAGCATCGAAAACAACAGGTAAAACTTACCCTCAAAAAGAAATTTCACCACAAAATCTACTGCCTTATCAGGAGCAGATGACCATAACTCATGGGGAGAAATCAAACTCGCCACAGGAGTATGAAACCATTTCATGTTGACCATTAAAATTCCAAACAAGGCAAATCCACGCAACACATCCAGTGCTATAATGCGTTCTTTGGGTTTTACAGGAGTAAGAAGTTCGTTCATGCTTTTATTTTTAAAAATTAAATGGTAATTATTCTGAGGAGTTAAAGACTATTTGAAAGATTGAAACCAATCTTTGATGCGAAGAATATCTTTATAAAGCAGATGATCGAGTGTAATTTTTTTTGAATCGTTATTGGTTGTTCTTACTTTTATTAAAAAATGATGGATATCAACAGATTCTATTTCACTTTTGTGGATCATACCTTTGTTGTCTTTACCAGGCAGATTGTATTCAAGGGTATCATGGTCAAACCTAATGAAGAATTTGCTTTCATGCACCTTATATGTAGCGTAAATATAAAGCGCGATACCTGACAGGATGCCCAAAACATAAATAAAAGGATGTAGTTCCTGGTAAGCAGGATCGTCAGAGAACAAATATTTAAATAAATATAAAAACGAAAACACGAGCAAGAAATTTCCAAGAGCAGATAAAACAAAATACCAATGA
>CAYPFV010000182.1:0-5611 GCA_964410015.1 uncultured Bacteroidales bacterium
TGGCCAATCAATGCGAGGATGGAAGACCTGTGGTTTGGTGCGAATATGCCCATTCGATGGGAAATTCCACCGGAAACCTCTTTAAATTCTGGGACGCTATTCGTAGCAACAAAAGACTTATTGGTGGTTTTATATGGGACTGGATGGATCAGGCACTGGTAAAAACAACTGAGAATGGAAAGGAATACTGGGCATATGGTGGTGATTTCGGAGATACCCTGATCAATGATGAGAACTTCTGCCTGAATGGAATTATCAATGCCGACCAAACACCCAAACCCGCAACCTGGGAAGTGAAAAAAATCTTTCAACCCCTGGAGGCACAACTCATCGATGCTGAATCCGGAAGCATCAGCATTGAAAACAGGCACCATTTTCTCTCCACAAATATATACAATTTGCATTGGGAGATTACTGCCGATGGCATGGTTATTCAGAAGGGTAAAACCGATTTACCCCTGATAGAGGCAGGACAAACCGGAAAAGCATCACTGGACTACACAAGACCTGAGATAGAACCCGGAAAAGATTATTACTTAACTATATATTTTGAAAGAAAAGAAGAAACCCTTTATGCAGATGCAGGACATCAGGTTGCTTTTAACCAGTTTGAACTTCCTTGGAGTTCACCTTTGGAGAACTCCTTCATGGCAATCCAGGATCAACAACCACTTGAAGTATCTGAATCAGCATCTATGCTCAGTTTAACCGGTTCTGATCTGGTGATCGGCATCAGTAAGGAAACAGGTATGCTCAGTTCTTATCAAAGAGATAACAAAGAATACCTGCTTGAACCTCTCAAACCTAATTTCTGGCGTCCCCTTACCGACAACGATCGCCGCGGTGCACGCGTGCATGAAAACCAGGCAGAGTGGAAAGATGCCGCAGAATCCCTGACAATTGAAAATATGAGGTATTTTGTTGCTGACAACGGAAACATAATGGTAGTGGCAGCAATTTTGCTCAACAACATCCGGTCAAAATATCACCTACAATACGAGATATCATCCGGGGGCGTAGTAAAAGTCTCAGCTGCTATAGATCCTGCCAAAGGACTTCCGGATATGCCACGTTTTGGCATGCAAACCCTTATTCCGGCAGAATTTGACACCTGGAGCTTCATGGGAAAAGGTCCTCATGAAAACTATGCAGACAGGCAAAAAAGTGCCCGAATGGGGCAATACACCCTTTCAGTGAAAGATGATTTTTTCCACTATGCCTGGCCACAAGAGAGCAACAACAGAACCGGTGTAAAATGGTTCTCAATTCTGAACGAAAATCAGGACGGATTAATGGTTAAAGCGATTCCTGATCTCAGTGTTAGTGCCTGGCCTTATACTATGCAGGAAATAAACGAAGCACAGCATACCTACACACTGACCCCGGGAAACATAACCGTAAACATTGATTTCAGGCAAATGGGTGTTGGTGGTGATAATTCCTGGAACCTGGATTCTCGCCCCCATCCTGAGTTCAGATTACCAGCACAGCACTACGATTATCAATTCATTCTCTATTTTGGTGATAAAGACATTTTATAATCATAGTTTAAAAATAGATCTTTAAAAAATTACTAGTTTTACTAGGAAAGGAAGCCAATCTTCAACCCCATAAAAAAATGAAGAGGCAAACCCGGATAGTAATAACGTGGCAACGAATTGCCAAAAGAAGGCGCATTGACCAGAATCATAGAAGCATAATTTTTATCGAATAAATTATTAGCTTTGAAAAAGAAATCCATGTTCCAACGACCCTTACCCAGATTTGTTTTATAACCCGCCATAAGATTCAGTAAGGAATAAGGTTGAGTAAAAAGTGTGTTTGCATCATTCATTGCCATTTTATCCACATACCTTACAGATGGCATAAAATACAAACCCATGCCTGTTTGGGCATAAAAACTGGCATGAAAAACCTGCTGTGGAACTCCAGGAATATTATTGCCTGCTCTGTCGTTTCCAAAATCGTTGAATTCTGTAAAAACAAAGTCGTTGAATGTGTAATTGCCACGGAGTGATATTTCCTTGAGTTGAAATGGCAACACAGTAGTTCGTTGCAGCAATATCCAGTGAAGTTCAGCTTCCATACCCCGATGTTTAGAATTACCAGCGTTTCTACCTATCCAGGCATCACCCCCAATGCGTTGGGCGACCAAGAGGTCTTGCACGTTCATTTGATAGATGCTTAAATCATAAAACAATTTTCCCTCATAAAAAGCCCCCCGCAGACCCGCTTCATAATTCCAACTTTTTTCAGGTCGGATATCAGGGTTGATAAATCCTTCGGGAGTTAACGTTTCGGAAAGTGAAGGAGGTGCAAAACCATGACTGAGGGTGACAAAAACGGAATGATCAGCATTATAAAGATAACTGGCACTAATACGGGGAGATACGATTGTTCCGTAACCATATGTGCCTGAAGTGTTGAGAGGTTCATCACGAAAAAGATCAGTATATTGAATACGGGTAAAATTAACGTTGATACCACCGGAATAATGTAACCGTTTCCAACGACCATCTAGCTGTAGAAAAGTATTTCCTGTGAATATCTCTTCCCGGTTTTTACTGATACGCTCGCCCTGTATCCCTTCACCATCAATATTCTCGAAGTTGCTGTATTGGTATAGCTCTAATAGGTATTCACCTCCTGCCGAAACATCTATAGAATGATCATCCTGAAGCAAAGCATATTTCCCCTTGAAACGCGTACCGGCTGTAAATCTTTCCTGATAATAGACATCAAAAGGTCGCATCTCTTTTTCCTGATTCCATCCAGAAAACAAAGTGATATCACCAGATAATTTTTCTGAAAATATTTTACTTGCTGTGATACCACCAAAAAATCGCTCAGAGTCTTCATACCCCTCTGTTTTCATCCAGTTGGCAGCGGCAGAGGTTGGGTCTTCCACAAAGGTTAAAGTATCTATAGAACTGGGAATAAATGACTTTAAGCGACTATAAGATAACAATGCAGTAAAATCAACATCGTTGAATGTATTAAACTGAGAAACTGAGGTTATAGCATCTCTGTTAAAATTATTATTATCCCGGTATCCATCGCTTTGGGTATGTGTATAAGAGAGCGATGTTGCATTATCTCCGGAAACAAGATCAAGAATCAACGAATTTTTAAAAAAACCATAAGAACCAGTTTCTGAAAAGTTCCTAAAGCCTGTTTTACGCAGTCGGGGTTGCCTTGACTGCATTGTAATGGTACCTCCTAATCCTGCTCCATAAGCACTGGTTGCAGGACCTTTAACTACATCCAGGGATTGGATAATTGAAGGGTCTATATCTTGTAAAAAAGTATCTCCCGATGTATTGGTAATGGGGATATTGTTGAAATAACCTCGTATTTTCCCGGTTGAATAGGGTACACGGGCACCTATACCCCTTATGCTTACCCTGGAGGTATTGGTTGCACCTACATGCGCAAAAACACCTGGTACATAATCGAGAATGGGCATAAGGTCTGTTTCTGGTTTGATACGGTCAATCTGTAACGAACCAATATGAGAAAGGGAACCAGGTACCTCAAGTATAAGATCGGTACGGTTAAAAGCTCTTATAACCACTTCATCCAGAGAAACTACACTGGTATCTTGCAAAGTATTACCTGACAGGGTATCGGACTTGGTATAATCCATTTTACCAGTTGAATTGGAAGTATAACCCTGCAAAGAAAAACAGATGAATAAATAAGATATAATGAGTGAAATTTTGTTCATACATTTACAAACAAGAAAGTAACCATGAGGTTCAATGAATTTTTATAGTAAGAAATTGCTAAATTAGCTTATATTTAACACATTCTTTACAACCATCATTATGAGAAAAATTTTTATTACAGGTCTAATGGCCTTTTTCCTGTTTTCATGTGGAAATGAAGAAATAAAAACCCCTTCACAAAAGAGAGGCTTTACAACCCCCTCAACGCATGAAGAGATAATATCGTTTATGGTTAAGATCGATAAAGAATTTGATTTTGCCCGAAGCTATGAATTGGGAAAAAACAACTTAGGACAATCCATAGCTGGTGTAAAGCTAAGCAACGGGGTTTTTGGTGAAGACCCGGATAAACTGAGAATCCTTGTTTTCGCCCAACAACATGGCAATGAACAAAGTGGAATGGAGGGAACATTGCTTTGGCTGGCAAAATTTGTATCCAAAACCGATCAAACACTTTTGCAAAAGGCAGATATTTTTGTAATACCCCAGGTAAATCCTTACGGAGGTATAAAAAACCAGCGTCGAAACCCCAACGATTTTGACCTCAACCGAAATCATATGCTGCTCGATCAACCAGAAACAAAAGCATTGCACAGTCTCTTCCACAAATATAATTTTGATGTTACCATTGATATGCATGAATATTGGCCTTACGGTGAAGATTGGAAAGAATTTGGAGCTTATAAAAACTTCGATATGCAAATCGGCACCCTCACAAACCCAAATACTTTTGAAAAATTAAAAGATTATGCACTCAACAATGTATTTCCTTACCTGGATAAAGAACTGAAAAAGCAGAACCTTTCTTTTTTCAACTATCTTGTCGGACCTGCACCTCAAATAGGATACTCACGACACAGCACAGCAGATATCAACGACGGAAGACAAAGTTTCGGCATTCTGAACACCTTATCGTTCATTTTTGAAGGACTCAATGGTATGGATCGCTACAGCGACAACCTTCAAAAAAGAGCTTATGCACAATATACTGCTTTAAACCTGCTCCTGAATAAAATTTACCGGGATGATTCGTTTGTGAAGGAGATACTAAAGGAAGGAAAAAATAAACTTCTCAATCCCGAACCCAATGAGAAAGTTGCTATTCGTATTGAACATGTTAATAAGGGAGAAGTACTTGAATTTCCATTGGTTACAACCCAGGAAAGAAAAGATACTATAGTTTTTTTGGAAAATTATCACCCCAATGTCATCTCTACACTCGATGTGGAAAAACCTAAGGGATATCTTGTTCCCGATACACTTACTGGATTGATCAATCTTTTGAAACTGCACAACATTGACCTTTTCAAAGCCGGTGAGCAAGAAACATCAAATGTTAATGGATATTGGATACAACAAATTACAAAAAGTATAGATGAAGGTCTGGAGAATTTATTTCCAACTGTATTATCAAGAAATATTAAAGTAAACCCCGAAAAATTTTATTTTGTCCCCACCAGTCAAATTGCCGGCAACAAAATTGTGATTATGCTCGAACCACAATCCATGTATGGGATTGTTAATACCACAACCTTTTCACATTTACTCCAGCCCGGCGAATTATATCCTGTATTGAGGGTAGAATGGGAAAATCTCCCTCCTGCTACCGAAACTAAATAAAAACTCTATCTTTGCGTATAAACAACCTTCTATCATGAATGCAATACCACAGAAAAACAAATACTTAGACCCTAAAAACGATCTTACTTTTCGTAAAATATTCGGAGAGCATCCACATATCATAAAAAGTTTTCTCAATGCTGTTTTGCCCTTAGATCCAGAACAACAAATTGAAAGCGTGGAGTATCTTGAACCTGAGTTGATTCCCGAACTTCCCAGTCTGAAACGATCAGTAGTAGATGTGCATTGCACCGACAACAAAG
>CAYPFV010000183.1:0-5514 GCA_964410015.1 uncultured Bacteroidales bacterium
AAAAATCGAGCATCATCATGGTGGCAGAAGGAGAAAGAGAAGGAAATATTTTTGACATTGCAAAAGATATTGAAAATGAATTTAAGAATATGGATGTACGGGTTTCTATTCTGGGCCATATACAACGTGGAGGGAGTCCCAGTGCATACGACAGGGTAACAGCTAGTCGTCTGGGGGTAGCAGCCGTAGATGCCCTGCTCAATGACCAAAGGAGCATTATGATAGGTATTGCCAACAACGATATTACCCATGTGCCCTTAAACAAAACGGTAAAACTACACAAAAATGTGAATACCGGTTTACTAGAGATCATTGATCTGCTGGTATGATAATCTTATGCTTCTGCCTGCTATCAAAACTGGGTTTGACCTTTTCTCATAAAGATTAATTTGCAATATTTGTTGAACTCTCCCGTTTATCTGGGGTTATTAGATTAAAGTGCACATCAAAAATATACTCTTTGCATGTCAGATCTTAATTTTCTTTTATTTGTGAAAAATATCCTTTTGCTCCTGGCGGTCAATGTGTTTTTACACTTGCCACCAGCAAACGGGCAATCGCAGAGTGGACGGGTTTATGAATTTATAAACCTTCCAGCTACCGCTCGCATAACCGGGCAGGGTGGATATGCAGCACCTCATACCGGAAATGATCTGGGCATGGCACTTTTCTATCCTGCACTTATGGAGCACATGACTGGCAGTCAACTATCACTGAATTTTGCAAATTATTTCGGGGATATTAGTTATGGTACCGCTGCAGCATCATCCGAATTCAATAAACTGGGAAAAGTGAATGCAGCAGTTCAATTTATTAATTACGGAACTTTTACCCACGCCGATGAGCTGGGGAACCAGCAAGGTGAATTTACTGGTGCCGAATATGCTGTTAGTCTGGGATGGGGTCGTGATCTCTCTGAGCGTTTCTCTATTGGTAGCAATATCAGGTTTATCAATTCTGTTTTCGAACAATATTCGTCTTTTGGGCTTGCCGCCGATGTTGGTTTTGCCTATGTTAATTCTGAAAAAGAATGGGTTTCATCCCTGGTGTTTCGCAATATGGGAAGGCAAATAACCAATTATGAAGGTGAAAATGAACCCCTGCCTTTTGACATTGTATTGGGTGTTTCTAAAAAACTTATCAATGCCCCACTCCGGTTTTCCATAGTAGCGCACAATCTTCATAAACCTGATCTAACCTATACATCACACACAGATAATGATCAAACCTTTTTGAGCAATGAGGCAATACCTGCAGAAACCGACAGAATGGCCGAGATTGGTGACCAACTCATGCGGCATTTGGTATTTGGAATGGAATTTTTACCAACACGGAACTTTATTGTTGCCATTGGTTATAACTACAGAAGAAGACAGGAAATGAAAGTGGACACACGCTTATCAACCGTAGGACTGTCATGGGGGATAGGCATCAGGATATCACACTTTATGCTTCAGTACGGACGTGCGCATTATCACCTGGCGGGTAGTCCCAATCATTTTTCCATCTCAACAGATCTCGATAAGCTGTTTTTTAAACCCACAGAGTAAAAACCCTGCATCAACAAAAACACATGTAAATATGCAAATTGATATCGACCGGCAATCAGGATTTTGTTTTGGGGTGGTAAAAGCTATTGATCGGGCCGAAAAGTATCTCAGCTTTCAAAACAAAAATGCTCTTTTTTGCCTTGGCGATATTGTACATAATCAAATAGAAGTAGACCGGCTAAAACAATCAGGTTTGATTATAGTAAACCATCAGGATATAAAAAACATCTTCAATACGCGACTGCTGATACGTGCTCATGGTGAACCTCCGGAAACCTATGATATCTGCAAAAAAAATCACATACAGATAATCGATGCCACCTGTCCGGTAGTGCTCAATCTGCAAAAGAAAATCCGGAAATTTTACCAGAAAGAAAAAAGTAATACACAAATACTAATTTATGGTAAAAAAGGACATGCCGAAGTAAATGGACTGATAGGACAAACCCGCGGAGAGGCGATAGTGATTGAAAGTGATTTCAGAAATCTGGAAAAAGTTGATTTCTCAAAACCTGTTAAACTATTTAGCCAAACCACACAGAATAACAAAAAATATGAACTTTTACAACAAACCATCAGGGAGAAAATTCAGCAAGAAGCTCCTGAGAATTTGCCAAATTTTGAGGTATTCCAGACCATTTGCGGGCAGGTATCCAATCGTGGACTGGAAATAGCAAAATTTGCCACTAATCATGAAGTAGTAATCTTTGTGAGTGGAAAAAAAAGTTCCAATGGGAAATATCTTTTCGAAATTTGCAGGCAGCATAACCTACGAAGCCATTTTGTTTCAGAACCAGAAGATATACAAACAAACTGGTTTAAAGGTGCAAAAACTACAGGTATATGCGGAGCTACCTCTACGCCTATGTGGTTAATGGAAAAAATAGCGCAAAAAATCGAAAAATTACATTTATAAGTACCAAATTAGGCAAAATAGCATAATTTTGTGATATGACGCCCGATATAATCCTTATTTTTATCATACTGTTCATTGTTCTGGTATTGTTTCTTACCGGGTGGATAAGAATGGATTTAGTTGCCCTGCTTTTGGTTGTGATTTTATCTGTAAGTGGGTTGATAACACCCGAGCAGGCACTTTCTGGTTTCAGTAATCCGGCGGTAATCACGGTTTGGGCAATGTTTATTTTAAGTGCATCGCTCTATCAGACCGGCGTGGCGCGTATTATTGGCAGGCAACTGCTCTATATTACCGGTTACAGTGATCGCCGGATGATCACTATAGTTATGTTATCCTCCGGGTTGCTTTCAACGATCATCAATAACATTGGTGTGGCAGCTCTGATGCTACCTGTTGTAATGGATCTGGCGCGCTCCTCAGGTAAATCTCCTGCCAAATTGCTTATCCCGCTCGCTTTTGGATGTCATCTGGGAGGATTAACAACCCTTATCGGCACCCCGCCCAACCTGTTAATCAGCTTTGGATTGGAAAATGAAGGATATGAACCTTTTAGCATGTTCGATTTCGCACCCCTGGGTTTTAGTGCTATGGCAGGGGGTATTTTGTTTGTGGCTCTGGCAGGAGCAAGACTATTGCCACAAATAAAAGGCAAAAAAAAAGATACTGATACAACGTCAGATAAAAAATATTCTGATTCTTATGCCCTGGAAGAGCGCACTTTTATCATGAAAATAAAACCATCCTCAACGTTGGTAGGAAAAACGCTGAAGCAAAGCAGATTGAGAGCAGCATTAGGAATCAATGTTCTTTCTATCAAAAGAGGTAATGAAACTTTGCTGGCACCCCAGCCCAACAGTATTATTGAAGCCAACGACAAACTTTTTGTATTAGGCAGGATGGATTCTATCAAAACCCTGCAAAGATGGAAAATCTTAAAACAGACACCAGGCAATAAAGTGATAAGGGATATGATCAGAAATAACCCTTTAAATATTTACGAGGCTACCCTCCATGAAAAATCTTCTTTTATAAACAAACATCTGATCGACTTTGATTTTCCCTATCGTTTAGATATAAACGTTTTGTCTATACGAAATGATAACAGCATTAAACGCTCACTGCTGGGCGAACATCGTTTCAGACAAGGTGACATTATGTTATTGCAGGGGCGCCCTGAGCAAATCAATATCCTGAAAGAGGAAGAAAATATTGCGGACTTTAGAAAAGTTACCAGCGATGAATTACTTTATCGCTATAAACTCGATGAAGTTTTGTTTGTAATGCAACTCCCTGCCGACACCGAACTTTTTGACAAGGAGACTGCCGAAAGTCAGATAGGAACAACCTTTGGACTGACAGTTCTGGGTGTGATCAATGATGACAATTCACTCTACTTACCACAATCTTATGAACGCTTTGTAGCGGGTAGTAAGATACTTTTTAAAGGCAACCGCAAAGATCTGGTATTGGTGAAAGGGTTGGAAGATATTGAGATGTTGGATCAGGAAGAATCAGACATCTTAGATCTTGAATCAGACGATATTCAGCTGGCGGAAGCCGTGCTGGCACCACGTTCGTCCCTGGAAGGACATACACTGCGGGAAATGAACTTCAGGGAAAAATATGGAGTAAATGTTTTGGCCATCTGGCGGGAGGGACGCTCTTTCAGAACCAATCTGCATAATATACCACTAAAATTTGGAGAAGCACTTTTGCTTTATGGAAAACGAGAAACCATACAGATGCTGGGTAAAGAGTCTGAATTGATCCTGCTGACTCAGATTCCCCAGGAGCGAATCAAAAAGAGGAAAGCACTAACCTCGGTATTAATCATGGCGGGCACACTCATCCCTGTTATTCTGGGATACCTGCCCATTGCAATTGCTGCACTAATGGCAATTGTGTTAATGGTATTGACCTCCTGTATCAAAATGGAAGAAGCTTACAAATCTATTGAATGGCGGTCTGTTTTTCTTATTGCCGGCATGCTTCCCCTGGGCATAGCCATAGAAAATACTGGTGCAGCAAAAGTCATGGCCGACGCAGTGGTGAGTCTTGTGGGTCCGTTTGGCCCTATGGGACTTGTTGCAGGATTGTATCTGCTCACCTCTTTCAGCACCCTGGCCATTCCTCCAGCCGCGCTGGTAGTGGTTATGTCTCCCATCGCTGTAACCATTGCCGAGCAGTTCAGCATTTCACCAGAACCCCTTATGATGGCAGTGGCCATTGCTGCAGCAGGCACCTTCCTGAGTCCTGTTTCTCATGCCGCCAATCTTTTAATTATGGGACCGGGCGGATACAATTTCATGGATTTTTTCAGGATCGGATTGCCTCTTAGCCTCATCATCCTTGCTATCATCATGGTTTTAATGCCTTTTGTGTTTCCTTTTTAGGTAAAAAAAGATCAGAAAGGAAAATAAAATCGTGAGTAATGCAATGTCATTATAAATTTCAGGGTGAATATGTTTTTAAATATCTTAACCCAACTTCAAATGATGTTTCGTAAGCATTACAAATACAAAGCATTAGAATTTTGTTTTTATTTTTGGAAGACTAATTTTTTTTTTGACAAAAGAAACCTCCTTGAAATTCATTACAGTTAAAATATTTCTCTGGCCTTTACTAAATAAACCTGTTGTATAGTTTTATGTATACCTTTTCACTTTTATCATGGTTTACACTCAGGATTGAGCATTGCATGGATAAATTAAATTTTATTTAATAGTTGTTATACAATAAGTTATATTATTTCCTGCAAGTCGTTTTCGTGTAAAGTTAATAAACTGCCAGTTGGTATTTCTAACCAGGTATGTGTTTCAATGTAAGCATATATTTTGATAGTTTTTGCTTTATTTTTCCTGCTTTTTTATCTGTTTATGATTTATAACTTAAAGATTATGAGAAGAATACGACTTTAATGAGAAACTGATAATGTAAGCGCTACGCGCCTTTGTCATTACCCAAATAATCATTGTCGTGTGTGTTTAATCCTTAATCATGGTTGTTTCATCTGTTTATAATTTGTTTCTCTCTGATATTGAGTAG
>CAYPFV010000184.1:0-5430 GCA_964410015.1 uncultured Bacteroidales bacterium
TCTTTTCTACATCTATACCGCTACCATCATCTTTTACCTGAATAAATACGTTGGTGCCAGAATAATAAGATTTCAGGGTGATTTTGCCTTGTTTGGGTTTTCCCAGTCTTATTCTTTCGGCGGCAGGTTCTATACCATGATCAATAGAATTTCTAAAAATATGCATCAGAGGGTCTGTAAGTCCTTCAATGATGCTTTTATCGAGTTCTGTTTCGGTTCCTTCTGCGATAAACTGAATTTCTTTGTCGAGTTCGTTGGAGAGATCGCGTACCAAACGCTTAAAGCGTATCATAATGGTTTCAATTGGTATCAGGCAGATTTCGAAAGTATTGTCGCGTAGCTGTCTTGATATCTTTTCAATATTTTCAGCAATACCTGCCAGTTGCGGGTTGTTTTGATTGTCGGCCAACAAGCTCAGACTTGCCTGGGTAGTGACCAGTTCGCTCACCAGATTCATCAGACTATCAAGTTTGTCTGAAGATACCCTAATATTGCTGATACTTGTTTTTTTGTTCTGAATCGAAAGATCGTTAACACTATTGATAAGGGGTTCTTCCTCGTCATCTTTTTGCTTTATCCTGCTTACAAATTCTTCGAGATTTTTCACCCGTGTTTCACCATTTTTATTGATGATTGTATCAATTTCATTAATAAATGGGGTTATGGCGAGCAAATTTGTGTCAGCAATTTTCTGAATATGAAGATCACATAGGTCTTCTACGAAGATGAAAACATCTTTCATATCGTCAACAGATTTATCTGTAGCCAGCACTACCTCCCAGTATACAAAACATTTTTCGGGTTCTAAAGTGTCAAAATCGGGAATAGAGTCGGTTTTTAGGAATGCCCGGCAATGTCCCAGACTGTTGAGTTCATCAATGAGGAAAAAGGGGTTTGTTCCGTTGCTGAAAATGTCGTGGTCTGGTTTTACTGCAATAAAGTAAGTAGGTACATTTTCGAATATCTGTGATTTGTCTTTCCCGGTAGGTTCGTGTGTTTTTTCGTTATTGGTGTGAGGATTTTCTTTGGTTTCTTCTTTTTTACGGGTAAAATCAAAAATACGACTTAAAAGCTCCTGATGCACTTTTTCTTGTTTTTCGGAGATGTTTTCGTCGTTTTCAAGCAATATCTTTAAATGATCTACAGAGGCGAGTGTAATATTTAGAATTTCTCTTTGAAGTTTAAGGGAATCATTCCTGATCATATCATAAATGGTTTCAAGCTCATGAGTAAAGGTATCCATCTTATGGAAACCAAACATAGAGCTTCCCCCTTTCAAGGAGTGCATTACCCTGAACACCTCCTCGATAATATTTTTATCTCCGGGATTTTCTTCCAAAACCAGTAATGCATCTTCAAGGCTGTTTATCAGGTCATTGGCCTCATCAACGAATTTTTTCTTAAACTGTTCCATTTATCTTACTACTTTACTGATTGCTGCGAGTAATTTTTCGGGTACAAAAGGTTTCACAATCCATCCGGTTGCGCCCGCTTCTTTTGCTTCCAGTTTTTTGTTCTGTTGCGATTCGGTTGTAAGAAACAAAATTGGCACAAATTTGTATGCTTCACGGTTCCGGATCTCTTTGATTAGTTCAATACCATCCATTTCGGGCATATGCAAATCTGTAACAACAAGATCAACCTTATCGCCATTGAAAAATTTCAAAGCATCTTTACCATCTATAGCTGAAAGGACTTTATGTCCGGCATTAACTAATGTAAAACCTACAACTTCGCGGATACTTTCGGAATCATCAACAATTACTACTGTTTTTTCCATAATTGAATCAAATATATTATTTATGTGTTGGAATGGTTTTACCAGTTTATGGTTAAACTATTCATTCACAAACTACTGTTTTCTTTTAGTAATCCTTTGTTTATATGGTTCTTTCAGATTGAAAATCAAATTATTAATCACATGTAATGTATCCATTGATTACTTGTTTATTTAATGATTTTTACAATAGCAGACAATAGTTTATCGGGCATAAAAGGTTTTACGATCCATCCTGTTGCACCTGCTTTTTTGGCTTCCATTTTTATACTTTGTTGCGACTCTGTGGTTAAATAAAGAATGGGTGTATATTTATAATTATCCATCTTGCGTATTTCTTTTATCAAACCAATGCCATCCATGTTGGGCATATGCAAATCAGTAATTACAAGATCTACAGGTTTTCCATTCAGATGTTTTAAGGCATCTTCACCGTCGCAGGCGCTGAGTACACGGTAGCCGGCATTTTCAAGGGTAAAAATGACCACTTCTCTTATGCTTTCAGAATCATCTACTATCAATATGGTTTTGTCCATATACTGCTTCTTTTTTTTGGGGCTAAATTGGTAAACAAAAACTATTTATGCGGATAAGTGATACCTGCGTTAGAAAGTAATGTTTTTAAATCATAAGGCAAATCCATCTGGATTTTAACTTTTCCTCCATTATTTTCCAAACTTTTTTTCCAGGATTCGATAATTTGCAAAAAAGAGACATCCAAACCCACAACATTTTTTACCATTAGGGCGATTTGGGTGAATTCTTGTTTCTGCTCCTTAAGAATCTTTTTTATTTCGCTGGCGTTGCTGAGGGTTAAAGCACCTTCAAAAACCATTTTCATAACCGGTTCACCAGAATCTTCATAAATATTACTGGTAAATTTAAAATCCTGCATATTTTTTGAAATAATAAAATGAATAATTTTTTCTTCGCTTTACTATCAGAAAAACTCTACATCGTTGCCATCTTGTTTATTGCTACTTTCAACCTCTTCTTCAATTTTAAAAAGTTCTGAAAGGTCGTTGAACCCATCGGCATTATTATTAAATAAAGTCTGGTTATGAACAATTCTTTCAGATTTCATGGTGTAATAATCTTCAATTTGTTTCAACCCTTCTGCTTTTTCTTCTTTACCCAATGGTTTTCTGATTTTGATGAGTTCATTGATGGCATCAAACTTAATAATCAGTTCATCGATTGTTTTTTCGAAAAAATCGTAGTATTTAACTTCATTCACAACCTGTTTACCAGACGCATGTATTTCTTCACTTTTATTAAGTATCTCTTGCTGAGCTTTTTCAACAAAGTGCAGGTTGTCTTTTACAATAGCAAAATTGGTTGCAGTGCTTTCAAGAATATCAGACATTTTCTCAATACCCTTTACTTCGTAAATATAATATGAACATTCCTGAAAAAAATCTTTGAGTTGTGCTCTGGTATTTTCAAACAAGCTTCTGATCTTGCTTTTCTCAAAATGATTGTCAGCATATAACTTAATGATCTGTTGTGCTTTTGTTGCGGTTTCCTTTTCCTCACTGATCAAAAAATTGCCGAAACTGATTTTATCAATAATGCTTTGTTCAATGGAGTTTTCGATTGCCTCCAATTCTTTGAATTTATCAAAAAGTTCGTTCACAATTTTGTAAACCAGCGAAACTTCATCAGTATGGTTTTTAAAACTTTTAAGGCACTTTCTGTTTCCTTCAATGAGGTCTTTAAAAGCATCGGATATTTTACTCAGGGTAAGATGGCTTCCATTGTTCTCAAAAACATTTAATGCTCCTGCTATACGAGCTATAGATGTCATATCCTGTCCGATCTCAATCATTTTGTTGCTGATCAGCTCTATTGCGTCCTGATATTCTTTATTAGTATGCAGTAATTGTGCAACCTGAATTTCTGTGATCTGGGGAATTTGAATAAAAAAGGGATTTTTATTCAGGTTGCTGGTTTCCAAACCATTATCTTTATCGTTCAGTCCCTTGATGATGAGTTTATGGGTTTGCTGAATATGATTCATCTTTTGACGGATGATATCGTGATATTGCAAATTTGTAATGATGCGTCCCACATTTTGATTGCAAGTTTGACTGATATCCTCAATACGGTTTTTGCTCTTCATCGTTTCTTTATGATGGCATTCAATAGCATCAAGATCTTTTTTCAGAACATCGAGTTTATTGAGCAATCCATTAAATATAGTGTCTTTCAGATTTGAAAGATCAGCGTAAACCGTTTTGATGTGATTTTGAATGTTGTAAATATTTTCTTCAAAAACGGGGCAATAGTCTTTTACCTTGTTGATGATACCTTCAAATTTGGTCGCATCCTGATCTGTGAACGACCGGAGTCCGTAATCAAAAAATGTATTATTCAGTTTGATATTGGAAAGCAACAGTTTTAAAGAAGCAAGGTTTTGCCTGAAATTATTGATCGGCACAAACATCAAGCTAAAGTTTGATTGTATGCGTTCGAGGGTACTTAAAATATTGTTGATTTGATTTTCGAAAGTAAAAAACTCTTGCTGAAGGAATTTAAAATTTTCCTTCAGCATCAATATTTTTTGCAAGTTACCCTCTTCGCCAATCTTGTCAAATACCAGGCTGGCATTTTCGGTTATATATCGTGCTTTTTGATGATTTTCTTTCAGCGCTTTGTTCATGGCAAGGAAATCATCAGAAGAACAGGAATGCAGATCCATGATTTTTTTATCAATCGTAAAAAAGATCTCCAGTATCTGATTTAATACGGTTGATTCTTTTTTAGGTGTATGGATTTGACTCATAACTGTATTATATTTAATGGATTAAAACTTTTTTCTGCTTATCGTGTATTGTTTTTTCTTCACTTTTCAGACCTTAAAGCGGGTTTGGAAATGACGATATTAAAATCAATTGTACTTTTGTGCCCTGATCATTTTATATTTTATCAGCAATTCAAAAGTGGAAGGTATGGTGTTGGCAAAGGTTTCAAAAATCACATGATCTTTTCGCTTTTTGCTATCTATCAGGCGAAGTCTGAAAAAATCTTCTGATAATTGTTTTACGCGCATTTCGTACTGGTTTTCCTGTGTTTTCATAACCTTTTGTTTAGTTATACCAAGCAATCTGAATATGAGTAAGCGAAATTTTACTTTCAAAAGAATGAGTAAAAATAATGCGAGTGCAGGGCTTTAAAAACCGTATAAATACGCGAATTTTAAAATTATTTTTTAAGCGTTTCCCTTATTTTTTGTTGCATTTTTTTATTTGACTAAGAGCATAAAATACTGATATTAAATGCATTAAATGATTGATCTGAAGCAAAATTATTTTTCAACAAATTTGTAAAAAGTGAGATACTTTTCAGTTTTTCACGATATTTTCAATTAAAAACATCATGAAATTTTTAATTACCGACGATTTGTTTACCAACCGTTTGCGTATCGGTATTGTTTTAAAAAGTATGGGTATTGATTATGATGAGGCACAAAACGGGGAAGAGGCCATTGATAAATTAATGGATACAGTTTACGACCTTATTTTGATGGATATTGAAATGCCGGTAAAAAACGGGTTGGAAACAACTCAATATATTAGGCAGAAAATGGGTAAACCTGCCAGTAAAACCAAAATTGTGGCTATTACGGCACACGATCCCCAGGATTTTGAAGA
>CAYPFV010000185.1:0-5429 GCA_964410015.1 uncultured Bacteroidales bacterium
CATTTACCCCATAATTACGGAGCAATTGGTAACAAAAGCTGTGGAAAGTCCTGATAGTAATTTTTTGTATCCAGCGGAAATTTCTTCTGTAAGACAATCGCTGGAAGTTTTTTTCTTTTGAAGAGAGTTTTTTATTGTTGAGAATATTTTGATATGTGCCTGAATGATCTGCTGATAGGATAAGTCGGTCAATCATTTCATTGGCGGCATTTTTGGTAAAAGTGATGGCGAGTATCTCAGCAGGAGACACTTTTTCTATTTCAATAAGATATAAGATTTTATTGAGAAGTGTTTGCGTTTTTCCTGACCCGGCACCGGCTAACACCAGCAATCTTTTATTTTTGCTGATCACAGCCTCTTTTTGTTCCTTATTCAGGTGTTTTAACAACGCAACGTGTTCCATTCTGCTAAAAGGTACATTTTTTTTACCAGGTTAGAGCTCCATGATATGATTTTTAACTTGTAATATAAATGGGACCATCGGGTCCTAAGGGTATTCCTGCCCACATCCACAGCATCAGGGCAATAATCCAGACGATGCCCAGAAAGATGGTATAGGGAAGCATGGTTGAAATAATGGTTCCGATACCATATTTTTCATCATACTTTTCTGCAAATGTAACAATAAGAGCAAAATAGCTCATCATGGGTGTTATCAGGTTGGTAAGCGAATCGCCAATACGAAATGCTGCCTGTGTAAGACCGGGATGGTAAGCCGGGTCAAGAAGCATGAGCATAGGGATAAATACCGGCGCAATGATGGCCCATTTTGCTGAAGCACTACCCATAAACATATTGATGAAAGCAGCAATGATCACAAATAAGGCGATAAGTGGCGGACCTGTAAAATTGATGGCAGTGAGCATAGATGCGCCGTTGATGGCAATGATCAGTCCGAGGTTGGAGTAGTTGAAAAAATAAACAAACTGCGCGGCAAAAAATACCAGTACAATGTAGCTACCCATACCGTTCATGGATCGTATGATGTGCTTCATCATATCTTTGTCATTTTTAACGCTACCAGTAATAACACCATACACCAAAGCGGGGATAAGGAAGAAAAGTAATATTCCAATGATAATACCGCTGAAGAAAGGCGAATGAAGAACCGACCCGGTTTCAGGATCGCGAAGGATTCCACTTTCGGGTATCACTGTAAAAGCCATCAAAGCAATAAAAAGAATTGCAGACAACCCTGCCCAATTTAAACCCTTCTTCTCCGCGGGTGTAAGGTCTACGATTTCAAATTTTTCGGCAGTTCCTGAATACTTTCCAAGCCTTGGTTCTACAACTTTTTCCGTAACCCATGTACCCACAAAAAGGACAATAAAACTCGAGGCAATCATAAAATAATAATTCACTGCCGGGTTTACTACCATGTCGGGGTCAACAAGTTGTGCTGCAGAGGTGGATATTCCTGCCAAAATAGGGTCGATGGTTCCGATAAAAAGATTTGCTCCAAATCCGCCACTAACACCACAAAATGCAGCTGCAAGGCCTGCCATAGGGTGCCGCCCCAGGGCATGAAAGATCATCGCACCCAGCGGTATCAAAACTACATATCCGGCTTCTACCGCCAAACCTGATATCACACCTGCCAATACAATAGCCGCTGTAATATATTTCTTTGGTGAATTCAAAACCAGTGATCTGATCATTACAGAAAACAAACCGGTTCCTTCGGCCAGTCCAATACCTACCATCACCACCAGTACATACCCTAAAGGAGGAAATTTGAGAAAATTATCGAGAATATTGGTATACATCCATCTGAAACCCTCTGCACTCACCAGACTTTTAACCGTCACCAGTTCATCGTTGGCCGGATTAACAGCAGAGGTGCCTAATGCGTGCATCAGCCAGGAAAGTAAAATTACCAGCACTGCCAAACCACCAAATATTGTTGCTGGATGAGGAAGTTTGTTGCCTACAATTTCTATAAAATCAAGGGATTTGTTAAAAAAGGATTTTTTTTTAGGGGTCAGATCCGCATTTTTGTTCATAGTGTAAGAATTTCAATACGCCTTGGTTAATACTAAAAAGATGCTGTTTTTTGCAGCGACAAAGATAGGCTTTTTGTTTCATTATGAATATGCTATGATCTATATGACTAAATAAATTTGAAAGAAATGACGGCATTCATTTGCCAAACAACATGAAAAACTGTTTCAGGGCTTACACAATCTGTTGTTCAATCCATAAAAAGGAATTCCTTTTATGAGTCTGCTCCGAAAAGTCATTTTTAATTCATTAGTGAAAATGTTAAATTCTTATTAGCTTAGAAATCAACGATATAAATTAGTGTTGATTTTTGTAATTTGTGGATAATAAACTTTTTAGAGTGGACTCTATTAAGTTGTTATATTTATGAGTCCACTCCGAAAACTTGTTTTCGGCAAATCTGTGTTCATTTTCATTTTTTTAAACACATTGATTATCAGGATTTAGCATCTGTGTAAATCTGTGTAATCTGTGGATAATTTACTTTTCAGAGTGAACTCATTTATATAATGAAAATAAGATTGGGAATACAGGGATAAAAATGAGTTTGTGAATTTCTTCGCAGTTGTGTTAAAAGGATTATTAGCAAACAGGCATCCATAGACCATCAACAATATATTTGTATTCGTGATTGATGTTACGAATACAAAAATTATCTGCTATTTTTTTCATGTTGCTCAGATAACAAATTCATTGGGATTCATCTTGTTAAAAGAAACAATCAAAATCCTTCAACCTTAAGTTTAAAAAAAAGACTAAACTGTTACATACAGATAAATAAAAAAGCACAGGTGGTTTTTAAACTGTGCTTTTTTAGTATCAGTGTTGGATGAAAGAAAACATTCAACCCAGGAACATGTAATTTAGTATTTTCTTTAAGTACCCTGCTTAACAAATTGAATTTCAGCCATGATTTTAACATCATCGCTCACCAATACACCTCCGGTTTCCAGTGTAGCGTTCCAGTTCAGGTCCCAGTCTTTCCGGTTTATACTTCCTGTAACCGAAAAACCTGCTTTCTCATTTCCCCAGGGGTCTTTGTTGGTACCACCATATTCAACATCAAGTGTAATCTCTTTGCTGATACCTCTTATGGTAAGAATCCCTTTCAATAGGTAGTTTTCATCATCTTTTTTTGTAAATGAAGTTGATTCAAATAACAATTCTTTATGGTTTTCCACATCAAAAAAGTCGGCACTGCGCAGGTGTTTGTCCCGATCTTCGTTATTGGTATAGATCGAATCGCTTTGAATAATTACTTTGGTTTTTGATTTGTTAAAATCCTCACCATCAATTTCACCACTGAAATTTCTGAATTCTCCTTTTACATTGGTGATCATCAAATGTTTTACTTTGAAAAGGATTTCGCTGTGTGTAGGGTCTAAAATCCATTTTTTTGCCATATTTTTATCTTGTTTTAAAGTGAGAAATTAGATTATTTTACAATGATACTGTAACATTGTATGCTATACTTTTGTTAGTTTGTTTATAAAAAATATTACTATACTTTTGTATAGTGTAATTTAAAAAATACAAACAATGTCGAAAGTTGATAAAATAAAAAAATGCTCTGGTGAGTTTGTGCTGGCAATCAATGATACCATGAATGTTTTGAATGGTAAATGGAAATTGCCCATTATTGGTTCTTTGCTATTTGGTAAAAAGCGTTTTAGGGATTTTGAGCATGACATTCCCAAAATAACACCCCGCATGTTGTCAAAGGAGTTAAAGGATTTGGAGGTCAATGGAATATTAAAGCGAAAAGTTTACGATTCTACCCCGGTTGTTGTCGAATATGAATTGACCGCATCAGGTCATAAATTGCGAAATGTGTTGGATGCAATGATTGATTGGGGTTTAGAGCATCGGAGCATCACACTTGGAATACAGCAGGATTCGTAATAAAGCTGAATTTCAGGAAGTAGTGTTTTGATTTACATTTTGCTGCTGATTTACCTGATGCCGGTTATTGAATAAAAACAGCAACGCACCTGCAAAACTAATCAGGGAGGCAAGAAGTGTGGCATAAGTAAAACTATTGAAGGTATCGAGGATTATACCACCAGTAACGGGGCCAAAAATGCCGGCCAGGGCATATCCAAGAAAAACGTAGGGATAAACAGCCCCCAGATTCTGAACACCAAATATCTGGGAAGTTTCTCTTGCAAAAAGCACAAAATTGGCACCAAACCCAAATCCTATTGAAATAGATAAAAGGATATATAAAGAAGCTGTGAGGGGGATAAAACCGATAAGAAAAATAGAAATAGCCTGAAAAGATAATGCAGAAAAAATACTCCACTTTGATCCTGCATAATCACTTATAAACCCCCAAAATAACCGGCCGGTAAAATTGGCAAAAGCAAATAACGAAACCCCCATGATGAGTATGTTTTCGTTGATGGGATGTTGAGCACCTAATGTTTTTAGGTTGCCAATTACCAATAATCCTCCAAAAGTACCAAACAGAATAGCTGAAAAAAGTTTATAGAATTCTTTGCGATTTAATAAATGCCTAACTTTTGTATTTTTCCCGGAATACTTCTGAAGGGGCGTATAAATAAAGAACGAAAGAAGAATGATAACGATTCCATAGGTGATTCCTAAAAATCTGAATATTTGTAAAACGGTTTTGCCATTATTGGAAAGGGTTTCTGCTATCAAAGACATGACAACGGCAGCCAATCCGAAACCCGCGGCTGCCACTCCGGTAACCAATCCTTTTTTGGCGGGGAATATTTTTACAGGTAAGGTAATTGCTGCCAGATATCCAAAACCTGTGCCGATACCTGCCAGAAAACCAATACCTCCCAATATCATCAAAAAATTTCCATTAGAAAAACTGGCCATGAGATATCCTGAAGTCCATAGGACTGCTGAAACAATAGTGAGAAAACGGGTGCCCCTTTTTTTTTCAATATTTCCGGCAAGAATCATTGTAGCAGGAAAAATGGCAATTACTACACCGAAGATCAGTTGTGTCTGAAAAGAAGAAAAGCCATATTCCGCCTCAAGGTCGGGAACAAATATGCTCCATGCATATACACCTCCCAGGCATAGCATGATCAAAAAAGAGGAAACTACAGAGAAGATTTTTTTTGTCATATTTATAATGATTAAAAATGAGTAATATTATTTTTGTGAGTTTAAAGGTAAAAGTTTACTTGCTGTTTCAATGGATATGGAAATTCATGTTTTATCTGTTTTTAATTTATAAAATAATGACTATGATATGATTATGATTTTAGTGAGAACCGGATAATGTCAGCGCTACGCGCCTTTGGATTCACTGGTAGCATTAGATTTCTACCATAATTTCAGCGCTACGAGCCTTTGTCATTACCCTAATAATCATCCTCGTGTGTGTTTTAATCTTAATCATGGATGTTTCATCTGTTTATAATTTGATTAATTCGGTCAGATGGAGC
>CAYPFV010000186.1:0-5411 GCA_964410015.1 uncultured Bacteroidales bacterium
AGTTTTGGCGAGCTCCATCTGACCTATTTAATCAAATTATAAACAGATGAAAATTTTCTTTCTACTTCTAACCGTATTTTTTTTACCGCAGAAATCTATCAGTCAACAAAATGGCACTCCCTCAGGTAAAACTGAAAAAATCAGTATTTTTCTTGACTGCGATGAATGCGATTTTAATTATTTCAGAAACAATCTGCAATTTGTGAATTTTGTCAGAGATGCACGAATTGCAGATGTACATATTCTTATTGTTGGACAAGAAACAGCAGGCAGAGGAACAGAATACCGTTTAAATTTCATTGGTCAGAAGCAGTTTGAGGGTTTATCATATCAACTGAAAACGGTATCTTCTGCCAATGAAACGGATCTGATGATATGGGAACGATTACTGAAAAAACTCAAAGCCGGTCTTTTGCCCTATTTAACCGAATCGTCAGTGTATAATGATCTGGAAATCATTTATAAAGAATCAATGGATTCTGTTATGGTTGCCGATGAAGACCCGTGGAATTTCTGGGTATTCAGAACCCAATTGAGTACTGATCTGGAAATGGAAGAAAAACAAAATGAGTTTTCTCTGGAGGGTGGGTTTTATGCAGACAGAATCACTGAAAGTTTTAAATTCAGATCAGAAATATCTTATGAAGTTGATATTGAAAATTTTGAGGACGGTGAAGAGACCATAACCAGTAGAAGGGAAGAATCGGAATTTGAAACAGAATTCATATTTTCACTTCACCCTAACTGGTCAGCCGGTGCTTTTACAGAAGTTTATACTTCTACTTTTCTCAATTATCAGTTTGCACATGAATTAAATGCAGCAATTGAATATAATATTTTCCCCTGGGATGTATCAGACCAAAAAATATTTACCTTGGGATATTTTCTCAATTCCAGTTATTTTCAATACTTTGAAAAAACCATATTCGGAAAAACAAGCGAGTGGATTCCCTCTCAATCTCTTCAATTACAATTAATTCTGAGGCAGCCCTGGGGAGAGATCAGTAATACTATTCGTGCATCAAACTTTTTCAATGATTTTTCCAAAAACCGTCTGACCATCGATACTGATGTTTCTGTGCAAATCGCAAAAGGATTATTTATTTTTTCATATATCAATTTCAACATTATAAACGATCAGATTTACCTCGCAGCAGGTGATGCATCGCTGGAAGAGATATTGTTGCGTCAGCGGCAATTGGCAACAGGCTATGAATTTTGGGGAAGAGCAGGTATTCGCTATACTTTTGGATCATTTTATAATAATATTGTAAACAGGCGCCTTTGATTTCAAGTATTGTTGATTTTCCTTTTACGGAAGGAATTCTTCAGAAACGGAATAGGTCTTCAACCCTGTAAACAACTTTGATTGGTGCGAACAGTTAAACACACTTAGATGGTTCATCATAACAAAATTGTTTTTTAAAGGTATGATGGAACCTCCATTTTGCTGATTATTATATCACAGTAGTGGTATTTGAAAAACATAGATGTTTCTTCTGCGGGTCTGCAAAAGTTTCAATTAAATCATGAATTATTTTCCAGGAGTTTTTCATAATCCATTTCCAGTTCTTCGGCGGTTTCCAATAAACGCTGCACAGTAGAATGATCCTTTCCTACGAGTTCAACACCTATCCTGATCGCTTTTTCGAGGTTTTCAACAGACAATCGACTTTCTCCTGTTTCTTTATAAACACGAGCCAAATTGCCATAAGCACGTGCAATATACAAATGCTTTTCACCAAAATTTTCCTGGTAAATATTCAGTGCAGTTTTTAAGTTTTCTTCAGCTTTTTCATATTGTTCCAATCCTAAATAAGACAAACCAATGGCATAATAATCGCTTGCCACATAAGAGTGTTTTTCTCCAAAAATCGCTTTATCAGCCTCCAGGCATTGTTTTTGAAAAACAATGGCTTCATCAAATCGTTTTTGTGCAAGATAAGAATTGGCAAGATTAAAAAGCGTAGTAACCGTAAATTGATGGTAGTCGCTAAAAATTTCTCTAAACCTGTCTAATAATAAAAGATTGATAGAATCGGAGCGGTGATAGTTTTCCATTTTATAATCATTGGCAGCAATATTTAGCAGCTTTGAGAGTGTCGAAATGCTATTTTCTCCATATAAATTTTTACTGATAGCATAGGATTTTTCCAGGTAAGTATTGGCATTTTCCAATTCACCCACATCACCTAATAAAATTGCCATATTGTTGTAAGTGATGCTCACAATTCTATTAAAGGATTTATCAATTTCAGGGGTTTCATCAATCAGTGAGATGGCTTTGTCCATATACTCCCGTGCCATGTCATAGTCAGTAAGATCACGATAGACTGATGCTATGGAGGCAAGGGTAAATATCTCGTCTTCAGGGTCATCAAAAAAAGATTGAAGAAACTGAAGAGACTCATTGAAGACCTCAATACTTTCCTCATACTTTTCCTGCGACCTAAGAATTGAAGCTTTCATTCTCAGAGCATTGTGATAATTTTTATGTTTATTTATCCTGGATTTGCGAAAAGCCTCAATGCTTTTATCGATAAGACTATCGGCTGCATCATAATTATTCATATTCCGGTGATAAGCAGCAGCATCAATAAGAGTTTTGGCATATACAACTGACGAATATCCTTTGTTGCCCTGGTTTTCCAGAACTTTCAGAGCCTGATCCTGTAATTCCCCACCTCTCTCCCAAAAACCCATTTTTGAAAGAAGATCACCGGTAATGTTATATAATTCTGCTTGCAGAAAAGGTTGTTGATTCAGATTATCAATACGCACAACACTATTGTTTAACAGATCGTAAGCATGGATTGTATCGCCTTTGGCAGATTCAGGATCGGCAGAATCAAAAACGTCCCAAACAAATTCCAGTATCTGTTCGGAACGTCTTTTTTCCCGGAGGGTTTCAAAATACTGGTTGATGAAGAAACCAATCGTAATCAGTAATGCTATATTAAAGAAAATAAATATCCAGACTTTGGGTTTATTTCTCAGATAAGCCTTTTGCATTTTGTAAACGAATCCGGTAGGATGAGCATGCAAGGGTTGGTTGGCAAGCAGGTTTTTAATGTCGTGCAGAAAAGCACTTACAGAGCTGAACCTCTGTTGTGGGTCTTTATTTAAAGCTTTGCTCAGAAGTGCCGAAATATCTGACACAAACAAATTACTTTCTTTCTGAAGTAACCGGCAGGTTCTCAGTTTTTTTTGTTGTAAAAAATGATCCCTGAACTCGCGCTGTGATTGAGTTTCAGGTATATTATCATGGTAAGGTTCGCCTGTGATCAATTTCAACAGCACAACTCCCAGGCTGTATATATCGGATGCAATAGTTGGTGCAATACCTTCCAGTTGTTCTGGTGATGAATAGGATACCGTTCCGGTATACCGGTATTGTTGGCGTTTCTCCTTTTCCTGTTCAAAGAGAATGTAAGAAATGCCAAAATCCAGAAGTTTCACCTGTCCGTTTTCATTGACAAGAATATTGGCCGGTTTAATATCATGATGTACTACCAATCCATTATGAGCATGTTGCAATGCATCACAAACCTGCGTAAAGAGTTTGATCCTTTCTTTGGCAGTGAGTTGATGTTTTTCACAATAATCATCAATAGATTCGCCTTCAATATATTCCATGATAATGTAAGGAAAACCGTCATCTGTTATTCCTCCATCGAAAAGGGTGGCAATGTTGGGATGATTGATTTTGGCTAATATGCGTTGTTCTTGTCTGAACTTCTTTTGAAGGAATTCGTTATTTCCTTTAACATTCAGTATTTTGATTGCTACTTTCTGTTCAAACTGCCCGTCATTTCGTTCACATAAATACACATTTGCCATTCCTCCACGCCCGATCTGTTCAATAATTTTAAACTTTCCGAAATCCTGTCCGGGTTTTAAAATCAAATCATCAAAAGATTTACGCAGGTCACCTTCAATTCTTTCGCCCAGATTGTGGAAATAGTTATCTGCCCCTGATGCAGCCAACAAGAGTTGTTTTACTTTTTTGGGCAGTTCTTTTTTCTTCTCTGTTTCCGAGCAATTTTCCTGAAAAAAGTCATCCCACTGGTCAGCCGGAAGTTCCATCGCTTGCCCAAAAAGTTCGGTAATCCTGCTGTAATGTATTTCGTTTTGCGACATAATAGAAAAAGATATTACGATCAATCCATGGCGGGAATTGAATTTTACAGGTTAAAGTTACTGTTCATTGAGTTCAAGGTATAACCAGGCTTTTGCCATACTCCAGGATCGTTTTACGGATGCGGGGCTAATATCGAGTGTTGCAGCAGTTTCTTCGATGGTCATGCCCCCAAAAAAGCGACATTCTACGATGGAAGCCTGCCTTTCATCCTGTATTTCAAGTTTTTTGAGGGCATCATTGAGCATTAAGAGATCTTCGGCGGTTTTATCAGACAGTTCAAATTTGTTTTCCATGTCGTCAATAGAAAGATCATGCATATCTCCCCCTCTTTTAAGCGCTCTTTTTCTCAAAGAGGCATTCACCAGTATCTGACGCATTGCCCTTGAGGCAATAAAAAAGAAATGGGAACGGTTTTTAAAATCCGTTTTACCTGATTGAATCAGCTTGAGATAGGCTTCATGCACCAGTGCAGTGGTGTTCATGGTATCCATGTCGAAAAACTGAAACCTGAGTTGTTTGGCTCCTTTCCTTAATTCCTGGTAGATAAGTGGAAATAACTTATCCAATGCATTTTTATCTCCATTATCATAATCCTTCAGATATTGGGTTATTTCATTTGCTGAAGGGTGATTATCGTCAAGCATTGTTGGTGGTGTTTATTAGTATAACAGTGTTAATTTTACATTTTACCTATCAAATTTAAAAAATCTATGATTAAAAAACAAATAGCATCTATGTTTACTCATCAGGTCAATATGCATGTATGGGTTTATTTAAATTAAATGCCAATAAACAAGGATGAACCAAGCGTTTTTTCCGAAACACAAGAGCAGAAATAACAAAATTACTTACATTCGGGTTCCATCATATCTTAAACATTTAAATTATTATATGATAGTCATCTTATCATTCTATTGATGAAAACCTGCTTCTTTTCAAATGTACAATCTCCTGACCCTTTGCGATTTTCTTTCAATTGGCTTCAGCAATAAACTATCAGTTGTACTATAGATATGATACTCATCATGACAAAAAAACTTTCCTGATTTTTATTTTTTAGTAATAACAATTACCGGATACTCTCCAAACCTGCCCATAAACCGGTTATGATTTTGTTCCATTTTAGAAATAAATTTCAGAACTTTTTCACCAAAAAAATATTTATGCACATAGATATTTAGAAAATACTTGTTTGTACTTCGCCAGCAAAAAAAATCAATCTGGTCGCCAAATTCGAAAGTACTTCTGAACCAGCGCGGGCTATGAGCAT
>CAYPFV010000187.1:0-5200 GCA_964410015.1 uncultured Bacteroidales bacterium
TTTCGAAAACAATCGGGATCTCATCGATCACTGAGTAGATGTATTTGGCATCGAATCCTGAGGGCGGCTTTTTATGTACCCGTCTTACCAAAGCAGAGTAGACTTTTTTTGGTCCAAAAGGTACTACCACCCGTATGCCAGGTTGCATAAACTCATTAAGGTTTTCCGGGACTCTGTAAGTAAAATACCCTTTTACAGGCAAGGGTAACAATACATCTGCAAAAATTGTCTGTTTTTCCATAAGAGTGTGTAATGCACATTTAAAATTATGGATTATTATGTATACAATTACAAAAACATACAAAGATTATTGACTTATCTTTTTTGTTATGACTGAGAAGTCAATTGCAGAACAAAAAAACTGCAACATCATTTGTGAGGTTGCAGTTTTTTACAAAAATGTGTAAGATAATTTACAGAAATGAATTTGTGGTATTTCGTGAAGTTTTGTGTTATATTAGTCGCCCATGCAAATTCCTACACCTCTGGCGGCTTTTACAAGGTCTGATTTGGGATCAACGAAATTGTACTGGGCAATGGCTTCTTTAAAAGGTACCGATACAATATTTGGGTGTCTGTAAGCCACCATTTCACCGAATCGTCCTTCCAGTACCATTTCAAAAGCCTTCACTCCAAATTGTGTTGCCAGCACCCTGTCGTAGGCAATAGGAGTACCACCTCTCTGCAGGTGTCCGAGCACTGTTTCACGCATGTCGGTTTCCAGTCCTCCTTCTTTGAGTTCACGCATCAATTGGGTGGCAATCCCTCCCAATCTTACGTTTTTATAACCTGTTTCGGTACTTTCTTCGTATATCATTTTTCCCTCTTTGCGTTTTGCTCCTTCTGCCACCACTATGATAGCAAAACCACGTCCTTTATTAAACCTTTGGTATATTCGCTCTATAACTTTGGGGATGTCGTATTCAATTTCAGGGATAAGGCATACATGTGCTCCACCAGCAACTGCCGCATGAAGGGCTATCCATCCTGCATACCGCCCCATAACCTCCAGAATCAGAACCCTGTTGTGGCTGGCAGCAGTGGTAACAAGTTTGTCTACTGCAGTAGTTGCTTCCTGTACCGCTGTTTGAAAACCGAAGGTAAAATCAGTAGCCGAAAGGTCATTGTCGATAGTTTTGGGAACACCAATGATGTTAAGACCTTTTTCGTAAAGTTGTTGAGAAATAGATTGGGAACCATCTCCACCAATGTTGATCACAGCTTCTACTCCAAGATATTGCAGACGGCGAAGCATTTCATCAGAACGGTCTGCGCTGCCCCATGTTCCATCGGGGTTTTTGATAGGCCAGGCAAAAGGACCTCCCTTATTGGTTGTACCTATGATGGTGCCTCCGCGAATGTGTATGCCACCTACTTTTTTTTCGTCGAGCACAACAATTTCATTGGGTTCGTTCATAATGCCATCAAAGGCATTGATACTCCCTATAACTTCCCAGTTTTGCTCTTTCGATGCTCTGAGTGTTACTGCTCTTATTACTGCATTCAATCCAGGGCAATCTCCTCCACCGGTGGCTATTAATACTCTCTTTTTCATATGTTTATGGTTTTATTAAGTTTAGATCATCTAAAGATTTTAATTCTTTCTCTATTTACGAAGTTTTCTAAAGGATAGTATAATCAGGCTTATTTCCTTTTAGAATTCATATCATATTTGGACTTGGGTCTTGTAATTCAACTAATGCAAAAAGTATTTCAATAAAAAAGCAAAATATCGCCAATCAAATTGGAAAGATTTTGCTTTTTCAGATTTGTCCGTAAATCACTATGTACTTTTCTCGATAACCTTGTGATAAAAAATATATTTTTCAGGGGTAGGAATAGCAGATAAGATAAAATTTCCTTTTTGATAAAATTTCCTTTTTCTCTTTAAGACAAAGGAAAAAGGAAAAATTTGCCGTGTAATACAGAAAACCTAAATAAATTAGAAAGACCAATACACTTTTGAATGTTTACATTTGCGAACAGTCAATGAATTTCTGAACGGCAAATCTCCTTTTTTTCCTATGCGGCTGGTTTCACAACGAGCCATTCACCCTTAAATCCGGAAATACTTCTCAGCTGTCAAAAAGAAGCATTTCCAATGGATAAAACTAAAAAAGATTTATCCATATTATCAAAACACACGCAAATGTAACAATAAAAATTAAAATAGCACCCTGTTTTTTATTAATTTTGCGTTAAGCGAGGTCTTTTTTTGCTACCACCGTATATTTCATACCCCAAAAAAGTACAGTCTAACTGACCATTATATACATAATGTTTGGCGATGGGCTTTAATCCGATTTTATTTGTCAGTTGTTTATCGGGGCTTAGCACCCACACCTTAAAACCCTGATACTGGTGTTTGAAGGTTGTACCCATTTTTCCAAAAAATTCCGATACATCCCGTGTTTCAATTCTTTTCCCGTAAGGTGGGTTGATCAACATATATCCGTTTGCGTGTCGTGGTTTTGAGGCGAAAAAATCTCTTTTTTGCAGTTCGACCAACCCCAGAAGCCCTGCATCCATAAGATTTTGACGTGCTGTAATCATACTTCTGTTGCTGATATCTGATGCCAGTATGGGTGGAGTTTTTTCTTTGCGGTTTTCTTTGGATTCATCCCGTACATCTTTCCAGATTTGCGCTTCATAGTCAGGCCAATGCTGAAAAGCAAAGTTTTTTCTAAAGGACTGGGGAGGAATATTGAGCGCCATGAGTGCAGCTTCAATGCTAAACGTGGCACTACCACACATAGGATCATAAAAGGGTTTATTTTGATCCCATCCTGAGAGATAAATCAGTCCTGCTGCCAATACCTCATTAACAGGGGCTATGGTCGATTTTCTACGGTAGCTTCTTTTAAATAAGGGTATTCCACTACTGTCAAGTAAAACGGAGCAAATATCTTTATATATGTATATCTGAATTTTCACGTCAGGGTTTTCAATATCTACCTGTGGCCGGCTATTGGTTTTTTCTCTGAAAAAGTCAACAATAGCATCCTTGGTTCGCTGGGCCAGAAAATGGGTATTGGTGAAAACGGATTGCGAAGCTACCGCTGTGATAGAAAAGGTATTGGTTACTGAAAAATATTCATCCCAGGGTAATGCTCTTAAGCGATCATAGTAATCTTCCTGGGTATCAAATGGGAATTCTTTGATGGGTTTTAAAATGCTTAATGCTGCCCGCGACCATAAATTAGAGGCATACATTAGTTTTTTGTCTCCTTCAAAAGATACGGCTCTACGTTGCGGTTTTACATTTGAAGCACCCAGGTCTGTCAATTCTTTTGCCAGCACTTTTTCAAGCCCGGTAAGCGTTTTGGCGATCAGGGGAAATTTTGGTTTCTCTTCCAAAATGTAGTTTTTTAAAATTAGTATTTGAAATATTCTGTAGTGTAAGTTTTACCTAATATTTTACAGATCTCCTGCCTGGCGAAGAAATGCACATGATCCGGGTCAATAGATATTTCCGTTCAATATGATGGTTTCTACTTTATTGCTGCCATATGCATAGGGCATAAAGGCATATGTGGGTATGGGTTTGGTAATGAATATATTGGATGTTTTCCCAGGGGTAATACTTCCGAGTTCATCCTGCAATCCCATGGCGTAAGCACCATTGATAGTTGTTGCGTTGATCACCTCTTCGGGGAGCATTTTCATTTTTACGCAAGCCAACGACATGATCAATTGCATATTGCCCGAAGGAGAGGAACCGGGGTTATAGTCGCTGGCCAAGGCCAGGGGTAGGCCTGCTTCCAGCATTTTGCGGGCCGGAGGGTATTCCATTTCCAGGAAAAACGCCGCTCCAGGAAGCAGGCATGGCATTGTATCAGTGTTTAACAGTGCCCTTATCTCATCTTCTCCTGTAAATTCAAGATGGTCAACAGAAAGTGCATTATATTTTACTCCTAACTGTATTCCGCCTGAATAGTCGAGTTCATTGGCGTGTATCTTGGGTCTCAATCCGTATTTTAATCCAGCCATCAATATTCTGTCGGTTTCTTCCTGTGTAAAAAAACCACGATCGCAAAATACATCAATGTAGTCGGCAAGTTCCTCTGAAGCCACCTGCGGTATCATTTCATTAATGATCAGGTCTACATATTCAGGTTGCCGGTTTTTGTATTCGTGTGGAACTGCATGAGCTCCCAGAAAAGTTGACTTGATGGTGAGTGGACTGATCTCTTTAAGACGACGGATTACACGAAGCATTTTCAACTCGCTTTGGGTGTTCAATCCATAACCACTCTTAATTTCTACCGCCCCTGTTCCCAGCATTCTGATCTCTTCAAGGCGATCCATTGCTTGCTCAACAAGTGCCTCCTCTGAAGCTTCCTGCAATCTTTTGGAAGAGTTTAAGATTCCACCTCCTTTTTTGGCAATCTCTTCATAGGATAACCCTTTGATTTTGTCAATATATTCTATTTCCCGACTTCCTTCATAAACCAAATGGGTATGCGAATCGCAAAAAGAAGGGAATACCATTCTGCCTGTTGCGTCAATATGTTTTACATCTATTTGATCCAATCGTCCTTTGTCTGGATGAGTAGAAAGTTCTTCCATCCTGCCAAATGATTTTATTTTGCCACCTTCGATCCATAACCAGGCATTTGATAAAGTGGGAAGGTTTTGCATATCATGACCCACAATTTTTTCAACTGATGCAGGTAAAACCTGAATAAGCTCTTTAATGTTGCTGATAAATATTTGCATAATTATTTCCTGGGTTTTTTAAACACATTCAAAGGTAATACTATTTTATGTATCAGAAATTGCTGTTCTTTGAATATCGTCAAACCCTTAGGTTTTATGCAACAGCCATTTCGAGGGTTTATATCTTATTTTTATAATCAATATACGATGTTGCTATAAATTTTTAAAAGTAGGGATTGATCATTTTCTGATTTTTCTTTTTTTTAGTTGTAGAAGTGTTACTATTTTTAGACCAGAATAAAAAGGTTATTGTCACTAAATTTCACGAATGAGCGCGAGTTTAATAATCTAATATTCGCCTTCATGACAAAGTAAAAAACGAACATGAACGTCTGAATACAAGATTTTTAGACCAGATGCATCTCAAAATATGAATGCATCCACTGACCTTTCCAGGGGAAAATCTAAAGAAGTTTTGTTTTTGTGTGTAATGAGGAACGGCTATTGTGCGTCAAACCACTTTAGGAAAACAACAACATCA
>CAYPFV010000188.1:0-5185 GCA_964410015.1 uncultured Bacteroidales bacterium
TTTCTGTTTTCAGGTGTTATTGTTTCAAATAATCAAGCACAGCATCCACCATTGCTCCGGGGTTGGGACGTGCTGCAACTGCCTTTACCTGAAAACCACATTTTTTAATGACATCAGCAGTAGTATTACCTATGGCTGCGAAATTAAGATTTTTTTTGTTGCCGAAAAAATGTAAAAATCCGTAAAATGAGGAAGGAGAAGAAAAAATAATCATATCTGCCTTATCACCATGAATTAAAGCTGCTACATCTTTATCCTGAATGAGGGAATATTTTGTTTCGTAAATATTGATCCGTTTAAATTCGCAAATTTCGCTGATATGCTTTTCAAGGGTATCAGGTGCCAGATTGCCTGCCAAAAAAAGTACCCTGTCCTCTGGAGAAAGCAATTCATTTGCCAATGCAGCAGCCAAACTATTGCCATCCTCACCGGGATTTATATAATCAGGAACCACTTCATAACTTTGCAACTCCCGCGCTGTTGCCTCCCCTATTACAGCTATTTTTCCATAGTCGGCAAGATTGAATTGAGGGAAGTGGCATCTTATATTATCAAAAAAACCTTTCACCCCCTTTTTGCTTGTAAAAACAAACCATGAAAAATCGGGAATAAGAATATGCTGATCAATAAAATCTTTGGTGTAAAAAATGGTTTTGGTTTCAATAGTAGGCAAATGATAAACAAATGCCCCTGCTGAGCGGAAAGCATCCATCATTTTTTGTGCCCCCGAAGATGATTGTGTTGTGATGATTATTTTGCCTTTTAGCATGAAGAACCAGAATATTTCATTTTGATTGAATCCATTTTTGACAGCAAAACCGGTATTCCTTTCATTAACAGTGATCAGGACTGATCATTCTGTCTTCTTATTTCTTCCAGAATCTCACCGGCGCCTTTTTCCAGAAAAGAATTTGCCAGTCCTTCGGCAATATTCATACAATTTTGCGCATCTCCCTCCCATTCATCGATGAGAACTTTAGTGGCCTGAAGATCGGAAACAAACCCTTTGATGCTGAAACGATCATTTACAAGTTTTGAATAGCATCCAATAGGTACCTGACAACCACCCTCCAGGATCCTGAGAAATTTTCTTTCTGCCAAAACGGCCTTTAATGTGTGATCATCGGTAATGTTATGCATAACTTCAAGTGTATCAGTATCATTTTCTCTTACCTCCATGGCAATGGCTCCCTGACTTACGGCGGGAATGAAAACTTCGGGATCGAGTTTTTGGGTGATGAGATGCCCGAGGTTTAACCGCATCAAACCTGCAGCTGCCATAACCATGGCAGTGCAATGTCCATCCTGCATCTTTTTCAGACGGGTGTTTACATTTCCTCTTATATCAACGATTCTGAAGTTGGGGTTATGTCGGAGCAATTGTGCGCGCCTTCTTAAACTCGAGGTAGCAATCACATCGTCTTCATTGAGTTCATCAAATTTTTTTCCGTTGATATGTACCAGGGCATCCCTTACCTCTCCCCTTTCCAAAACACCTCCCAAAAGGAGTTTTTCGGGAAACAAAGTGGGAAGATCTTTCAGACTGTGAACTGCCACATCAATGGTATCATCATACAATTCTACTTCAAGTTCTTTGGTAAACAAACCCTTATCACCAATTTTGGAAAGCGCAACATCTAAAATAATATCCCCTTTGGTTTTGATGATCTTAATTTCAGTTTTTACTTCCGGAAGCTTCTTATTGATTGCTTCTTCTACTCTGTATGCCTGATATAATGCGAGTTGACTACCACGGGTTCCTATTCTGATGGTTTTATTCATTTAGTCGGTAAGTTCAAAAAGTTGGTTTAGAATATCAAGATATTCTCTTTGTTTTCCGTTTTGGGTAACCTGTTTGAGATTTCTGATAAACAGACGTGAATATTTTCCGGCGATATGATCGGCATATCTGGTCAGCATTTCATCATCTTTTATGCCATTGATTTTGAGAAATCCTTCCAGTTCTGCATGGTTTACTGCATCAATGTTCTTCTTGATTTTGAGAATTGAGGGTGTAAGTTGAAGAGAATTCAGCCAATCGGTAAACTCCTGCTGAACGATTTGAATGATCTCTGCTGCTTCAGCTACAGCTTCTTTTCTTTTTTGCTGGGTTTCTTTTACAATTTCCTGCAGATCGTCAACAGCATATAACTCTGTATTTTCTCTCTGACTTATATCGGTACTGATATTTCTGGGCACAGAAAGGTCCATAAAAATCTGTCTTTCTTTTCTTTGCTGGCAACATTCACGGATCATTTCATCAGTAATAATATGATTGGGAGCACCTGTGGCAACAATTACAACATCCGCCATCTGGATATAATCGGGTAGTTTTTCAAATTCGAAAACATCAAGGTCATATTTTTTTGCTAATTGCTGCGATTTTTCAAAAGTTCTGTTGGTAATAGAAATCGACCGGCAATTTCTTTTCACAAGATTTGTAAGTGCCAGTTGCCCCATAACACCCATACCAATAAGTAAAACGTTTCTTTTGGGAAAGTCTTTTGTTCTTCGGCATATCAGATCAACGGCGGCAGAGCTGATAGAAGCAGTTCCCTGGTTGATAGATGTTTCTGTACGAACCCTTTTGCCCGCTTCAAATGATTTGTTGAACATCCGGGTAAGGGTTGGGCTGCTCAGATCGTTATCCAAACTAAGTTTGAAAGCATTCTTTACCTGTGTAACGATCTGGTCTTCACCAACAATTAAGGATTCAACACCAGAAACGACCCTGAAAAGGTGATTGACAGCCTGATCGCCCATATAACAGTAAAAGTATTGCCTGGGCAACTCACCTTTCTTTCGGAAATATTCAAGATTTCTGAAAATAAAATCAAATGCTTTTTGCGGACAGCATTTTTCTATATGAAAATAAACCTCTATTCTGTTGCAGGTCGACAAAACAATAGCACCCATAACGTCTAAATCCAGTTTTAGTTGTTTCAAAAACTGAAGGGATTCCTGTTCTGAGAAAGAAAACTGTTCTCTTATTCCTAAAGGTGCTGATTTATAACTTATTCCAACGATTCCTAACATGCAATATTTAAAACTAAAAAGATAATCAGTACAAATTTACCTATTTATTCATTGGTTAGCATACTAATTATGAAATTTAGATGGATTCTGAATAAGAAAAGTGATATACAGGCATTGGTAAGCAATGCAAAAGATCGTCATTATGAGTATTATCTGAAGATGATTTTTGTTTGCTAAAAACAAATATAGCAACAGGTTTTTTCAACCTGTTGCTTTTTCTGGTTTGCATCTGTTTATAATTTTATTAAATAGGTCAGGTGGAACATCCAGTTTATTCATCCTCGTTTGTGTTTAATCCTTAATCAAGGATGTTTACTCATATAATATCTGATCAAGGCGATATGATGAAACCTCCATTATTCTGATTATAATATTTTAGCGTTTACGTGTAATAACACACGGAGGTTTCAACATATTTACTTAATATACTGATTGACAATTGCTTCATACAATTCTTGTTTGCCGCTGATTTGCCGGGGTTCTCCGTTTTTAATCGCCAGGTTACGCAAATCTTCCAGTGTAAGTTTTCCTTGTTCAAAAGCAGCGCCATCACCAGAATCAAAAGACTTATACCTGTCCATTTTCATTTGCGGTATAGGTGAATTTTCGATGATATCATAAGCGATCTCAAGTGCTCTGGCAAATACATCCATCCCTGCAATATGAGCGATAAAAATATCATCCAAATCGGTAGAATTTCGTCTTACCTTTGCATCGAAATTAATGCCCCCTGTTGAGAATCCGCCGGCTTCAATAATCACCAACATAGCTTCCACCACTTCATAAATATTGATAGGGAACTGATCGGTGTCCCAACCGTTTTGGTAATCACCCCTGTTGGCATCAATACTGCCAAATAATCCGGCATCAGCGGCGGTTTGCAGTTCATGCTGGAATGTATGTCCTGCAAGGGTGGCATGGTTTACCTCAATGTTGAGTTTAAAGTCGTCTGCCAGTCCAAATTTATTGAGAAACCCAATAATGGTAGCAGCGTCATAATCATATTGATGTTTGGTGGGTTCCATGGGTTTGGGTTCAATCAGAAAAGTACCTTTGAAACCTTGCTTACGCCCGTAATCTTTTGCCATGTGCAAAAACCGGGCTAAGTGTTCAATTTCTCTTTTCATGTTGGTATTGAGCAAGGAGCTGTATCCTTCGCGCCCACCCCAAAAAACATAATTCTGACCATCAAGAGCAATGGTGGCATCCAAAGCATTTTTAACCTGGGTACCGGCGTAGGTAATCACATTGAAATCGGGATTGGTGGCAGCACCATTCATATAGCGGTGATGTGAAAACAAATTGGCAGTACCCCACAAAAGTTTTACACCAGAGTCCTGTTGTTTTTGTTTGGCATAATCTACAATAATTTGCATTCTTTTCTCAGATTCAGCAATGGTATCTGCTTCCGAAACGATGTCGAAATCATGAAAACAGTAAAACGGTACACCCAATTTTGTAATAAACTCAAAAGCAGCGTCCATTTTATCTTTGGCTTTTTGAATAGGATTACTGGCAGTTGCCCAGGGAAAAAACTTTGTATCACCGCCAAAAGGATCGCCACCACCATCGGTAAGCGTATGCCAGTATGCTACGGCAAATCTCAAGTGCTCTTTCATGGTTTTACCCCCAACCACCTTGCTTTCGTTGTAGTATTTAAAGGCCATTGGGTTTTTGGATTCAGTACCCTCATAAGGAATTTTACCAATTCCTTTAAAAAACTCTTTATCTCCTGTTAGGTAACTCATATTTTAAAATTTTAAGTGAAAAAAATAATTGATTGTATATTAAAAACTTATCAAATCATACCCATTAACTTTCATGAGAACTGATGAATTTCTTTTTTTGTCTTATTCTTTGATCTTTTCCTCCAGGAAGTTCTTCCAATCATTGTAAGCATCAAGCAGAGGTTTTTGGATTGAAGGATCGGGTTCGATTGTTTTGATCACTTTTAATCCACCAAAAGCTTCACCGAAGCCATTGTAGATACCTGCACCCACGCCCGCAGCACGGGCAGCACCCTGCGATCCATCAGTATTGTAAAGTTCAATGCCTGTTTGGGTAATGGTAGCGAGAGATTCCCGGAAAACAGGACTCAGAAACATGTTGGCATGACCAGCACGAATAACGGCAGGATCAATACCTGTTT
>CAYPFV010000189.1:0-5038 GCA_964410015.1 uncultured Bacteroidales bacterium
GTTCTTTTTTCTGCATCTACGGCAGGCGAAATAAGAAGAATTTTCATGGTTTATGCTTTTTGAGGGTGCCTGATTAAATTATGAATTCGAATTGTCGGAAGACAGACCTTTCTTCAAATAAGGGATGACAGGTTGCTGGTTTTACTGAAACCTTTAGTTTGATTATCGCAGGGATAAATCTTTATGTATTTACCGGAAATTAGTGATTGTTTTAATCAAGACCAGATATTATTTGTTTCCCTGCTCGTTCAAACCCCGAACCAAACTGGCCTTTCTTGCAAAGTATCCTGAGATTTTAGTATATATAATCATATTAGTCAGGTACAAAGGTAAAACATTTCTGCAAATTATTAAATATTGTACAATGTATTTTTTTTATTCGCCAGGAATATCTATTATTCTTTCAATACCAAGTTATAACCAGATTAACTGGTTTTTCTTTTGTCCTGAATAGATGCTTGTCATGAATTTTCCTCCGCCCATGTTCTATCCCACAAAAACATATTGATTCCAGTAATTGGAATACAAGTATTTGCCGCAAATTATGCTATTGTTGATCGGGTAGGGGAGGATTTGCCCGGCAAAATGGTTATGATCGAATGATACTCGCCTGATGATTCCAGAATCAGGCTTAAGGCCAGGTAGGCAAAAATAATCTGCATAACTGATGTTAATCTTATGAGTTTTTTCAGTTTGGTGGTTTAAAGCACCTGCAGAGGTGGGTTTTAGGTTTGGTAGAAGACCCAGACTCTTGCCTTGCTGGCTGTCAGTCATTATAATTCCCTTTTATCCCGAAATTCCCTGCTATTTGAGACAAATTTCTATACCGCTATTGACCGATAGTTTCTATTTTCGCTGACCGGATTCCCAAAAACAAAAATAGAGTTACAACAAAACTTATGTTTACCATGAAAAAGAAAGTCACCACCCTTGCATACTTTTTAATTTTGTTTACCATAACTTCACTATTTTCGCAAACTTCCAGTGACCCAGCCATGCATCTTCGCACCTCACTGGGTGAAGGACTCATGCCTGTTGGGGTATATTATTACCCTGAACACTGGGATCCTGACCTGTGGGAGAAAGACCTGAGAAAACTATCGGAGCTGGGTTTTCAGTTTACCCATTTTGCTGAATTTGCATGGGCGAAGATGGAACCCCAGGAAGGTGAATATGATTTTGACTGGTTGGATGAAGCCATAGAACTGGCAGGCAAATACGATCTGAAGGTGATTATGTGTACCCCAACACCCACGCCCCCGGCATGGCTCACCCAAAAACATCCCGAGATACTGCAGGTAGACGATAACCTCATTCAGCAGCAACACGGATCAAGACAACATATTCTGCACAATCATCCTGTATATTTACAGTATGTGGAAAAGATCATTCGAAAACTGGCAGAGCGCTATGGTGATCATCCTGTGGTGGCAGGGTGGCAACTGGACAATGAACCCCACTTTGGCATTATTTACGATTATTCAACACAGGCACAGATTGAGTTTCCTGTTTGGCTGGAAAAAAAATATGGCAACATTGATGCCTTGAACCAATCTTGGGGTACTGCTTTCTGGTCGCAAACCTATAACAATTTTGCACAGATACCATTACCTTCTCCTAACTGGGCTCCGCAGGGTGCCAATCCGCATGCACTCATGGATTTTCACCGTTTTACCGCCGACCGTCTGGCGGAGGGACTCAAATTCCAGGCGGACCTTTTGCGCCAACTCATTTCACCCGATCAATGGATTACAACCAATTATGCATACTTTAAATTTTTACCCGCCAGCGATCCTTACAGAAACCGCCATGATCTTGATTTTACTTCTCACACTATGTATCTAACCTCCGGGTATCTCAGTGATGAAGGCGGTGAAGAAGCTTTCAGACTGGGTAGCGGACTTGAACTGGCATTTTCTGCCGAACTGGCAAAATCGATGAGGGGATACACCGGAATCATGGAATTACAACCCGGACAGATCAATTGGGGCAGCATAAATCCTATTCCAAAACCTGGCGCCGTCAGAATGTGGTTGTGGCACTCCTTTGGATTGAATGACCAGTTTGTATGCGCTTACCGCTTTAAACAACCTCTTTTTGGAAGCGAACAAACACACAAAGGTATTATTGATACCGATGGTGAAACCGTTACAAGGGGTGGAGAGGAGTATGTAGAAACCCTGCAGGAGTTTGCCGATCTGCCTGAACAATGTATTTCCACAAAAGAGCCTGAAGACAGAAAAAAAAGAAAAACAGCATTTTTCTGGGATCACGACAACATGGCCGACATAGAAAACCATCGGCACCATGAGGATTTTGACCCATGGCAACATACCTATGATTATTTTGCTGCTCTCAAAAGTATGGGCAGCGAAGTGGTTTTTGTGAATGAGGAAGATGTTTTCGATCCCGCAGAATTTCCTTTTATGGTCGTTCCTGCTTACCAGATCACTTCCCTTGATTTGATTGACAAGTGGAAAGGGTATGTTGACAAGGGAGGAAATCTTATTATCAGTTGCCGAACTGCCAAAAAAAACCCCGACGGACATCTGTGGAAGGCATTCAACCAGCAACCACTGTGGAACCTCATTGGCGCTGAGATCCGCGAATTCGACCATTTACCCGCACAATACAAAGGTACCGTAACTGCTGATAACCAAGAATATTCTTGGTATCGATGGGGCGACCTGCTCGAACCCCGTGGCAATACCGAAGTACTTGCACAATATGATGATCAGTTTTATAAAGGCACACCGGCTGCGGTGTATCGTGATCAGGCAAAAGGATCGGTTACCTATATTGGAGTGTGGAGCGACAATGGACGTCTTGAAAAAGATATTCTACAAAAGGTATATCAGAGAAATGATGCACCTGTAATGGATTTGCCCCCTTATGTTTTTGTGGAATGGAGAGATGGATTTTGGGTAGCAGTCAATTACAGCTCACAAAACTATGATCTTCCACTATCTGGCAATGAAAGAATCATTTACGGAAGTGGAACCCTTAAACCCGGGGGAGTAACTGTTTGGTGTTCCAACCAATAATCTTTTAACGGTTATCTGGCAAAAGACGATCCTTATCTCTTCAGAATATGCTGATATCCGGTTTTTCAATATTATCTTATCATAAAGTGGCTGATCTTTTGTTCTTTTAAAGATATATAGTTTTTAATTCCTCGTACATGACACATTTTTCCTTTTTATGGATTACTTTATTGTTTTTATCCGTTGCATTAAATGCCTCAGTAGATAGTATACTGGTCAGTGATGATTTTTCCGATCGCTCTAAATTCATAGATCAGAGTTTACTGGTTTTATGGGGAGAAAACCTGGAAGCAAAATCTTGTTTTGAACTTGTTGAGCGCACCGACGATTGGGGGGGAAACGCATCAGAGCATCGGTGTAAGCATACAGGCCTCGGATTATGCCACCTACCTGCCCGAAGTGAATGGAAATCCTACCTTGCGCACCACTACATGTTTCGATTATGCCTTTGGGCAGACAGACCGTTCGGATAAGATCATAAAGATAGAATTTGATGCTTTATGGACGGATTACGATACCGGATTTGGAGAACTGGGGCGGATAGTGGTTACCCTGGTTGATGAATATCCTGAAGATGGTCCTCAGGCAGGTGATATCGAAGACCTTGAATTGGAAGCACCTTTTGGTCGCCCAAAATACAACATGCGCTTACGCAATCCGGAACCGGTTCCCGAATCACATGATCAGTATATTCATCGTTCACCCAGCTTTCAGTTATACGGAGGTGGTAACGATCCTGAAGGAGAGTTTGAAAGCAGCAACGATTTTGGGTATTGGATGCCCGGATTTAGTTCTGAAGCGGGTGGTGGCGCTCCAGGTCAACCTTCTGCTGACGATTATCCCATAAACGTGGCAACCAAAAAATCAGATAAACCCTGGCGCTGGAACGAGACCAACAAATGGTTTCATTATACATGGATCATAGAACCTGAACTGATGTCCTTGTATATGAGGTCGTCTGCAGAGGAAGAAGACGACAACACATTGGTATCACAGATGGCCATTCCGCGAAACGATATGGGCGATGACTACGTCCTGGACAGAATCAATGAGATTCATCAGACAAACATTTCTGAAGTGCCCCTTATGTATAACTGGTTTGATACTTTTAATGCGGTGAGGGTATATTTCCGGGGTGTAAACAACATGTCGTTCCTTGCCAATTTCAATGTCTCCTTCGAAGAGATCAACCCTGTAATGGCAAATAAAACCAGTTCTCCGTCCTTACAATTGTATCCTAATCCTTCCCCATCGGGTATTTATTATTTTGGTAACAGCAACAAGTTGGATTCTTTCCAGGTGTTTGATATGAATGGAAGAGTTGTTTTTTCTGCAGATAACCAGGGCAGTTCAAACCAGATCAATTTATCATTTTTAGATGCTGGCATGTATATGATTCAGGCGGTGCTTGAAGATGGAAGAACTTCTAAAGGTAAACTGATCAAAAGCAGGTAGAAGATTCTTACTCTCATCAGATCGGGATGTTCTCTCTGAATTTCTTTCCCTTTTCTTCTTATCTTGATGCGGAATGCGTTTGTTAAGGGTTTGCCGGCAATCATGATCAGGTATCCGCCACCGACAGCACCCTTCCCGGGAAATGTTTTGAAACATAGGGTTGATCCAGCCAACCTCCCGCCAGGTCAATGCGATAAGGAATGGTGCAGATATTTCGGATAGAAGTGGCGGAACGGGCAGGTAATCCTTCTTCAGGAATCCGTTTTAAAACAACATATTCGATGTCGAGATTGCTGCAAAGATTCTTCTTGTCTGGTGTGTCGCCATCTTCATTTACAACGAAATAGTCAGGACGGATGCTCTTGAGTTCGGATACAAAGTCCATCAAACCCGATCCTCTGTTTACGATTGCACGTATAACATACCTGACGGAAGAAACCATGTACTTTCTTTCATCTGTTTATAATTTGATTAATTCGGTCAGATGGAGCTCGCCAACAGTCTGACTGCATGCTTTACTTGCCGCGCATTATAATCAT
>CAYPFV010000190.1:0-5024 GCA_964410015.1 uncultured Bacteroidales bacterium
AATAACCCTGATGGTGAAATGTACGACCAGATCATCATCTTCCCTGATCATAACGAACGTGAACAGGACAATATCATTTATTTTGATAACATTACCTTCGGTCCATCCGATGGAACACCCACCGATGGACCTGCAACCGCTGCACCTGCTCCCCCTGCAAACGAGGCTGATGATGTAATTTCTGTTTTCAGTGATGCCTACACCAATGTGCCAGATACAGACTTTAACCCAGCCTGGGGGCAATCTACCGTTGCTTCTACAATAGAGGTTGAAGGAAATGCAACCTTGAGATATGCCAGTTTCAATTATCAGGGAATTGAATTTGCAACGCCCATTGATGCAACACAAATGGAATCATTGCATGTAGATATGTGGACAGATGATGCCAGTGCCGTAAATATTTTCACCATCAGCACAGGGCCCGTTGAAGTTGCATATGCTCTGCCTGTTACTCCAGGAGAATGGGTTAGTTATGACATTCCTCTTACCGCTTTCGACGGCGTTGATCTGGCAGATGTGATCCAGCTAAAATTTGATGGTGGTGAAGGTTCTGAAACCATTTATCTGGACAATTTGTATTTCTATAAAACGCCTACATCTATCTCTGATATCAGTCAGGATCAATTAACAGTGTATCCCAACCCGGTTAGATCGGGCCAGATGATTTTACTTGGCACCCAGGTAAAGCAGGTTGAGGTTTTTGATGTTACCGGAAAATTGATCCAATCATTGGAAAACACTTCATCAGTTGAAACCAACACCATGGATCGTGGAGTTTACTTTATGAGAATAAAAACAGAGAATGATACTATTCAAATCAATCAACTAATCGTTCAGTAATTGTAGTTATGATTTTGAAAAGCCGTCCAAATGTGGGCGGCTTTTTTATTCTTTTGCATTACATTACGCTATCCATTTGTATTTTTACATTCATTAAAATTTCACAAAAGATGTCCTCAGAAATCATTATAATCATTATTGGTGCTATACTTCTTATGATTGCCATATTTGATAGCATAAAAATTCGTGGCGCCTCCCTGAATTTAATGGATATTAAACTGAAAGTCCCCATAGCACTATTGGGTATTTTGCTATTGTTTTACGGGGCATACGCCTATATGGGAGCAAACCAGCCAGGGCAAATTGAAAAACCCGAACTGGGAAACAAAAGTCAAATCGAGTATCCGGTAGAGGATGTTCAGGTCATTTCTCCGGTTGAAAATGACTCTGTAAAATGCAGAATTTTAACATATGGAGTCTATCCTGAATCACACAAAAAAGATATCTGGGTTTTGTTGAAACCCAGCGACAGCTTGTATTATCCTCAATCCGACCATACCAATACATCGTACAAAAGAAACGGCGAATGGCAGGTTATTACACGGTTTGGTGGCGATAAAGGTGAAAAATATGATATTATTGTATATGAAGCCGATTCGGCGGCTTCCGGGTTTTTCAGCACTACTATTCAACAATGGAAAGATATGCTTTCATTCCCCGGTCTTGAATCAGATGAAATTCCACCGGGAGCCAATGAAGTTGACAGGATAAGCGTTTATCTAAAAGAAAATTGCCGGGGTGTTTATTAATTGTTCGCGCAGATCACTGTTAAAACATTCTGAATGAGAGTTTTAGTTAAACACAAATAAAATGTATCATCTTGATTATTTTCACTAAATTGCGAAAAATTATTTACGGGTAATTGAATAATCCTTTGAAACCATTTACCAAAATATTATTTGTAATTTTTTTCGGTGTAATTGCAGTGATGGGGCAAAATTCACCGGAGAAGGGGGTTCCTTTGCTTCAGAATTACCTGCCTGGAAATTATCAGGATAAAGGCAAAATATGGGACATGAATTCCGCACCTAATGGAATTGTTTATTTCGCCTCTGATGGTGGTCTTTTGGAATATGATGGTAAAACGTGGAAAAGTTTCAAAGGGAGCATTGGTTTTACCCGTTCTGTTTTAGTGGTTAGCGATTCGGTTATATTTACTGGTTCCGACCTTGATTTTGGGGTTTGGCACAGAAACAAATATATGGAATTTGAATACACTTCATTGTATCCTTTCAAAGAAGATGCTTTTGATATCAGTGAGGAATTTTGGCAAATTTACCAATGGCAGGATGATATTCTTTTTGTTTCCTCACGCAATGTGTATGTGTATCAGAATGAGCAATTGGTTAAAATTGCTGCACCTTCTTCTTTTTCAGGTAGTTTCATGTATAATGACCAGGTATATTTTGTCGATGAAACACAGGGATTATTTGTATTTGACGATTTTTCCATCCAAAAAGTAATGGATTTTCCCCAACAATTCGATCCGGAGATAACCGGGTTATACCCGCATGAAGATCAGTGGGTATTGGTTACCCGCGATCTGGGACTTTATGTTTTTGCCAATGGAGTACTAACCCCCCTAAACAATCAATTATCAAAAGAATTGCGGGCAGCCAAAGTATTTAGTTTTGAGCAAATTGATGAAAACCGTTTTGCTTTTGGAACAGTACTGAAGGGATTGTATATAGCAGATAAAGATGGCAATATCATTCATTATGTAAACCGGCAAAAAGGATTGCCCAGCAATACCGTATTGTCTATGCACTATAGCGCAGCAGGAAAATTATGGATGGGTATGGATTATGGTATTTCTGTTTTAGATATGCAAAACAATTTCACATTCTTTTATGACTATCTGGGAGATTATGGTACTGCGCACACTGCCCTGTTAAAAGACAATACCTTTTACCTGGGAACCAACCAGGGATTATACCGTTCAGAATGGGATGAACTAAACAACAACCGTGAAAGATTCCGGTTTCAACTCATTCCGGGAACAGAAGGACAGGTATGGACCCTTGAAAACATCAACAACACACTGTTCATGGGGCACGACAAAGGGTTATTTACAATAAGGGGAAACACACCTGAAAAACTCAGCAACCATGAGGGAGTCTGGAGTATTGTTCCGTACAAAGATTATTTGCTTACAGGCACTTACAATGGTATTTCTATCTTTCACAAAGAAAACAGAAAATGGACATTCCTGAAAAAAATGGATGCCATCCTGGGCTCCTGCAACGAATTGATCGTAGAAAAGGATAATATTCTTTGGGTAAACATTCCTAACTTTGGCATCATCAGGGCTGATCTGGATCAGAATCTGAATCCGGCAGAAAGATTGATATTCACCTCAGATATTTTTGAAGGAAACGATGCCTTTATCCAAAAAGATGAACAGGGATTGCATGTATTCACAGATCGCTGGCAGTATACCTATAATCCATCCGAAAAAACGTTTACACAAATACAGGAATCCAATGTTTTTCCGATGGTGGAAGGACAACTCTCCGGTTTTTCTCTCCCTGTGGCAATCAATTCTGATTATGAATTTTATCCTGTTTACAATGGTTTTGCATTAAACCACGTATCTTCAAAAAAACACCTCCAAACAGCAGGTTTTTCTTTAGCACTTCGCAAATTTGAAGCTTTCAGCAATCATGAGAGGCGGTTACTCCATCCGGGTGATAAAGTGCCCTATCAACTCAATAATTTTCACATTGAATGCATCGTTCCCAACCAGAAAGATGTATTGTATCAGTTCAAATTAAACGAAAAGGGGGCATGGAGCGAATGGGAGCCCAACAACACCTTTGAATTCATAAACCTCAAGCGCGGCGAATACAAACTTGATATAAGAGCCAAAGTGCATGATGTGGTTATTGAACAACCTGTAATAACTTTTCGGATAGCGGCACCCTGGTATTTTGCATGGTATGCCTTTGTTGTTTATCTCTTTTTATTCTCTTTGCTGATTTACCTGATTTACAGATGGCAGAAAATATCTCTGAAAAAGCAGAAAAAAAAGATGCTGCTCAGAGAGCAAGATTCGCTGAGACAACAAAAAGAAAAACACAAACAGGAAATTATAGCACTGGAGCAAAAACGTATGCAGGCAGAATATAACCAGATAAAGCAGCAATTGAAGAACAAAACCATTGAATTGGCAAACAAAGCAAGAGAAGATGAAGAAAAAAACCGGCTGCTGCTTACCCTGAAAGAAAAATGTGATGCTGCACAAAAGAATCCATCCCCTTCAAAAAGACAATGGCATGAGATGCAAAGATTACTCGATTCATACATCAACGTGGAAGACAACACTTTTGAAATACAGATGGATGAACTGCATCAGGAATTCTTCAAAAAACTCAAAGAACGATTTCCTTCTCTTTCGAGCAACGATCTGAGATTATGTGCCTATCTGAGGATCGGTTTAAACTCTAAAGAGATAGCCGAAATCATGAACATACAACCCTCAAGTTCTTATATCAGCCGGTCGCGCCTGCGCAAGAAACTCAAACTGAAAGCCGAAGATGATCTGTATGACTTTTTAAACGGAATATAGTCTCTAACTCTTTTTTATTTAAAATAAAGGAGCATAGTTTAACAAAAACTATGGAATCGTTTTAATTCTGAATCTGATTTTTTTTTACAATCCACTTTGTTATAGAGGATTCAATCTATGAGTTTATTTCTGAAAAAGTTTATTGTCTACAAATTATACAAATTAATACTAATCCACATCTCTGATAATCAAATAAATAAAAATATTAAATTTTCACTAATTCACTAAAAAAGACTTTTCCGGGGCAGACTAATTGCTACTTTTTTAAGGCAGAAAGCCATTAATGATTTTAATAAGTTTTTTGGAAACATTTTTTTTGGAAAATAGTCTGAAAATCAAGGATAAAAGTGTTTAACAACCAAAAAGTTCGCTTGTAAGGAAATCGTAAGAAACCCTGAAATGATAGGGGAATAAAGTGAGATAAACAAAAATTTACTTGGATTCAATCTGATAACCACATTATATTTTAGAAATTGAATGCAAAAGCTGAACCGAGTATGTTTTTCCAAACAGAAACACAGCAGTAATAAAAATACCTGCACAGCAGTTTCATCATAACACTTTCATCTGTTTATAATTTTTATAATATTGATTATTAGAATGTTACAACTTTAAT
>CAYPFV010000191.1:0-4912 GCA_964410015.1 uncultured Bacteroidales bacterium
TGGTTGCTCGACAACGACTACAAAACATTAAAGGGTGGCGGAAAACTTGCCGACCTGGCGCCAACCATTCTCAAAATGATGGGTGTTGATAAATCTCCCGAAATGGACGGGAATGCACTGGTTTAATCAGATATTAATGAACACTTAGCACATCATAACAACCGGTAACAATTTAAGAATTGTTGCCGGTTTTTTTTGTTCTGTCATTGAACAGTTTTGCATCAAAACCCAAAACCAATGGTTAATCCTTTCCTTACATCCTGATCATGACCCTCATTTAATGTAAGACCGGTGCCTGTTAAAGAATGTTCTTCCTCCATCCAGATGGGCATTCCGTATCCCGCAAATACAGAAGCAAAAAGGAAACGGAACCGGAGTTGATATCCTATGTTTGCTCCGGCAAACAGAGCACTATATCGATGAAAATGCTGCGGCAAATCCATGGTAAACTCCTCTCCGGTACGAAATTTCGAATACACACCAGCAAAAACACCTTCAGGAGCCCGATCATCAGCCCGGAAATAACGACGATATTCCAATGCTGCCGAACGAACAGTGCGGTCATCTTCAGAAACCATAACCCGAGCATTCCTGACCGATCCTAAGGATAATGCGAGAATGTCCTTCTGGTTTTTAAAGGATGGTTCTTATATCAAACTAAGAATTATACAGAGAGGTATTTTTTATTAACCAGATGTTTTACAACCACACCCTGGAAATACCCACAAGAGGAGATTTTATTGCAGATGGTAAATATACTTTTGAGATTGGGGGTAAGAATAAGGCTTATCATCAGATATCCGGTGTGGAGTATTCATTCGTGGCAGCAGATGATATTGAGTTTGGTTTTCAGAATAAAATCCCACTTTGGTTGTTTGGTTTTTTGCATTGGTTGGATCAACCCTTGGACTCCGCTCAGGGCGCAACAATACCTAAAACCTTTGACCGATTACAAACCATCAAAGCGGTTGAAAAAGATTTTCCTCTGCCAATTCTGCGTATACTCAGCGATCTGATCGGTTAAATCCTCTTAACCCCACACCCCCTAAATCTCCTAAATCAACATCAACGAATAAACCACTCCGATAACTCCCACAAGGGTGAGGAACAAGACCACTTTTACTGGCATCACACCATTGTTTTCTGCCGTTTTGCCAAAGATACCAAAAACCAAAGGATGCACCAGAAAGGGCATGGCAAAAACAAAAGCAATAAGATCGGCGGCTTGGCCACCAAACATACCTCCCTGTATGGCAGCAAACAAACCAAAGTGCGATATTGCACTGGAATTGGCCATTACCGCATCGTTCAGACCCATGCCCGCCAGGCTCAGAATAAGCAATCCGCCAAATACAGCGATCAGTTGCCATCCCAGAGAAAAAACCATCAATCCACGGATTTCTCTGGCATCCTGACCGTCAGATTTTCTAAGCATTATGATGGCCCACCAGGTAAGCAATACTCCGGATGCAACAATGGTCAGAGTATAGGGTATAATCAGATTACCCGAAGTGGCACTGGCTGCCAGTACCGAAAAAACAAAAATATGTCCGATGAAAGGTATGTTGATCATGATGGGTGCCCTTACCTGGGCTTCCGTTCCCAGATCGCCGGCAGTACAGGCACCCGTAAGACCCGAATGCGATAACGAACCTGCCATTCCGGGTGCCAGGTTTCTGATATTATTCGCCTTTGCCAGTAAAATCAGGATGGTTAACCCTCCAAACATCCATAGCAATTGCCCGAAAAAACCAAAGGTGAGCACCGAAGTCATCCCTGTAAGTCCGAAAGCATCTGCAATGCGACTTCCTCCTACCATAAAATTGGCAGCAAGCACCACGGGTATACCAGCAAAGAGCAAAGCTCTGATGGTAGGTCCAAATTTCCACTCAGAAAAAATCATCCCCAAAGAAACAGACAAGATCATGGCAAAGAAAATCTCAGGTAATGCTATATGTGGACGAATCCATTGGGCAATATGCCAGGATGCAACCAGGATCAGCAATATCATTCCGGTTTCAGCAATCCCTTTACGGATATATACCGCTTTATTGGTGATCTTTGCCCGGTAGTCGATCAGTATGATGGAACCCACAACTCCCAGATAACCCAATAAGGGATAGAAATTATCCAGTGGTTCGTTGTTGGTATGCCCTACAATTACCCGTTTGACCGATTCTATGCCTATAAGCACAAAAAAAGCACGGATCAGAAACATGAATTGTGTAAACTTAGTGCCCAGGAAAATTTCCTCTTTCGATTGTATGAGAATATCGGTTTTGTCAATCTCTTTTTTACTGATGATCTTTTTAATCTCTTGTCCCCCAACAAAAAAAGAAGCAACCAAAGCGGTAATGGTAACTTTACTGGTAAAATCGATGATGGGAAATTCTGCTAAACCCGGCGTGCCCATACCAGTATTTACCAGCACATATCCCATGATCAGACCAAAAACAACTATGATCAGAATTGGTGAATACCTTGTGCCCGCCACAAATGTACGCGATACCAATACCATGCTTATCACAAGCAGGAAAGTAAGCCAAAACTGATTTAATATGTGAGCATTGGCCATTTGATCAGTCAAAGTTTCCATTTAATGTTTTTTTTCAGAGGTACAGAAATAATAAATACAATTTACTAAACAATTGTAATGCTTGCAATTCGCGGCAAAAATAGGAGTTTTCTTCATAAAAACACGAATTATTTTCATTTTTCAATATGAACTGAACAACCTGTTGAAAATAATAAACTTTCTTTCTGAGAAAATATAGTCTTCAAACAGATGAGTCAATCATTTGCAATAAAGGTTATGCATTCATCGCCTGAATGCATGACCGGATGATTAAATAAATTATTTTTAGAGACAAGTAAGTAGTTTTTGCTCATAAAAGTTTAAAAAAATATTTTTATACAAAGAAAAGTTAAGCAAAAGAGCTTTTGCAAGATTTTGGACTTCGAGGGTAAATTTAATTCTGGTGAAAAAGAAGAGGGAAAGATAATTGGGTAGAGTATGATAATTATATTGGGCAGATGACCTGATTGTTTTTTGTAATTAGTCTTTACAGCAAAACGCCAAATACTGCGTTATTCTCGTTTTTGAACCGAGTCACTACAATATTATTGACACCGGGCGGATGATAATTTCAACCGAAAATTATGTCCACGTGTCAGGCATTATTGGCGAGCTCCATCTGCCCGAATTAATCAAATGATACCCAGATGAACCGATCATTTACGAAAAGTGAACTCCATATATTCAAAAACTCCGAAAGCCTTGTCTTTGACGATTTCTTACCAAAGACACATAAAAAAAGTGTTTTCCTGATGACACTAATTATGTTTTCTATGCCATATCGCAGGAAAAAAATTATTTTTGCCATTACCTTGGCTTATAAAATGGCTGCTGATGTATAACAAAATGTATTCATAGTGTTTATCGGGTATTGATGGTAATCATTATTGTCTGTTTTTTGCGTCTGGTTGTTTATACTGAGGTTTCCAATCATGTGGATAATATTATGTACAAGCACACTTTTTGCAGACCGGGATAGTAATTTTTTAAAGGTATCCGGAGGATTAACACTTGTTTTAACGCATACAATCAGCAACAATCAAAATCACACATAAAAATTTTTCATATTTTATAAATACTGGTTTTTGTTTTATTTTTAAAAGTTCTCATCATCATGGATGATTTTTTTCTGAACCGCAAAGCAGTGATTGCTACCAAACATCATAAAGAGTTTGTGATTGCCCCTGTTTTAAAGCAGGAATTTTTTATCGATACTGTTGTTCCTTCTGATTTTGATACCGACAGTTTTGGTACTTTCAGTGGCGAGGTAGAAAGGACAGAAGACCCCATTACTATTCTGCGAAAGAAATGTGAGTGGGGAATGGAAAAAACACAGTTGGATATGGCCTTTGCCAGTGAAGGTTCTTTTGGTCCACATCCCTCTTTCATGATGTTGCCTTCGGATGATGAACTTGTAATGTTGTACGATAAAAAGAATGACATCACGTTAGTTGGCAGAGAGTTAAGCTTTGACACCAATTTTGATGGTAAGAATATAGTGTCATGGAATGATTTGTTGGAATTTGCTGAAAAATCTGATTTTCCTTCTCATGCATTGATTCTGAAAAAAAGTAAGAATGATCTGAAGGGAATGGTCAAAGGAATACAATCTCGGGAGCAGTTAAGAGTGGTTTATGACTCGCTTAAAGATAAGCAAGGCAGAGTATTTGTGGAAACAGATATGCGCGCACATCTCAATCCTACCAGGATGCGTATAATTGAAAAGGCTGTTTACCATTTGATTAAGAAAATGAAATCCCGCTGTCCGGAATGTGGATATCCGGGTTTTGAAGTTCAGGAAATAAAAAGAGGATTGCCCTGTAAAGTTTGTGGTACACCTACCAACTCAATCCTGAGTCAAATGTTGAAATGCAAGAAATGTGAATATGAAAAAGAGATACTGTTTCCTGATAAGAAAGTAACAGAAGAACCTATGTATTGCGATGTTTGTAATCCCTAAAACATGATTTGATAAATGTAAAGATATCTCACAATTATTTGCTCGTTTGTAATTATGTTATGCCTGGGGGGAGTTTATCCCTGGAGTATATTTGTTCCTGAACTTACCTCCTTGTATGGATTTTCAGCATTACAAACCCTGCTAATATTGGGTTTTTTAATTGCTGTTTTTTCCACTACCATAATTTTTACCGGAAATTTTGAAAAGAAAAAAGGGGAAGGATTAACTGGCATTTGTGCCGCCATTTTATTTGTACTCAGATATCTGTTGTCAGGTATATCTGGTGGCAGTTTTATTCTTGTTTTTTTTGGGAATTGCTGTTTTAGCCCAACTTGAAAATACGATTTCTTAAATATTTCATAAACAGTTCATTGAGA
>CAYPFV010000192.1:0-4800 GCA_964410015.1 uncultured Bacteroidales bacterium
TACAGGTGAATACTTCCTCGAACAAATTAAAAATGATCCTAATTACCGGGTAAGACAAAGAGTGCTTGACCGGCAATTTTTCATTGATGAATTGAAAGCAATTTGGGATTGCCAAAAAAAATACCATCCTGAATTATCAAATACATCTAAACTGACTGAAATATCACAAAATCTCTATAAACACAATATTCAGAAGCAAAAAGAGATTACGGCAAACGATCTCTTTCATGTAATTGTTAACGATATTATTTACTATCAAAGAGATTTAAAATCACAAAAGTCATCAATTGGCGACTGCCGGTTTGAAAAGAAAAACGTAAAACTGACAGATAGTAACAATAACGAATACTCAGTATTTCTGAAAGTTGCTCCTGTAAGTCATCCGTTATTTCAGGTTTTTCGAATATGGAAAACCATACATAATTTAAAAATTCTTGAACTTCAGAAAATAGTTGATGGAAAAATAAAAGCGGATGTTGATGTAACAAGTGAATTCCTGACTCATGAAACAAAAGCGAAATTATTCCATGAATTTGATAGTAGAGAAAAGATTAAGGCAAGTACAATACTAACAACAATTTTGAAATTATCGAAAAGCAAATACAGACTAAACTACTCTGATGAAGCAGAGTTTCCAGGAAATGAAACAAAGCACTTCTTCAGAAAAGCATTTAAAAGATTTGATTTTAAAAAAGGAGAGCAATTACTTGAAGATCAGGAAACACTTGAAAAGTTATGGCATCTATTTTACTCAGTTGCTGATAGTCAATCAATAGCAAATACGCTGCAAAGATGGTTTGAAATTGACACTGAAACATCCAATAAGTTATCACTCCTACCTCCATTTTCATCAAAATACGGCGCATATTCCCAAAAAGCTCTAAGGAAATTAATACAAGTAATGGAATGTGGTGAATATTGGAAGTATGAAAACCTGAACGTCAAGACTCAAAAAAGAATACAAAGAATTATTGATGGGGAAGTTGATCCGGATATAAATGACCAAACAAGGAAAGTCTTGAATCACTTCGATAAGGAAGAGGATTTTCAGGGATTATCTGAAACATTGGCCAGTTATGTTGTGTATGGTAAGCATAGTGAGCGGGAAGGAAAACCGGTAGAAAATCTTGAAGATATTGTATTCCCTAAACAAAACAGTTTGCGAAACCCGATTGTTGAACAAGTTTTAAGTGAAACATTAAAACTTACCAAGGCTGTATTCAAAAAATACGGAAAACCCGACGAAATTAGGGTTGAAATGGCGAGAGATATGAATCGAAATGCCAAAGAAAGAGAAAAACTTAGCAAAATAAGGGATAAAAACAGAGACATTAAAATTAGAATTAGCGCCATACTAAGAGAACTAAAAATTGGTAATCCTGAATCTCCCGGTGATATTGAAAAATTAAGAATGTTGGAGGAAAACGGAAACTTTGACAAATACAACAATGAAAACAGATTATTTAAAAAAGAGATTGAACCAACAAAAGCAGAAATCGATAAGTACAAAATGTGGATAGAACAAAATTGTGTTTCTCCCTACACCGGTAAACCAATTATGCTCACCAAACTATTTACCAGTGCCTACGAAGTAGAGCATATAATTCCCAGATCAAGATATTTTGATGATAGCCTGGGCAACAAAGTTATTGTGGAAGAGTGGGCCAATAAGGAAAAGGGCAATCTAACGGCAATGCAATACATCAGAATAGGCAGCGCAATAGGAAAATTAATACCACCTGAAGATTATATAGCGCATGTAAACAAAATATTTTTCGGTAAAAAGAGAAGACACTTACTTGAAGATCAAATACCAAAAGGATTTATTGACCGCCAAAAAAACGACACGAGGTATATTATTCGCCAGGTAAACCAGTACTTATCTCAATTCCTGGAAAAAGATAAGATTAGAGTTAGCCAGGGTGAAATTACCAACGAACTCAAACAAAAATGGGGTCTCAATGAAATGATGAAAAAACTATTGATTCCCCGTTTTGAAAGATTAGAACATATAACCGGAGAAAAACTGATAATCAGAGAAACAAATAAAGATGGTCAAAGAAAAATCCATTTGCAAGGGTATGAAAAAAGAATAGATCACCGGCATCATGCACTGGATGCCCTGATTACTGCTTGTACTACCAACCAACACGTGCAATATTTAAACACCCTGGAAGGAGAAAAAGATCCTTCTGTAAAATATAAGTTCAGGAAGTTACTAAAATCTGATAAGACGAGAGATTTCAGACTTCCCTGGAAAGGTTTTGTATCGGATGCATTTGAAGCGATGGATGCTATTATTGTATCTCACAAGAATAATAACAGAATCCTTTCGAAAGGAATCAACAAACATTTTAAATATGTTGAAGAAAATGGCAAGTGGGTCAAAAAACTGGTACTTCAAAAAAACGACAGATTGTTTTCTGTAAAAAACTCTTTGCACAAAGAAACAATAGCAGGTAAGATTAAATTGCGAAAATACAAAAGCGTCAATTTAAATGAGGCGATCAGGAATGTTGATTTTGTTGCAGATAAAAGAATTAAAATAAGTCTGAAACAACTAATAGAAGAAGCAGGAGGCGATTTAAAAAAGATAAAAAAAGAGATAAAGGAATCACCATTAATCGATAAATACAACAAACCTGTAGGAAATAAAATTAAAATCTGGTATTTTGAGGAGTTTTCCGTTAGCAGGGAAACACTCAATGACAGTTTTACTGAAAAAAAGATCATTGAAAAAGTAGCTGAGTACGACACTCAAAAAGAAAAAGGCATTAAAAAACTATTGCTTTCACATCTTGCCGACTTTGAAGGTAAACCCAAACTGGCATTTACAGGCGAAGGGCTTGAGAAATTATGGAAGAAAGCAGGACACCCTATCACCAAGATATCAACCTACGAAACCATAGGAAATAAATTTGAAATAAGACCAGGACAATTGGTTGAAGCAGCGAAAGGAACCAATCTTTTCTTCGTGATTTATGAAAACGTTGTAACCGGAGAACGTGATTATGAAACCCTCGGTTTCGGTGACGTAGTTGCCGCTAAAATGAATAATTTACCCATAGTTAAACCCCGTGAAGGATATAAACATTTCACTATTAGCCCTAATGATCTGGTTTATGTTCCTGAACCTGATGAAAATATAAGATTAATTGATTGGGAAAATGATAGATTAAGGATTTCCAAAAGGATTTACAAAATGGTAAGTTCTTCTGGCAAACAATGCTTTTTTGTACCACATAATGTATCAAAGCCAGTAATTGAAAAAGTGGAATTTGGATCTCTGAATAAAGCTGAAAAATCACTGCAAGATGAGATGATAAAAAAATCTTGTTTAAAAATCAATTTCGATAACCTGGGTAATATTTATCTTTAAAATCATCATGATTAAACGAACAATCTATTTGGGATCAAAATCATATCTTTCTTTAAGTACCAAACAATTAGTCATAAAAAAAGGAAAAGAAGCAACAGAAGGATCTTCCATACCTATTGAAGATATTGGAATAATGATATTGGATCATTCTCAAATCACCATAACACAGGGACTGGTCAATGCACTAATTGAAAATAATGCAGCGGTCTTATGGTGTGATTGCCGCCATATCCCCAATGGGTTAATTCTTCCCCTGGCAGGGAATCATATTTACACTGAAAAAATAAAACACCAGATAGCAGCCAGCGAACCTTTGAAAAAACAATTATGGAAACAAACTGTGCAGGCAAAAATTAGAAATCAGGCGGCGGTTTTATCTCAACTGGGATTTCAGAATGAAAACCTTCTTCTGTGGGCTCAAAAAACAAGCAGCGGTGATTCTGTCAACATGGAAGGAAGAGCAGCAGCCTGGTACTGGAAATGCTTTTTTGAATACATCAATAAAAAAGACCTTACAAGAGACCGGGACGGAGATCCACCCAATAACCTACTCAATTATGGGTATGCCATATTGAGAGCAATCGTGGCAAGAAGCCTGGTAGCAAGTGGATGTTTACCCGCTTTGGGTATTCACCATCGAAATAAGTACAATGCATTTTGCCTGGCCGATGATATCATGGAACCTTATCGGCCATTGGTTGATTTGCTGGTTATCGATCTCATAAAGGACTCCCATCCCGATGAATTACCCTTTATTCTTGACAAGGAAACAAAGGCACATTTGCTCCGGATACCTACATTGGATGTAAAGATCAAAAACGCAACAAGTCCGCTGATGGTGGGCATGCAACGCACCACCGCGAGTTTAATGGAGTGCTTTGAAGGAAATATGAAAAAAATCAATTATCCGGAATTGTGGAATTAACGAGCTTAGACAGACTTAACCAATACCGTATTATGTGGGTTTTCGTATTTTTTGATCTGCCTACCGAAACAAAAAAAGAACGGAAGGACTATGCCCGTTTCAGAAAAAATCTGATGAAAGATGGTTTTACAATGCTGCAATACTCTATTTATACCCGCCACTGTGCCAGCAGAGAAAATGCAGATGTCCATATTAAAAGAGCAAAAAGTTTTTTACCCCCAAAAGGAGAGGTAATTATTTTTACCCTTACAGACCGGCAATTTGGCATGATGGAGTTTTTCAGGGGACCGAAAGAAAAAGATCGACCTAAAACCCCACAGCAATTGGAATTATTCTGATAAAAATGAAAAAATGCCTGTCGAATATCTCAACAGGCATTTTTATTACCACAATTTTTGATCTTAAATACCACAATAACCTACTAAATCACAGACGATTAAACCAGGGTATGTTGTGGCAAATATCGTCAAAGAACCAATTGAAAGCAAATCACAAC
>CAYPFV010000193.1:0-4771 GCA_964410015.1 uncultured Bacteroidales bacterium
GGACCATCATTCTTGCCCTCACCTCCAATCAGGGATCTGAAGATTTCCAGGTATTACAACCACAACTTCCAACACTACTTGATAAACTGGGGATGAAATCATGCGGTTACTGGAAGAAGCTCTACGAACTGGTCATCGACAAGGCTTTATCATGGCAGAAATCAGATAATGTGATGTTTGTGGCAGGTGCTACCCAAACCGAACTGTTGGCTAACATCAGAGAGGCTGCTCCCGATTCTTTTTTGCTGGTACCCGGTATTGGTGCTCAGGGCGGTAACCTGAAAGAAGTTGCAGAAAAATTATTGACCAAAGACTGTGGTTTGCTGGTAAACGCTTCACGCAGTATTATTTTTGCCTCTCAAAAAGAAGATTTTGCACAGGCTGCTGCTTCCGAAGCAAAAAAAATCAGCACCCAAATGGATCAGGTGCTGAAAAATATTTTTTAACATTAGTCTGTTTTTTTCTCTTTTGCTCTCGGTTATTCCTCTGTTTTCTTTTTATTTTATAATCAAAACGACTATATAAGACACATACAGGATCAATAAAATTCCTCCCTGCCAGCGTTCCAGTAATTTCTTACGGGGCATAAGCAGAAAAGCGAATAGCAGAAAAACGGCAATAATGCCTGCAATCACATCAAAGTTGAGATCAGGGTTAAAAGGAAGAGGTTTTATCACAGCACTTACACCCAACACAAAAAATACATTGAAGATATTGGACCCTATTACATTCCCAATAACAATATCAGAATTCTTTTTAATTGCTGCTACCACACAGGTAGCCAACTCAGGCAGTGAGGTACCAATGGCAATAATCGTGAGACTAATTACCGATTCACTCATTCCCAGATAACTGGCAATTTTCACCGCGCCGTCTACAATCCAGTTTCCTCCTAAAATAAGACCGGTAATGCCAGCCAAAACCATGATAACTGATCTTTTTACGGTAAAAGTTTTGATATTAAAGTCCTGATTATCTGCCTTTTTGGCAATACTGAAAGCATAATACATAAAAAGAAGAAAGAAAAGGATCAGGATAACACCATCGCTCCGGGTGATGAAAGAAGCGCCATGACCATCAAGGATTATATCGTTGGATGTAATTGCCAATACCAATGCCGCTAATAAGCTCAGGGGAACCTCTTTCCACAGGGTATTGTTGTTTACCGTAAGGGGGAAAATAAGGGAAGATACTCCCAGAATAAGCAGAATATTGGAGATATTACTCCCCAGTATATTTCCCAGAGCCACATCTTCACTGTCCTGAAAACTGGCAATCAGGTTTACCACCAGTTCCGGGCTGGAAGTGCCCAACGCCACAATAGTCAACCCAATAACAATATTTGATATCTTAAACTTCTTTGCAAGCGATGCCGCTCCATCAACCAGAAAGTTGGCACCGTAAATAAGAAAAACAAAACCAACAATAAATAAAATATATACCATAGGATACAATTTAACGGGGTGAGTTTCCGGCAAACTAAAATTCCCCAAAAAGCACGGCAAAAAAACCGGACTGCAAAGTTATACAAAAGAATAGGATTACAGGCAGATTCCTTTCTACCCGTTCAATTTTTTCAGGCGCTGAGGGCTTCCATGTTTCTGTCAGTTTTTTTTATCAAACCCTGTAAAACTTTGCCAGGACCTACCTCAATAAATTTGGTAGCGCCGTCTTCTATCATGTTGAGCATGGTTTGTGTCCATTTTACCGGTGAGGTAAGTTGCGCGATCAGGTTTTCCTTGATTTGTTCGGGTTCGGTTACAGCAAGTGCTGTTGCATTCTGATAAACCGGACAAATGGGCGTGTTAAAGGATGTTTCGCTGATGGCACGCGCAAGCTCTACGCGCGCAGGTTCCATCAAAGGAGAATGGAAAGCACCTCCAACTTTTAGGGGAAGAGCCCGTTTGGCGCCCGCCGCTTTTAGTTTTTCGCAGGCAATGTCAATGCCTTTCGTGGAACCGGAGATCACCAATTGCCCTGGGCTATTATAATTGGCAGGTACAACCACATCATCAATAGCAGCACAGATTTCTTCTACTTTCTGATCTTCCAGACCAATGATGGCGGCCATGGCAGATGGTTCTGCTTCGCATGCTTTCTGCATAGCAGCGGCGCGTTTGCTTACAAGAACCAATCCATCCTCAAAATTAAGAGCATGGGCGGCAACCAGGGCTGAGAATTCGCCCAGTGAGTGCCCCGCAACCATATCGGGCGAGAAATTATGCAGACTATCTGCCAGAATCACTGAGTGCAGAAAGATAGCAGGTTGGGTTACATTTGTCTGCCTCAGATCCTCGTCACTCCCTTCAAACATCAGGTTGGTAATACGGAAGTTGAGAATTTTATTTGCTTTTTCGAATAATTCCTTGCCTTTTGCCGACTTATCGTACAAATCCTTGCCCATTCCGGGAAACTGCGCTCCCTGTCCGGGAAAAACATATGCTGTCTTCATTGTCTTATTTATTTTTGGCTGTTTGATGCTGCATCCCTGCATCAAAACAAACCGTTCATCAAATTTTTGACTGTAGGATGCATTTTGTTATCATCGTGAAAACTTCCGCAAATTTAGGTATTTTGTTTCAATTGGAAAGGTATGGCAATATGAATCCTTCAAGAAGGGACTTTGGGGGTTTGGGTTTGGAGTTTTGACCATTGACCATGCCTAAATAAGGCTGACCGTTTTTTGTTCAGAAAACAAAAAAACACCTTTTGATGATTACATGAATCAAAAAGCATTTAATCTTGCCCGATATCATCATTTATATCCGTGTCCATCTGTGAAATTTATTTGTGTGCATCTGTGAAAACAATCTGTGTCCATCTGTGGAGTCTATCTTTGTCAATTTGTGGATCAATACAGCAAAAAAATCCCGGTCTGAAACAAAAAGTCGAAGACCGGGAAACCATGGCAAGTGGTAATAAATTTTTTTTAATGTAAGTTTGATCCTACCAGGTGAATAAATTCAGCTCTTGTTTTTTCGGCCAAAAAGGCACCTGTGAAATCAGAAGTGGTGGTTACCGAATTCTGCTTTTGGATACCCCGCATCATCATGCACATGTGATGTGCTTCAATTACTACCGCCACCCCCATGGGTTTCAGAGTATCCTGTATGCAATTCTTGATCTGGGTGGTAAGTCTTTCCTGCACCTGCAGCCGGCGGGCATAAGCATCTACTACCCTGGGTATTTTGCTTAATCCAACAATATGACCATTAGGAATGTAAGCAACATGAGCTTTTCCAATAAAGGGAAGCATATGGTGTTCGCACATAGAGTATATTTCGATGTCTTTTACCAGCACCATTTGCCGGTAATCTTCTTTAAACATGGCAGAGCGCAATATTTCGGCAGGATCAAGGTCGTATCCATGGGTAAGAAACTGCATGGCTTTGGCCACCCTTTCCGGTGTTTTCTCCAGACCTTCGCGGGTAGGATCTTCTCCGATCAGTTCCAGTACATTATAATAATGATGTGAAAGGTCTTTTATTTTTTCCTGATTGTACTGATCAATTTTCTCGTATCCGTCCATTGAATTTTCCAATACCATTTGTCTGTTTATTTCTGCTGGCATAATTAAATTATTGTTTAGTGAATTAATTTCCGTAATATTCGGCAGAATTTTTTTCTGTTTCTGCTACTTTTACACAATGAAGTTTTGCACCCAGTTTAAGGATACCTTCCTCAAGTTGTTCCCAAATAGCAATAGCCAGATTTTCAGTAGATGCCATTCGGTCTTTCATAAAATCAACCTCTATATTCATGTTCTTATGGTCTAGCTTTTCAATTACTTTTTGTTGGATCAAGGCGCTGAGGTCTTTAAGATTGATCAAAAAACCAGTTTCAGGATCAATGTTGCCTTTTACGGTTACATACAAAACGTAGTTGTGTCCATGCCAATTGGGGTTGGAGCATTTTCCGAAAACCTGCAGGTTTTTCTCATCATCCCATTCGGGGCGGTACAAACGGTGTGCTGCATTAAAAGTTTCCCTGCGGGTTATGTGAATCATTTTTGATATGTGTTTTTAATATTTATTTTTGCTTGATTTGCAATTATTTACTCCCTTTACTATTGCGGATGATCTTTGCTTACCAGATCTGCATATCATGTTGAAGTACAACAAAAGTATAAAAAGTTTTGCTGTGTTGAATTTATGTTTAGGAATACAGGTATAAATCTTTAATTTTGCATAGGTAAAAAGATATTTTGTTTAATAGTTATTTGCAGATATTAAACAAAGTATTTTTTTAAAGGTTCAACCCTAAAAAAAAAACGATAAATATTAAGATGATTATTTTACAAGGTACAAATTTATTCAACATTTACATATAAGAAAACGGGGTGTAGCGCAGTCCGGTAGCGCGCTACGTTCGGGACGTAGAGGTCGTGGGTTCGAATCCCGCCACCCCGACACACATAAAACGCAATCAGAACATAATCAACTGGTTGCGTTTTTTTTATTGTTTATTAGTCCCCCTAAGGGTCAACTATTTCCATTCTTTTATTAACGGGGATAGTCTAATAGGTCATTAAGAGCAGCATATTTTCATCATCACCTGCACAATCGTTTTTCATTTCAAAGGGTCATCGTTGCTTACACTGTCCATATTCCGTTCCCTTATTCATATCTATAGTATATGAAATATTTTTCTGAAACATTTATCTCAAAAAAGTAGATAAATCCAGATGTTTTCATCTGTTTATAATTTGATTAATTCGGTCAGATGGAGCTCGCCCAAACTCCGGTTTTGTATTTTTGTCCATGCCACGAAA
>CAYPFV010000194.1:0-4005 GCA_964410015.1 uncultured Bacteroidales bacterium
TCAAGATACATGGCCACCAGGGTTAACTGTACAATCATTCTTCCCAAACTGATAAGCATAGCCTTTACCAGTCCGGTTCGGTAATAGAGAAATACCCATATGGGGATGATAAGTATAGATATCCCGATGGCAAGATCGGGAATAGATATGTTGGTTATTTCACTCATTTTCAGCATTTTTTAAACCGTTCTCAGACAATCTGATCACTCTCTTACAATTTGAAACCCAGAACGGATCGTGAGAAGCGGATAGAATGGTTTTGTGCTCAAGATTTGAAATGATTTGATTGATTATTTTTGTATTTTTCTCATCAAGTGATGAGGTGGGCTCGTCTAAGAGTAATACAGAGCGCGGAAGAGCAATACAGAATGACAAAAGACATCTTTGTTTTTCTCCACCGCTAATGTTGTCAAAGCTTTCTGTCAGATAATTATCTGACAATCCGCTTTTCTCAAGTAATAATGAAATTTCATGGATCATGGATTTCATGCTGTCTGATGGAACCAGAAGATGAACCAATTCTTCAAGATTTTTTACAGGGAGATGCACATTTTGTGGCAGATAAGCAATTTTTAATCTTGTTGCCTTTATGTGTGATGGGGTTATCTTATGACCATTTATCCTTAATGTTCCTTTATCTGGTAAAATATAACCCTGCAACATTCTGAGCAGTGATGTTTTTCCACTGCCTGAGGTACCCCTGATGCAAACATGTTCTCCCTTGTTTACCTTAAAGGTCAGATCATTGAAGATGATTTTATCACCATATTTTAAGCTTACCTGCTCGAATTCAATCATATTTTTCAAATTTAAAACATAACTACAATAATAGTGAAAGTTAACAATTGTAACGGAACGGTTTTGTGATATTTGAAAAATAAAAAACCGGCAATATTGAATTATTGCCGGTTTTCCTGATAAAAACATTTATTATTATTTCTGTAAAGCGGTTGTTTCTGATTCACCTTTCAGATAGGTATTCAGAAACTCCAGGATTTTTCCATACCCTTCAATTTCATTTTCTTTCTTTCTGAAACCATGTCCTTCATCCTCAAAAAGCACATACTCAACATAAACATCATTTGCCCTCACTGCTTCCACAATCTCATCAGATTCTACCTGCAGCACCCGGGGGTCATTTGCTCCCTGCAGCACCATAATCGGGTTTTTTACGTTTTCTGCATGGAATAATGGAGATATTTCATACAGACGCACCGAATCGGTTGTATAAGGATCGCCCAGTTCATTATAAAGTGCTCTTCTGTTGGCTTCCCACCAGGAGGGAATAGAGCGCAAGGTTCGCAGCCAGTTGGTAACCCCAAAAATATTTACACCCACCTGAAATTCATCAGGATGGAAGGTCATAGCCGCCATGGTAATATAACCACCATAACTACCCCCTATAATTCCGATTCTTTCTCCGTCAATATAATCCTGCTCCTGCAACCATTTTTTACCCCAGATGCAATCCTTCAGATCGCCATCTCCATGATTGCGGTCGTCCATTTTGTAGAAAGTCTTTCCGTAACCACTACTGCCGCGGTTGTTTACCGCCAATACTGCATAACCATGATTTACAAGGTACTGGATAAGTGAGAAATATCCAACCCTTGACTGACCACCAGGACCACCATGAACCCATACCAATGCAGGCACTTTATTGTTGGATGATGCAGTAAGTGGTTTGTAATAAATGGCAGGAATTTCAACGCCGTCAAAAGATTTGTATCTGACCACCTCTGCTGCAACCAAATCATCAGGGTTGATCTCCGGATTCAGAACATCAGTGAGTTTCTTTAAGTCGCTGGTTTCAAAATTATAAACATAAATATTGGCAGGTGATTTACTTGTTCCTACTGTGAGTCTCATCAACTTCTCACTTTCAGAAAAGTTTACTCCCAGCACATCTCCATCGGGGATATCAGGAAAATCAACATCCTCACCAGTTTCATTATCTTTAATGATCAGGTTGTTCTTACCATCTTCGTTGATTCCAATTACCCTGTATTTTTCATTTTCACTGAGATAACTGTACATTACATCCCAATTGGTTTCGTAAAGAACTTTGCTGTCGCCCAAATTCATATCATACTCAACAAGATATGCAAATTCATCACCTGCATCAGTTATGTAATAAAAATAGTTATTGTCTTTGCTGAAACCTGATGCATTGTAACTTCCCGGTTCATCATCCGAAGATATTTCAATTGTTTCACCGGTTTTAAGATTTTTGAGCATCAGCTCGTTTTCGCTGGTGGTAATTGTTCTTTGCAGTGCTACCCAATTCTCATCCTCCGACATTCCGGTCAGATTCAATCCGTCGTTATTTTGATATAATATTTCATCTTCAAAGGTTTCAACATTCATTTTATAAAAGTCAAAAAACCTTGAGTCGCGGCGGTTTGATCTGTACTAGATATATTGATCATCCTGAGAAAAACCAGCAAAAGCAGCATTTTCTTTTTCCCCTGGGGTAAGATCCACCTTCGTTCCGTCATCTTTCAGCAAATAAATATGACTGATCTCATTTCCTCCCTGATCTGCGGTGTAAATTACCTCTCCTGTTGCCGGCCAGTATCCTCTTGCAAAATAAGATTCTACTGTTGAATGGGTGACCTGGGTTTTTTAGCCCGTTGCAATATCAATATCATAAACATTGAAAATGCCTGACTGATCGCTACTTACCAGTAGTTTGGTCTCATCTGGTGAAAATATACCGCCTGAAACCCTTGTATTCTCATAAAAATCCTCAATAGAATAATTTGTGATCTCTCTTGTTGGCTCAGCACATGAAAAAATGAGCACTGCCAAAAAACTGTAAACAATTGTTTTCATGTTTGTTCGTTTAAAATTATCAATACTATAGTTTACTTTGTGATAAGTTATTGGGTAATAATATATTCTTGCTTTGCTTTCGGGAACACAAATTTCGTTTTCTCTTTTTATATATCCTTCTAAGTTGTCGGTATTTTTTATTTAAAATTACGACTTGCTTGCTTTTTTACCTTGTTCTACCCGAAAAAAAAAATCCAAATGTCGATTTATCTTCTTTCAGAAAAATTTATTTCTATTTTTGTCCACAAACAAGTAAATCAATATTTTAATTTTCAACAAACATTTCAATTTTATGACGAGACAAATTCACTTAAAGGTTTTATTTGCACTGCTTATTAGTGTTGTTTCTTACAACAGTATTTTTGCCTGTACCAATGTGCTTGTATCTAAGGGTGCCAGTGCTGACGGTAGTGTTATGATCAGCTACCTTGCTGATGCAGGTGGATTTATGGATCCACTTTATTTTTATCCTGGTGGTGAACAGGATCCCACCGATTCTATTGAGATATATTCCTGGGATTCAGGTGATTTCCTTGGCAAAATTGCACAGGTGGAACGTACCTACAAAGTTATTGGTAATATGAACGAATATCAGGTTGCCATTGGCGAGACCACTTTTGGTGGACGGGAGGAATTATCTGAACCCAACGGGATCATCGATTATGGTTCGTTAATGTATCTGGCTCTGCAGCGAGCCAAAACAGCCCGCGAAGCCATTGAGATCATGACCAGCCTGGTTGATGAATATGGGTACAATAGCTCCGGTGAATCTTTTTCCATTGCCGATAAAAACGAAGTTTGGGTGATGGATTTCATTGGCAAGGGATCTCATGGCGAGGGTGCCGTTTGGGTTGCTGCACGTGTGCCTGAAGGATATATTGCTGCCCATGCCAACCAGGCCCGCATCAGACAAATTGACTGGGACGATACTGAAAACTGGATGTGGTCGGACGATGTGGTTGATTTTGCCCGTGAAATGGGTTGGTTTGGTAAAAGACAATCCAAAGATGAGTTTAGTTTTGCCGATATCTACAATCCACTTACTCCTGAGTCATTGTTGCTTTGCGAAGGAAGGGTATGGAGTGTGTTCAGAAATGCTGCACCCAGCCAGGAATTTTCCGAAGATTACTGGAGATGCGTTGAAGGTGCTGAACCTTATCCACTTTTTGT